>JAZOUX010000102.1:0-12812 GCA_045658325.1 Christensenellaceae bacterium | reverse complement strand
TTAATATTACAAGTTTACCCCTTTTACATAAAAAAATGTAAACATTTTAAAAGTAATTGACGTAATTGCAATATTCGTTTTTTTATTTTTACGCACGCCAACTTAAACGACTAATTACCTAAATAATCCTACAAATTTAGTTAATTTTAATTTATGTATGCGCACATATTTTTTTAAAGCAAAAATTTTATTACGATACAACGTAATAAATAATAATAAAAGTAAAACCCTACCTAATTAAATTAGGTTTTGTTTAGTATTTATTGGAAACGCCATTTTAATTGGCGTTTCCAAAATAAATCTTAATAACTGTCAGATAAACCTGCTTCAAACAACTTAAATTTAAACGATTCTTCGTCGTTTGCATCAATTGTTGCATAGAAAATAGATTCAGCGCTTTCGCTTTCAGTACCCCTGAAAATTTTACCAGGGTCACTAGTACCGTAAAGAGAGGATAAGCCAGCGCTTGGAAGTGGTTTTCTACCGCCACCACGCATAGTTTTAGGTGGGTTGAACGTATTAAACATAAACGTTAACCTTGCTTGTTGCATTGGTGAACATTTACCGTAAACTGTTTTGTAAGCATCAGCAATAGTTTGAGTTGCACCTGCAGTAACTGGGGCAGTGCTGTTAGGGTCAAACGTCATTGGGATATTTTGACCTTGAGTTGCTTCCATATATGCAAGTTGACATACGTCTGAATAGAAGAATCTAACAAAGTCTTTAGCAACGTCAATAGAGTTAGAAACTGATGGGATACAAGCAGTGTGACCCATAGCACCCATATTGTAAATTGAACGCGCTTCTAAAAGCCTAGTGTAGTCAGCCTTCTTTAATTCTTCAGCGCCAGGGTATGCAGTTGCAAAATCTGCTTTTGCCGTATTATAGTCTTTCCTTTCGTCAATACATTCAACTAAGAAAGAAAGTTGAGCGTCACTCATAAATTCGCCACCGTTACGGAACTTAAGTTGTTTAACGATTGCTGAAATGATTGGAGTTTGTAATACAAGCAAGTCAGCAGGCATTTGTGCGCCTGGAACGCCATCTTCAACTTCTTTAATCATTTCTTCACGGTGTAATTTCATTTCTGTATCGAACCAGTCAGCACAACTTGTCATAGCGTATTCGCCTTTTAATAACGTTGCTTGCGCTGCCATAAAGTCTTCTTCAGTAAGAGATAAATCATAGTAACCGCTTGATGGTTGTAACATTTTATCTAAAACTCTCAACGATTCAAGTCTACCTTCTAATTCAAAGATTTTATGACTGTACGTTTGAGTTCCTGTTTTATCAGTATAAATACCGTCAAAGAAGTTATTATATGCATCATAACCGTCGTATTGAGCCCACCATGGACCAAACATATACGAGTCGTAAGATGCATCACCACAAGGACCAATCGCAAAACCACTTGCATTACCAGCGTTTGCTAAATTGTGTGCTGCACGATTAGCTGGATTATCTAAATCAGTAGTTGCTGGGATAAGCGTATCACCAGTTTTAATCTTTTCCATTAAAGCGAGAAGTTCGTCAGTAGTTCTTGGAACTTCTTCAACGTATCTCTTAACGATTTCAGGGTTATAAACAAGACCCAAATAACCAGTACACCATGGGAAGTCGTAATATTCTTGCGTATCTTGTCCTTTTGGGGTGTAAGTACAGTAGTCTAACATTTCAGGGTAAAGTTTGTCTTTAACCTTAACGTTTTCACCTGGAACAACGCTGTCATAAACATCTGTAAGTTCAACGAGCGTTGATTCACCCCTTGAGTTTTTACCAAAGAATACGGTTAAACTTTCAATAACGAAAATTAAGTCGAATTGGTTTGAACTTGGTGATTTAATTTTTGTAATACCGTAGTCTGGCGTTCTTTCAGCAACTGGTGTTGGAATTTCTAAGTTAGGATACTTAGCCTTAACCCAATCTTGTTCAGAAAATGCTTTTAACGCAGCCGTAACACCTGCTATACCGTAACCACGGTTAGCGATAAATACTTCTAATTTTTGGTCAGCATCCCTTACAGGTGGTTGACCACAACCAACGAAGCATGAAAGACTAAGCGTTAAAGCGAGCAATAAAACTGAAACTCTCTTTAATAAATTTTTCATATTTTCTCCTTTTAAATCATATTAGATTTTATTTTATAAGTTTTACCTTTTATTAATAGTTTGCACAACGCTTTATATATTATATATGAAATAGTTATATATTATATATAGAAAAGCGATTTTATTTTAACCTTTAAGACCACCAACTGAGAAGTTCTTCATAATTACGTCACTAAACGATGCGAATACCACAATAACCGGTACCGTTGAAATAACGAGTGCGGCGTAATATTTAGGACGGTCTGCTTTACCTTCAGTTGATTGACCTATGTTATAAAGACCTGATGCAAGCGTTGGATAACTTGGCATATACATAAGTACCGTCATATAGTCGTTCCAGTTACCGATAAAAGCTAAGATACCAAGCGTTAATAACGCTACGCCCGCTTGTGGTAACATTATTTTAGTAAATACAACGAAGTGACCACCACCGTCAATAAACACTGCTTCAGCATAAGACCATGAAATGTTTTGGAAGAAACCGTACATTACAAGGAAGTTAAAGCCAAATGAACCGATTGACGAAATAATTAAGAACCAAGGCGTATCAATAAGCCTTAAATCACTCCATAACTTATAAGACGAACCAGCCGTACCTACGATAGGAATAACCATTACCGTAATTGCTAAGCCGTAAATAAAGTCTCTACCAACGAATTTGTATTTTGCAAGTGGATACGCTACACAAGTACAACCTGCTAAGCCTAACGATATTCTTACAAAACAGAATATAACGCTGTTTAAAGCCAATACAGGTAAATTTGCATAAGTACCACGGTTAGTTAATACTGATAACGTCGTAACTGCTTCCCAATAGTTTGCAAAGTCAATACCCCTTGAGTAGTCCCACAAGTTTCTACTAGAAAAGTCTAATAAATGTTGTAAACTTTTCAAGAAAAGGAATAAAATTGGATACGCCATCATACAAGTGTAAAGCGAGAAAAGTATGAAAATTATAGAGAATAACACCTTTTCTGCTTTAGTTCTAGAAGTAAGAATACTCGCAGAATCATCTTTGCTCATACTACGTCTTTTAATTTTTTCAATTCTATCTAAAGTAGCCATATTATCTTACCCCCTTTATTAATATTCGATTGTATCAACTTTACCGCACAACCATCTCGTAAAGAATACGATAGGAACTGCTACAAGCGTACAAAGAAGACCCATTGCCGATACGAGCCTTACTGCATCGTCACCACCAGCACTAGGACCACCGAGACCGTTTGAACCAATCATCTTACTAGTAATCCAGAAAGAGAAAGTCGACGTATTGTTAGCACCTTGCGTAAGCATAAGTATTGGACCAGAAGCACTAAAGATATTAGTGAACGCTAAAATAAATTGCGTTGTGAAAGTTGGCCAAATTAACGGTATAATAATCGAAGTAATTTCTTTACCTGGGCCTACACCGTCAAGTTTTGCTGCTTCTAATACTTCAGTAGGGATACGAGCCATACCACTTGAGAAAAGTAACATATTTGAAGTAAAGCCGGTTAATAAACTATATATTACAACAGTAATTAAAGCCGTGTCTTCGTGACCTAATAAACCACCTGGTCGTATATGAAGTATACTAGCAAGCGGACCAGTTGAAGACGTAATTTCTTTATAAGCGTACGTCATAACGATTGAAGGTATTACGGCTGGCAAGTAGAACACTACCCTAAATACCTTATAACCTGCAATCTTTTTAAATATAAAGAAAGCAATGAATAAACACATTGGCATTGTTACCAATATATTTAAACCAAAGAATATGAACGTATTCCTAAAGCATATAGGTAAACTGTTACCTGGGCCTTTTTTACCTTGAAGTAAAGGTAAGAAATCTTGCTTCCATAATCTTATGTAGTTCCAAAAAGTCTTTTCCCACCATGACAATGCGGCAAGTTGCTTGTCAGTCATCGTTGCAGGTGTTTTGAAAGCCATCATTATTGCTTGGATGTTTACCGTTAACCAGAAGAACGCCCAGTGAAGAAGCGGAATTGCTAAAATAGCAATAATGAAAACAGTCGCTTCAGCTTTGTACGAACGTGCGCTACGGTTCCTAACCTTTGGGAACAACATTACTTTTAAGTCATAAAAGAAGTCGCCTATGCTAGCAAAGAAACCCCTTTTATACGTTACTTGTTGTAAATCTTTTTTCACGTTTTTTTACCCCTTTTTTTTATTTTTATCACAAATCCTATGGTTTGCGAATATTTGCTTTTGTTGAATTGCTTTTTTTATTTTAAAAACTATTTTTGACTTTATTTAAAACGAGCAAAATTTTTTGCATAAAATCAATAGTTGCTTTTTATAAAATAAAAAAAATGTAGAAAATTACCAGCATAGGTATTATATCATTTTTTAGCGAGTACGACAACTATTTTTTAATAAAAAATAAAAAAAATTATAAAATTTTTACAGTTTAATCTACTTTTTAAATGATTTTTTTGTAATTTTTGCCAATTAGACAATTTTTGGCTATAAACTTTTGTCTATTTGGCAAAAAGATATTTATTAACCTAAGACTTTCTTTGTTTTTTTGTCTAAAACTGTCATATTTTAAAAAATTAACATTTTTGCATAAAATTTTGCTATTTTGCATAAACGGTCAAAACGAGCAAGCGTTTTGCTCATTTTTCAATCATTAAGTTTTTTATAATTTTTACTTTTCGCTATTGATTTTTTTAACTAAAAATACTATAATAAAAATATGAAATACACGACTTTATTATTTGATTTAGACAACACTTTACTCGACTTTCACGACGCTGAAAAAACGGCGTTTATGAACACTTGTAAAATACTTGATTTATCTTTTAGTGACGACAATTATGAAACCTACCGCCAAATTAATCAAAAGTGGTGGAACTTGTATGAAAAAGGTCTTTACAGCAAAGACGAAATTACTAAAAACCGCTTTCAAGAATACCTTGATTATATTGGCAAAACGGGCGACCCAGCCTTAATTCATAAAACGTACGTCTCGTCTTTAAGTCTTGGCAAAAAGAATATTGACGGCGCTTACGAAGTTTTAGAGTATTTTAAAAACTTAGGCTGTACTATCTTGATAGTAACTAACGGCGTTACCACGTCGCAACGCAAAAGGCTTGAAGGTCAAGCGTTTAATAAATTTATCGACGGCGTTTATATTTCTGACGAAATAGGCTACCCTAAACCTAAAATAGAATTTTTTAAGCAAGTTGAAAAATTAAGTGGTATTACCTTTGACGAAAAAACTATTATTATCGGCGACAGTTTGACTAGTGATATTCAAGGCGGTTTTAACGTTGGTATAGACACTTGCTATATAAACTTACAAAATACGCCGTTACCAAACGGGGTTAAACCTACTTACGTTATTACTAAACTTACCGACCTTTTTAATTTGTGCGAGTAATTTTAAGTTGCTAAAATGCTTGCTTTTAACTTATTTTATTAATTTTAGCAATTACTTAACCCAACTACGCTTAAGTTGACTAAGTAATACATTTTATGCTAAGTCGACACCGTTCGTCATTTTATTTGATTTTTCGACTTATTTATTTGGTCTTTTTTATACGTTTGCGACATTTTTTAACTTTTTTCGACGCAATCATTTAGATTTTGACGTTTTATTGCAAATAGTTACTTTTTTACATATTTTTATACAAAAAAAGCCGTTTTCTAACAAAAACGACTTTTTATTTTATTTGTAAACTACGTTTATAGTAAAAAAGGTATTGTTGAATAATGCCCGCATACTCGTTAAACTCGCTTATATAATATTGGCTAATTTTAGTTCTGTCGGTCAAAGCACCGTTAAACTCGTCTTTATAAAGTTTTTTTATCCAAACGTCAACGGGAAAAGAGTCGTACCTATTATATCCAAATAAAAGTATACAATTTGCAACCTTATCGCCCACCCCTTTAATTTTTAAAAGACTATCGTATAGGTCTTGCGTACTCAACGAGTTTAATGAATTAAAATCAAAACCGTTTTTTACCAAGTCTACCACGCCTTTTAAGTATGAAGCCCTATAACCTACGCCCGATTTTTTAAAATCATCTTCACTTAAACCGTTTAAAGCGTCTACCGTACAAAAAGAATAATATTCACCACGTTCGCTAGTTAATTTTTGACCGTAATTAGCACATAAGAAGTTTAGCGATTTAGTAATTTTAGGAATATTATTGTTTTGCGAAATTATAAAACTTATAACCGTTTCAAAAAGGTCTTGCTTTAAAATTCTTATTCCTTTGCCTAATTTTGCCGACGTTTTTACTACGTCGCTTCCACTTTTTAAAGCATAATCATAAACCTTTTTATAATCGTAATCTAAATTAAAAAAATCATAAAAATAATCAACGTTGTCGCTAAAAATTACGGCTTTATCTCCGTCGTTTTTAGCAAAACACTCATATCCCTTAGAGTATACCCTATAACCGTCTAAATAACTTTCGTACCTAAATATTTGACCGCATTTTAAAGTATCGGCTACGTTAAAAAACTCACCGTCGTAAACTAATTTTTTCATAACTTTTACTGTTTTAATTTGCTTTACCGTTAAGCGTATTTTTTTAGATAATTTTAGCGTTGCTATAAGCAACGCTAATTTGGTTAATTATTCACCGTCGTTATAATATAAAATACCAAGCGTATTTGGTCCACAGTGGCTACTTATCGTACCCCCTGCTTGAGTTTCGTAAACACGTTCAAAGCCTGCTTTAATAAGCATCTCTTTAGCGATTTGAACCATCTCGCTAGTAGCCGAAGAATAGGTTACGAAAGCAACGCTTTTATCGTAATTGTTAAATTCTTCAAGCGTGTCTTTACAGTAATGCTTAATACACTTTAACATTGAACCCCTATACTTTCTATAACTGCCCATTTTACCGTCTTTTACGATAATTTGTGGTCTAATTTTTAAAAGTTTGCCTGCTAAAAGTGCTACCGAAGAACACCTACCGCCTTTATGTAAATAATCAAGTTCTTCAACGACGAAACTTGCTTGAACGTTATTGCGCCTTGCCATAACCTTTTCTACTATAACTTTAATATCACTTTCAGTTTTAGTAAGTTCTCTTGCATACATTGCTTGAAGCGCAACGCCCGTTGAAAGCGACCTACTGTCAATAACTTCAACGTTACCGTTAAAGGCTTTTGATGCGTTTAATGCGTTTAAATGAGTTACGCTCATTTCACTAGAAAGTGAAAAATGTATTATTTTGTCGTAATCTGTCAAAATTTCTTTAAACGTTTCTTCATAGTCTAATTGGCTTCTTGCACTTGTTTTAGGTAATTTGCCCGTTTTTGACACGAAATCAAATATATCGTTTGACGTAACTTGATTATCAAGATAATCAACGTCACCAAGAAGTATATTTAACGGCATAGTTTTTATATCGTATTCGTTAAGCAATTCAGCTGTTAAATCAATAACGCTGTCTGCTGTAATGGCAATCTTCATAATTCCCCCTAATTGAATAATAACTTTGACATTATACTAAACTATTGTTCTTTTGTCAACTTTTTATCGCGTGGTATTGTTTTGCGTTAATTACCCATTTTTTATTCGTGTCTAAAAAAGGTTATCAACACAGTTATCAACGCTGTTTAAAACTTTTGTCGAACACAACCGAATTTTAAACTATTTTGTTTTAAGTATTATTATAAAATTTAGTCTATTTTATTTGCTATTCAACTATAAATATGATATATTAATCATTGTTTAGTAATATATTACTATAAAGGAGCGTTATGGTTAACCTTTTTGACAGAACTTGCCTTTTAATCGGGCAAGAAAAAGTTGATACTTTATCAAAAAAGCACGTTGCCGTTTTTGGTCTTGGTGGCGTGGGCTGTTACGCCGTTGAAAGTTTAGTTCGCTGTAACGTTGGCACGCTTACGCTTATTGATAGCGACGTTTACTCGTTATCTAATATCAATAGGCAGTTATACGCCACGACTAAAACGGTTAATCAAAAAAAGGTTGACGTTGCTTTGCTTAGGGCTAAAGAAATAAACCCTAACGTACAAATTAACGTTTTTGATATTTTAGTTGACGAAAATTCAATAAGTTTAATTGATTTTTCTAAATTCGATTACGTTATCGACGCTATTGACACCGTTTCAGCCAAAATTTTATTAATTTTAAAATGTAAAGAGTTTGGCGCTCCTATTATAAGTTGTTTAGGCACGGGCAATAAGTTAAACCCTTTTGCCTTTGAAATTGATTATATTGAAAACACTAAGGTTTGTCCACTTGCAAGGGTTATGCGTAGAGAATTAAAAAAGCGTAACGTTGAAAAAGTTTTAGTTCTTTATTCAAAAGAAGAACCTAAAAACATTGTAGTAAAAGACGAAACGTCGTCAAGGCACGCTCCAGCAAGCATATCTTTCGTTCCGTCGGTGGCAGGGCTGTTAATATCAAGCAAAGTAATTAAAGATTTGGTAAATTTATAGGAGTATTGTATGAAAAAGTTTATTTCCCCTTTGTTAATATTTTTGGCAGGCATTACTTGGGGGTTATCTGGCATTTTCGTTAGGGCGTTAAGAGAACAAGGCTTTACTAATAACGAAATTACCTTTTTAAGATTTCTCTTTTCTGCTATCACTATTTGCTTGATTTATTTAATTATTGATAGAAAATCCTTTAAAATTGAACTTAAAAACAGTTGGATTTTACTATGTAGTGGCGCTTTAGGTATGTTTTTAACAAGTTTAAGTTATTTTGAAACGCAATATTACGCTTCCGTTTCAATCGCTTGTATTTTAATGTACACTGCCCCTATTTTCGTTACTATTTTGGCACGAATTTTCTTTAAAGAAAAAGTTACCCTTCTTAAAGTTATTTGTTTAATCTTTACTTTTGGTGGTATTATTCTTTCTTCGCTTGACGGTAACGTAGGCAACCTTACTTTACCCGTATTTATGATTGGTCTTAGTTCTGGTTTATTTTACGCATCTTACAGTATTTTTTCAAGATTTGCTTTCAATAAAGGGTACACAAGTGAAAATATTTTAATTTATTCATTTATTTTCGGCGCAATCGCAAGTTCGTTTACAGTTGACTACAACCATTTGCTTAAAGTTATCGCTGACATAAATTATAATTTAAGCAACGTAATTTGGCTCGTGCTATTAGCAACGGTAACACCTTACACCCTTTACACTATAGGATTAAAAGGTATAGATACGGGCAAAGCGTCAATTATTGCTTGCGTTGAAATCATATCAGCAAGCGTAGTGGGTATAATTTGTTTTAGCGAATACCCTTCTTGGCTTGCAATTATCGGCTTAATTATAGTTATTGCTTCGATAGTTGCACTTAACCTTATTCCACAAAAAGAACAAAATAATTTAGGAAAAAAGATTTATGAAGAAAAGAGAACTTGGTGAAAATTACTTTAAACAAGGTTACAACTGCGCTCAAGCCGTAGTTTTAACATTTATTGACGAAATAGGCTTAGATAAAGAACAAGCGTTAAAAATTGCTTCTTCTTTTGGTGGTGGAATTGGTAGGCAAAGGGAAGTTTGCGGTGCAGTTAGCGGTATGGTAATGTGTTTAGGTGCGTTAAAAGGCTATTCTTCTCCCGACGACCAAAACAAAAAAACCGAATATTACGCTCTTATTCAGTCGCTTTGCAAAAAATTTAAAGAAAAAAACGGCAGTATAGTTTGCCGTGAACTTTTACACTTAACTGAATCAGTTTCTAACCCTATTCCAGAAAAAAGAACGGAAGCCTATTACAAAAAACGCCCTTGCGCATTTATAGTTGGCGATGCCGTAGAAATTTTAGACGAGTATTTACAAAACAATAAATAAAGCACATTTTATCAAACGACTAAACCTTTTAATATTCTACCCTTGTCAACACTAGGCTACTTTCGTTTTTTAGTTGGACAGCGTTATTAAAATTATTATAAGTTAAATAAACAAACGATACGTTGCTAATAAAATTTCTTCTTAGGGGTTTTTCAAAATAAAAGTATAGCACGCTACCTTTCGTTTTTACGAAGCGTAGCGTGCTTTTCTTATATGCATCATATTAAATTTAAAATTACATTTTTAACCTTTAGGTTAAAAGGGCGTGCAAAACAAGTTTTACATTAATATTAACTTACTGTCAAAGCGTATTAATAAAACCTTAACTCGATAACGCCATAGAAAATGCAACCCGCTTTTACGAATATCGTAAATTCGCAAGCGTTTATCAATTATACCTTGATTTATTCTTCGCCCACTTCGGCAATGGCTTTTGCAATTTCGTCGTTTAATTTAGTCTTTTCAATTTTATACGCTTGCTTTACACAGTTGTAAATTGCCTGCCATTTACTGCCACCGTGACCTTTAATTATCGTTTTAGAAGCACCTAAAAGCACTGCACCACCGTAGTTATTGTAATCCATATAATTTTTAAGTTCTAATACGTCGTTTTTCAAAAGCAACGCACCAATTTTATTTTTTAACGATTTTGTGAACATTTTTTTAATCTTTTTAAGAAGTTCTATTGCAGTACCTTCAGTCGTTTTAATTAAAACGTTACCACTAAAACCGTCGCATACGATAAGGTCGTAGTTGCCACTTATAGCGTCTCTACTTTCCATATTGCCTACGAAATTGATATACTTATTATCTTTAAGCATAGGGTAAACTTCTTTTCTTAAAAGGTCGCCCTTTTCACTTTCAACGCCTACGTTTAAAAGAGCTACCCTTGGACTTTCAATACCAAATGCCTTTTGTAAATAAATACTACCCATTACGGCAAATTGATTTAAATATTCTGCTTTACAGTCTACGTTTGAACCACTGTCGCAAATAGCAACTACTCCACCTTCCATAGTAGGCATTATAGGGCAAAACGCCGGTCTTTTAACACCTTTAATTCTACCAATTTTTAATACGCCACCAGCAAGTATTGCTCCCGACGAGCCGATGCTTACCATTGCACCTACGCTTTCGTCGTTTTTTAACAAGTCGTACGCTACTACCATAGAACTGTCCTTTTTCTTTTTAATAGCAACGGTTGGCTGTTCATCACAACCGATAACTTCAGGTGCGTGGACTACCGTAACCCTTTCTTTATCGTAATTATATTCTTTAAGTTTTTCATTTAAAATATATTCGTCACCAGTAAAAATTATATGCAAATCGCTAATTTCGTTAAGGGCTTTAATCGCACCTTGAACGTTTGCGTCTGGACTTCTATCTCCGCCAAATGCGTCAACAACTACTTTTATCATATTAGTATCTCCGTAAATAATTTTTAATAATTTTAACATTTTTAATAAATTTAGTCAATAAATAGTAACAATTTTATCGTTTAGTATCAAATTTTATCAATATAACGCTTTTTTTAACATTTTTTTTACCTTTAAATGATAATATTATAAAAAATTAATGCTACTTTTAGCAATAAGGAGATTTTATGTTCGTATTATTTACCGATACCGATTGTGACGTAACGCCTAGTCTTGCAAAAGAATTACAATACAATTTAATTAGTATGCCCTACACGATAGGCGATAAAGATATTTACCCTTACGTTAATTTTGAAACGTTTGATTGTAAAGGCTTTTACGACACTTTAAGGGATAACGTATTACCTAAAACTAGTGCTATTAACCCTAAAGAATATGTAAACTACTTTGAACCGTTCTTAAAAGACGGTAAAGACGTTATATACGTTCACTTTTCAAAAGCGATGAGCGGAACGTTTAACGGCTTAAACTTAGCAATCGAAGAATTAAAAGAAAAGTACCCAAATAGAAGAATTGAAACGCTTGATACTAAAGGCATTTCGGCTTTAAGTTTACTTATAGTTAAGCAAATTTCAGCCTTATATAAAGAAGGTAAAACTTTAGACGAACTTTTAGCGTGGGCTTCAACTGAAGTTGACAAATACAGTATTTACTTTTACGCTGACAATCTTAAATTCTTTAAGTTAAGCGGTAGGGTTAGCGGTATTGCTGCGACTATGGGTGCTATATTCGATATTCGCCCCGTTATTCACGTTAACAAAGGTGGTAAAATGGCTACTCTTGCAAAAGCAAGGGGAAAAAAGGCTACATTAAATAAGATAGTTCAATTCGTTGAAGAAAATCAAGAAGATATTAATAAATATCCCGTTGTTATCGGTCACTCTGACGCAGAAGACGTTGCTAAACAATTAGCGTCTTTATTAGAAGATAAGTTTGGTAAACTTGACATTACTTATACGGCAATTAACCCAACTATTGGCTCACATTGTGGTCCTGACTGTGCCGGCGTTGCCTTCCACAGCAAATCAAGATTAGACTAATATTTTATTAGTAAATTCCCTTATTATTAAATTAAAAAATCTCCACAATTTGTGGAGATTTTTTAGTTTACTTTTTAGGAAGTTCTACGGTAAATTTAGTGCCTTTACCTAACTCGCTTTCAATCGAAATACTTCCGTTTGCAATATCAATTATTCTTTTTACTATCGTCAAGCCTAACCCTAAACCTTGACCTTGTTTCCTATCTTGTTGATAGAATTTATTAAAAGCCTTTTCTTTTGTCGTCTCACTCATACCAATACCGTTATCTTCAACTGTTACTACTACTTTATCGCCCTTATTTAAACAAGTAACTTTAATCTTTCCACCACTGTTCGTATATTTTATGGCGTTACCGATTAAATTTATCCAAATCTCTTTAATAAAGTCTGGCGAAGAAATTATATCAGCCCTTGATAAATGCGTTTCTAATT
>JAZOUX010000101.1:0-23114 GCA_045658325.1 Christensenellaceae bacterium | reverse complement strand
GCCTTTTTTAGTGCAAAAACGCCGTTATAGTTTGGTAATTCGTACTTTTCGTCACTCATAAAATTATCTATTATAGCAGTAACTTTTACCGTTTCACCATCTTCAAATTTAATTGAATAATCTTCAAAATTAGCGCCGTTTATAACATATGCTTCGTGGCTACCAACGTTATAGTAAAGTGGCTCGTTACCCGTATTTTCTACAAAATAATACGTTTGCATTGCGTCGCCGTTTAGTTTGTACATTACCTTGTATTTAAAGTCGAAAGGATATACTTTTTTACTTTCTTCACTTGAACTAAAACCTAACGTTATAGAAGTCTTTTCGTGTGATAAAATTTCAAATTCACTATTTCTTGCTATTCCGTGAATTTTCATATCGTAGCGAGTGTCGTTATGGATATAATAACCATCTTTAAGCCTACCGCAAATTGGGAATAATAAAGGACTATGTCCTTTCCAATATTTTTCATCGGCTTGCCATAATCTTTCACTATCTAAGCACTTAATACTTTGAACTTCTGCGCCAAAAGTTGAGATTGTAACTATAATACTTTCGTTTTGTATTGTAACTAATTTTGACATATTTTTCTCCTTAATAACGATATTTTAATACACCATAAAAATTTTGTCAACAGTAAAAAACTTTTATTTAAAGCAAATTGTTAACTTTATTCGCAAAAAACCTTTTACAAAACGAAAAAAAAGTGATATACTATATAAACATTGTAAATTAATTTACTATGTAGGAGATTTTATCATTATGAACATGCACGAAATTGAAAAAAAATGGCAACAAAAATGGGAAAAAAGCAAAATTAACAATTTTGACAAGAAAAATATTGACAAAAAATATTATTGCTTAGAAATGTTCTCATACCCTTCTGCTGCAAAATTGCACGTTGGTCACTGGTACAACTACGGTCCAACCGACTCTTTTGCAAGATACAAGAAAATGAAGGGTTATGAAATTTTTCAACCTATGGGATTTGACGCTTTTGGTCTTCCTGCAGAAAACTACGCTATTAAAACGGGCGTACATCCGTTAGATTCTACCGTTGCTAATATTGAAAGGATGGAAGAAACGCTTAGAGATATGGGCGCAATGTTCGACTGGTCTCAAGAAATTAAAACTTGTATGCCAGATTATTATAAGTGGACTCAATGGATTTTCTTACAACTTTACAAAAACGGTCTTGCTTATAGAAAGGAAGCACCTGTTAACTGGTGTCCTGGTTGTCAAACGGTACTTGCTAACGA
The DNA here is from genome assembly GCA_045658325.1 of Christensenellaceae bacterium. GTDB lineage: Bacteria > Bacillota > Clostridia > Christensenellales > Borkfalkiaceae > HGM11412. The sequence continues at coordinate 21,855 of JAZOUX010000101.1, read as the reverse complement.
ACAAGTTATTCAAGGCGAGTGCGAAAGATGCCACTCTACCGTTGTTCAAAAAAATCTTACGCAATGGTTCTTTAAAATTACTAACTACGCCGAAGAACTTTTACAAGGTTTAAACGACCTTGATTGGCCTGAAAAAACTAAGGCTATGCAAAGGAATTGGATAGGTAAATCTATCGGTGGAGAAATTTTATTTAAGTGCGAAAACGGCGAAGACGAATTTAAAGTATTTACTACATGGGCCGATACGGTTTTTGGTGTTTCTTACGTTGTTTTGGCACCTGAACACCCACTTGTTAAAAAGTTAATGACTAAAAAACAAAGCGAAGAAGTTTTAAAGTACATTGACTACACGTCTAAAACTAAAGAAATTGATAGGCTCTCTCTTGATAGAGAAAAAACGGGCGTATTTACCGGTGCTTATTGTATTAACCCTGTAAACGGCAAAAAAGTTCCTATTTGGATAAGCGATTACGTTTTATATTCTTACGGTACGGGCTGTGTAATGGGCGTTCCCGCACACGACGATAGGGACTTTGTATTTGCAACTAAATATAATTTACCTATCACTAGAGTTATTAAAAGTGCAAAAGGCGAAAACGACGATTTACCTTACACAAATGACGGTATAGTTGTAAACAGTATTGAATACGACGGTTTAACTAGCGAAGAAGCAAGAAAGAAAATTTTAAACGACTTAAATAATAAAGCAAGCGGTTCGTTTAAAATCAACTACCGTTTAAGAGATTGGCTTGTTTCTCGCCAAAGATATTGGGGCGCGCCTATACCTATGGTATATTGCGAAAAATGTGGCGAAGTGGCTGTTCCTGAAGAACAGTTACCTGTACAACTCCCTTACAACGTTGAATTTAAGCCTGACGGCAAATCACCACTTGCTAAATGTGAAGAATTCGTTAACTGCAAATGTCCAAAATGCGGTGGCAAAGCAACTAGAGACGTTGATACGCTTGACACCTTCGTATGTTCAAGTTGGTATTTCTTAAGATATCCAGACGCACACAACGATAAACAACCTTGGGATAAAAACCTTATAAACAAAATGCTTCCCGTAGACAAATACGTTGGTGGCGCTGAACACGCTTGTATGCACCTTTTATACGCACGTTTCTTTACTAAAGCGTTAAGAGATATGGGTTACCTTGATTTTGACGAACCGTTTAAATCACTAGTTCACCAAGGCGTTATCTTAGGTCCTGACGGCAATAGAATGAGTAAATCTAAAGGCAACGTTATTTCTCCAGACGATTACGTTAAAGAATACGGCTCAGATATATTTAGGCTTTACTTAATGTTTGGCTTCTCGTATACTGAAGGCGGACCTTGGAACGACGGTGGTATTAAGTCAACGGCCAAGTTCTTAGATAGAGTTGAAAAGTTAGTTGTTAACGCAAACTCTACTAAAAACAATAAAGTAACTACCTTTGGTAGCGACGAAAAACAACTTAACTTTGCTAGACACTACTGTATTAAAAACGTTGATAGAGATATAAATAATTTCTCGTTTAATACGGCTGTTGCAAGACTTATGGAATACGTTACTGCCCTTTATAAGTACGACGCGTTAGATATTAGCGTTAAAAACGTAACCTTCTTGAAAGAGTGCGTTAGCGACTTAGTATTACTTTTAGCACCTTTCGTTCCACACTTTGCTGAAGAATTATGGGAAACGCTTGGCAATAACAAATCAATTTTTACTGAAAGTTACCCTATTTGCGACGAAAAGGCTCTTATTAAAGACGAAGTTGAAGTTGCAATTCAAATTAACAGCAAAAATAGAAGCAAAATGGTTATTTCAAGCAGTGCTACTAATGAAGAAATTGAAAAATTGGCTGTTGAAAACGAAATTATTGCTAAACTTATTGATGGTAAGCAAGTTAAAAAAGTTATCGTAATTAAAGGTAGACTTGTAAATATTATCGTTTAATTTTATAAATTAAAAGCGTTGCAAATTGCAACGCTTTTTTAATTTAAAACCCGACTATAAGTCGGGTTTTGCTTGTTTTTTATAATACTTTTGAATTATTTCTCATAGCGTTTAAGACTGCTAAAATCATAACGCCTACGTCAGCGCCTATTGCTAAATATAAACTAGTACTTATACCAAGTATTGCTAACACGCCTATTATCAATTTTACAAGTAACGAAATTACAATATTTTGTTTAGCAATATTGTTAGTTCTTTTTGCAAGTTTGATAATATAAGGTATTTTTGATAAATCGTCGTTTGCTATAACAACGTCGGCACTGTCAATAGATAAATCGCTTCCTATACCACCCATAGCAATACCAACGTCTGCCCTTGATAAACTTGGTGCGTCGTTTATACCATCACCAACGAAAGCAACCGTTTTATTTTTGCTATTTTCAATTAACCTTTCAATTTCGCCAACTTTATCTTGTGGCAATAAGTTTGATACAGACTGCTTCATTTGTAATTCTTTACGAATTTTAACGGCGTATTCTTTATTATCTCCCGTTAACATAACGGTATTTTCAACGCCCGTGTCGTAAAGTTCTAAAATTGCACCGTACGCTTTTTCTCTAATTTTATCGTTTAAAACGATAACGCCTGCGTATTCTCCGTCAACGGCAACGTAAAGTTTCATTCCAATATCTTTATTTTCTATAAACTTAACGCCGTTTTCTACCATTAACTGAGCGTTACCGCAAAGTAAATTTTGACCTTTATATTCGCAAGAAATTCCCCTACCGGCAATTTCAGTATAATTTAATACGCCGTCAATACTTTCGCTTGCCTTTTGTTTAATAGCCTTTGCTATTGGGTGCGAAGAATACTGCTCGCAAATATTTGCGTAATATAATACTTTACCTTTATACTTTTCAACTGCTTGAATTTTTGTAATTTCAAATTCGCCTTCAGTTAAAGTACCCGTTTTATCAAAAGCAACTGTTTTACATTTTGATAAACTTTCTAAATAGTTCGACCCTTTTACTAAAACGCCGTTTAACGCCGAATTACCTAAACCACAAAAATAAGTGAGTGGTACTGAAATTACTATTGCGCAAGGACAAGATATACATAAAAGCATTATTCCTTTTAAAATATAATCGTTTAAGTGGTAAGAGTAATCACCTGTAAAAATAGGACCTACAAAAGCAAGTAACAACGCGCAAATTAACACTATTGGCGTATAATATTTTGAAAATTTTTCAATAAACTTTTCACTTTTTGACTTTTTAGTTTGAGAATCTTTTACAATATCTATTATAAGATTTATCGCACTTTCACCGTATGTTTTAGTAGTTTTAATTTTTAAAACACCGTCGGTATTTACAAATCCACCTAAAACTTCGTCTCCTACTTCAACCGTCTTTAATACGCTTTCGCCCGTCAACGCCTTACCGTCAACACTAGCAACGCCTTCGACAATAACGCCGTCAATAGCAATTTTTTCGCCCGCCTTTACTATAACAGTTTGACCTACTTGCACTTGGCTTGGGTCTACCGTTACGATTTTACCGTCGTCGTTTATTACGTTTACCGTTAACGGATTAAGATTTTTTAACTTTTCAATAACCTTTTTAGAGTTATCTACGATTGTATCTTCAAAAAGTTCGCCAACAGTGAATAACAACATAATCGCAACGGCTTCAACCGTATGACCTATTGCTATTGCTGATAATGACGCTATACTCATTAAAAAATCTTCGTTAAAAAATTTCTTTTTAATTAATTTGCTAATTGCTTCAAAAATTACTTCGTAACCAACTACGACGAAAGCAATTACTTGTATATACCCTGCAACCGTTTGATTAATGAGCGTAGACACGATAAAACTGGCTATCAATAAAATTACTGAAACGCCCATTTGTATTAATTTTATTTTACGTTCACTTTTTTCTTCAATTTCATTACTTTCTTCAACTGTTTCGTCTTCGGGGAGCGTTTGCAAAATTTCAATTTCGCCACCATCATCAGCATCAGTTTGTTTACTTGCTTCGTCATCAACTACTTGGCTATCTTGTATTTCAGTTTCAGTATCAATTTCTTCATCGTCAAACATAGGCTCGGCATCAATACCTTTATCTTCTAAAACGTTTAAAATCGCAACCATAATATCGTAATCGTTAGCCGTATCTAAATACTCATAGTTTAAAATACCATCTACTATATCAATATTATTAAGACCGTTTATTTTTTTAATTTCTTCACTAGTAAAAGTAAAACTAGCGTTACTATTAATTTTTATTCTACCTTTATTCATAATTCTCCTTAATTGTCGCAACCTAAATGATTTATCGACGTTTTTATTATCGTTCTAATATGCTCGTCGGCAATATAATAATAGTTTATATTGGCTTCCCTTCGTATTTTAACTATGCTTGCTTCTTTTAGTATTCGTAAGTGATGCGAAGTTGCCGATTGCCCCATATTTAAAGACTGGCTTATCGCGTTTACACTTTTTTCCCCATCGTTTAAAAATAGTATTATTTTTAACCTGTTAATATCGGCTAACGCCTTAAAGTCGTTACATAATATTTCTAAACTACTTTCGCTTAAATTAGTATTAACCATTTAACCCCCTAAATAAGAATATCAAAATATATTAATATTTTAATATACTATATGAAATTTGTCAATATTTAGACTAAAAATTTTTTTTGGAGTATAATAAATATTGTAAAAACCCTTGAAAAAAGACTAAAAAAATGTTATTATTGTTATACATATAACAATATTTACGGAGTTTTTAATGAAAAATAAGAAAACAGATATAAAAAACGAAGTTGCAACGACCGTCATTGAAGAAAATTCAACGATAGTTGAAGAACAAGCAGTAACTGAAGTTAAGCAAGAAGAAGTTAAAAAACCTAAATTAAAAGTTAAAAAGGTTAAGGTAAAACCCCAAGATGCCGTTAGGTTTAGCCCTAATGACGAGCAAGGTCTTACAACTAGCCAAGTTGAGTCGCGTATTGTTGACGGGCTTACGAACAAGGTTACCACCAAGTATTCAAAAAGCGTGTTTTCAATAATAATGTCTAATACTTGCACTTTTTTTAACTTTTTATACCTTATAGTTTTTATCGCATATTTGGTAGCACAGTTAAAAATAAGCAGTTTTTTATTCGTGCTTATAGTTATTCCTAATACCTTATTTAGTATTATATTAGAAATTAACGCTAAATTTTCGGTAGAAAAGTTATCTATTTTGCAGTCCCCTACCACTAAGGTAATAAGAAACGGCGTTGAAGAAGAAATTTCTTCAAACGAAGTGGTTTTAGACGATATTTTTAAAATTACAACGGGCGACCAAATTCCCGTTGACGGTTTTATTCGCTCGGGCTTCGTTGAAATTAACGAATCTCTTTTAACGGGTGAATCGGTTGCCGTAAAAAAATCGGCTGGCGACCCTATTATGGCTGGTAGTTTTATTACGAGTGGTACTTGTATTGCTATTGCTGATAAAGTCGGTGAAGAATCGTACGTTCAAAAGTTAACGGCAAAGGCTAAAAAATTCAAAAAACCGCAAAGCGAACTTATGAAAACTATTATGTGGATTGTTAAAATAGTTGGTATTTTAATAGTTCCTATGGCTTTGGGTATAGGTTTAGTAAACTTCAACCAATTATCTGGTGCTGAAAACATTTTTAAAGCCGTTATTGAAAGTACCGGTCCAGTTATTTTAGGTATGATACCCGCTGGGCTTATATTACTAACCACTATTGCTTTTGCTCTCGGTGTTATTAGGCTTGCTTGGAATAAAACGCTCGTTCAAGATATGTATTCACTCGAAATGCTTGCAAGGGTTGATATTTTATGTCTTGATAAAACGGGTACTATTACTGACGGACGTATGAAGGTTGTTGAAACTATTTCTTTATGCGAACACCCTTACCCGTTAAACGAAGTTATAGGCTCAATGCAAAACGTTTTACACGACACTAACCAAACGGCAAACGCTTTAAGAGACGCATTTATTACTGAAAATATTTTACCGTCTGTAAAAGTTCTTCCTTTCTCGTCAAAAAGAAAGTTGAGTGCAGTAACCTTTAAAGATATTGGTACTTACGCTATCGGCGCACCCGAATTCGTTTTAAACGATATTCCTGAAAAACTTAAAATGCAAATTGACGAATTTGCTTTAAAAGGTAACCGTGTATTATTACTTGCTCACTCTAGCAGTCAAATTACTTCAAAAGATACTATTCCTTTAACTATGAAACCTATTGCTTTGATAGTTATTACCGATAATATTCGTCCCGAAGCAATTGACACTATTAAATGGTTTAAAGAAAACAAAGTTGAAGTTAAGGTTATTTCTGGCGATAACCCTGTAACCGTTTCTGAAATTGCTTCAAGGGCTGGTATTACTAACGCTTCTAACTGGGTTAGCCTTGAAGGTTTATCAGATAAAGAAGTTGAACTCGTAGCAAACAATTATACGGTATTTGGACGTGTTACGCCCGACCAAAAGGCTATTTTAGTTAGAGCAATGAAAAGGGCTGGTCATACCGTAGCAATGACGGGTGACGGCGTAAACGATATTTTGGCAATGAAAGACAGTGACTGCGCAATTACCGTTGCAAGTGGTGCTGACTCGGCTAAAAACGTTGCGCACATCGTTTTAACCGACAATAACTTTAATTCGTTACCAAAAGTTGTTGCTCAAGGTAGAAGAGTTGTTAATAATATACAACAATCGGCTTCGCTATATGTAATGAAAAACATATTTATATGTTTACTTGCTATAATTTCAATAGCGGCGGTAGAACCGTTCCCGTTCAAAACACCACACTTATCAATGCTTGAAATTGTTGTTTTAGGTATTGCCACTACTCTACTTGCAATTCAACCTAACAATAAACCGATTGAAGGCGACTTTTTACTTACTATTATAAGCAATGCTATCCCCGGCGCATTAATACTGTTATTTAACGTTTACTTAATTGAATTCCTTAACTTATTTGGAATTTTCGGTGATAATAACGAACTATTATTAAGAACGGTACAAGTAGTAACGTTTTCGTTTGCAAGCGTAGTTTACTTAATTAAAATTTGTAAACCATTTAACTTATGGCGTGGAATTGTAGTTTCAATAGTTATAATCGTAATGCTTGTTTGGGCGTTCTTTTTACTCGATTTTAGATTACCACCAGACACTGAACACAGTTTCTTTGAATTACAAGCGCTTACCTTAAAGAACGGTCAATGGAAATATCCATTATTAGTTTTAGCAATAACGCAACTTAACTTCCCGTTAGTAAACGCTTTAATTACTTTAACTAATAAACTTACGAAAAGCAAAAAAATTAATATAAACGATTAATTTTAAAACTAAAAAAAGCCACCTAATTCAGTAAAAATTGAACTATGGTGGCTTTTTAATATGCTTTTTAACTTAAAAAAGAGATAAATTTAATTATCTCTTTTTTATTATTTATTATTCTTCAGTTGGCGTTTCTTCGCCGTTTTCGGCTTCTACAATTTCTTCTTCGTGTGGTACGACTGCTACGGTTGCAACCTTGCCACCGTTTAAACGCATTACTATTACACCTTGAGTATCTCTACCTAAAAGCGAAATATCTTCAGTTTTAATTCTAATAATTATACCGTTATCAGATATAAGTAAAATATCTTGGTCGCTTGAAGCAAAGCCTATATATGAAGGCAAGCCCGTCTTTTCGTTATATACGCCCGATTTAATACCTTTACCTGCTCTACCTTGTAAACGATAATCTTCAATGCTACTACGCTTACCGTAGCCGTTTTCAGTAATAGTTATCAAGTCTAATTCTTTATTAACTACTGCCATTGAAATAAGTTCGTCGTCGTCTAAGTCCATAGCCTTAACGCCTTGAGTATCTCTACCAATAGGTTTTAAACCGTAAGTACCTTTTTCTTCGTTTAAACCTTCGTAGAAGCGAATACATTTACCTTTTTTAGTTGCGATAAAAATTTCATCTTCACCAGTAGTAAATTGTACTGCAACGAGTTCGTCACCTTCGTTTAAACTAATTGCTATTTTACCCGACTTTCTAATACTGTCAAACTCTTTAAGGTCTGTCTTTTTAATAAGCCCTTGCCTTGTTGCTAATGCTATATAGCCTTCGGTAGTTTCTTTTAAAGGAATAATAGCGTTAACCTTTTCACCTTCAGCAATTTGAATAAGGTTGATTACAGCCCTACCCCTTGCAGTCCTTTGCGCTTCTGGAATTTCATAACCTTTAATCTTATAAACTTTACCAAAGTTTGTAAAGAATAACAAGTCGTCGTGAGTTGAACTTACGAACATATTTTCAACGAAATCTTCATCTTTAGGTTTGTGACCGGTAATGCCTTTGCCACCACGACGTTGCGAGTGGTATTCTTTAACTGGTAAACGTTTAACGTAACCTAAGTGAGTCATTGAAATTACTACGTCTTCTTTTGGTATTAAAGCAGCGTCTTCAATATCGCCGTCAGCAATTGAAATTTCACTCTTTCTTTCTTCGCCATACTTTTCTTTAATTGTAAGTAAATCTTCTTTAATGATAGCGTCTACTCTGCTTGGAGTTGCTATAATATCTTTTAAGTCGGCAATTAACGCCGTTAATTCGTCGTATTCGGCTTGAAGTTTTGATATTGCTAAGTTAGTTAACGTTTGCAATCTCATATCTAAAATTGCGCCCGCTTGCCTTCCTTGAACGTCTAAGTCAAATTCTTCAGTTAAGCGCATCGCCGCTTCCATACGGTCTTTTGACGTTTTGATTATAGATACGACTTTATCAATATCTTGTAACGCCTTTAATAAGCCCGTTACGATTAAACACCTTTCTTCAGCCTTTTCTAAATCGAACTCAACACGCCTTAAAACAACTTCCCTTTGATGTTGTAAATAATGTTCTAAAATTTCTTTTAAATTAAGCACTTTAGGGTCAGTTCCTACGAGAGCAAGTAAAATTATACCGTCACTACTTTGCAATTTAGTTTGTTTATATAACGAGTTTAATACGACTTGTGGGTTAGCGTCTTTTTTAACGTCAATTACGATACGCATACCTTGTCTATCCGACTCGTCGTTTACGTTTGAAATACCTTCTAAACGCTTGTCTTTAACGTATTCAGCAATAGTTTCAATAAGTTTTTGCTTGTTTACTTGGTATGGAATTTCAGTAACGATAATACGCGTACGCCCGTTATCTAATTCTTCAATTTCACATTTTGAACGTAATACATAATTGCCCCTACCCGTTCTATACGCGTTCCTAATGCCACTTCTACCCATTATAATTCCACCGGTTGGAAAATCTGGCGCTTGAACGAAATCAATAAGTTCGTCGATAGTAATTTCAGGATTGTCGATTAAAGCAACCGTACCGTCTATTACTTCGCCTAAATTATGTGGTGGTATATTAGTTGCCATACCTACGGCAATACCGTCTGAACCGTTTACTAAAAGGTTTGGATACCTTGCTGGTAAAACAACCGGTTCTTTTCTAGTATCGTCGAAGTTTGACTTCATATCTACCGTGTTTTTATCAATATCACGGAGCATTTCAAGAGCAAGTTTAGTCATTTTTGCTTCGGTATACCTATACGCTGCGGCTGGGTCGCCGTCAACAGAACCGAAGTTACCGTGCCCGTCTACGAGTGGTAAATTAATTGAAAAGTCTTGCGCTAATCTTACAAGTGCGTCGTAAACTGAACTATCACCGTGTGGGTGGTACTTACCTAAAACGTCACCGACGATTGCAGCACACTTTTTAAAGGCTTTATCGGGCGTTAACCCCATTTCGTTCATTGAGTAAAGTATTCTTCTATGAACGGGTTTTAAACCGTCTCTTACGTCGGGAATAGCCCTTGACCTATTTACTGCCATTGCATAATCTATAAAACTTTGGCGTAATTCAGCGTCGACTTCAATATTAACGAGTTTTGTCATTGACAAGGTCTTTTTAAACTCAGCCGTCAATTCTTCGTTTAATTTTTGTTTAGCCATTTCTCTCCCCCCTTATTAAGTATCAAGTTCAGTATTCGCAAATTTTGCGTTGTCTTCAATAAATTTACGACGAAGTTCAGGTTGGTCACCCATTAACATAGTAAAATGAGCGTCCGCTTCAACAGCGTCTTGTATTGTTACACGCCTTAACGTTCTGGTTTGTGGATTCATTGTCGTTTCCCAAAGTTGATTTTTGTCCATTTCACCTAAACCTTTGTAACGTTGTATATCGCACTTTTCATTTTCCTTACAGAAGGCTTCTTTATCTTCTTCTGTGTAGAAATAATGAATTTCTTTACCCTTTGTAATTTTGTATAATGGTGGTTGTGCTATATAAACGTGGCCTTCTTCAACTAACGGTCTCATAAAACGATAGAAGAAGGTTAATAAAAGTATCCTTATATGCGAGCCGTCAACGTCGGCATCGGTCATACAAATAATTCTATCGTAACGGAGTTTTTCAACGTTAAAGTCATCAAGCATACCTGCACCGAAAGCAGTTATCATTGCCTTAATTTCTTCATTTTCTAAAACTCTGTTAATTCTTGTTTTTTCAACGTTTAATATTTTACCCCTAAGCGGTAATACTGCTTGGAAACGCCTATCCCTACCTTGTTTAGCCGTACCACCAGCCGAGTCACCTTCAACGAGATAAATTTCGCAAAGTTCTGGGTCTTTACTTGAACAGTCGGCAAGTTTGCCTGGAAGCGAAGAATATTCAAATACCCCTTTACGCGTTGCTTCACGAGCCTTTCTAGCCGCCTCACGAGCCTTTTTAGCGTTTAAACACTTAAACATTAACTCTTTGGTAAACGCTGGGTTTTCTTCAAGATAAGAGCCTACTTCTTCAGTCATAGCCTTAACTACGAGCGCTCTCATATCGGCGTTGCCAAGTTTTGTTTTAGTTTGACCTTCAAATTGTGGATTTACGAGTTTAACTGAAATTACCGCCGCTAAACCTTCCCTTACGTCTTCGCCCGAAAGTTTATCATCATCGTTTTTTAATAAGTTTAACTTTTTACCTGCGTCGTTTACAAGTTTAGTTAAAGACGCTTTAAACCCGTCAAGGTGTGTACCACCTTCAACGTTGTTTACGTTGTTTGCAAAGGCTAAAATATGTTCGTCGTAACCACTGTTGTATTGAAGGGCTATTTCAATAGTTTCTTTACCGTATTTTTTCTTAAAATAAATAGGTTCTAAAGGCAAAACTTCTTTATTTTTATTTAGAACTTCAACGTATTCTTTAATACCGCCTTCCGAATAAAGAGTGTCGTTCCTTTCTCTACCTACCCTTTCGTCCGCTAATAAAAGTTTTACGCCCGTATTTAAGTAGGCAAAGTCCCTAAGCATACTTCTAATCGTTTCGTAATTAAAATCAACGGTAGAAAAAATAGTTGCGTCTGGCTTAAAAGTAACGCAAGTACCCGTTTCAGTAGTAGATTCAAGTTCTAAAAGAGCCGTTTGCGGAACACCTATTTTATATTCTTGACGATAATGAATACCGTTTTGATAAACGTCAACGCTTGCGTATTCGCTTAATGCGTTTACGGCTTTTAAACCTACGCCGTGTAACCCCGAAGAAATTTCATAACCACCGTCACCGAATTTACCACCGGCGTTTGGGTGCGTCATTACGAGTTCAACGGTAGAAATACCTTCTTCACGCATACCTGTTGGTATACCACGTCCGTTATCACGAATTGAACAAGACCCGTCTTGACGAATAATTACCGTGATAGTATCACAATAACCTGCTAACGCTTCGTCGATAGAGTTATCAACCGTTTCTTTAACTAAATGGTGTAAACCGTAACTGTCGGTATTACGAATATACATACCTGGTCTTAACCTTATATGCTCTAACCCCTTACACTCTCTTATCTGGTCGGCACCGTAAGCGTTTACAACTTTGTTATCACTTTCCATATTACTCCTTAATAGTATATAAATATACTTATAATATAATATATACATATTATATCATATATAATCAATTTTGCAAAGAGTTTTTTATAAAAAATTAATAATATTTCATATTATTAATGAGTAAAAATCGCCACTTTAAGTAAAATAAAAAAATTCCACGCTTTTTAGCGTGAAATTTTAACGTTTTATATTAATTTATCTTTTCTTTTAGTTTGTTGAATAAAGGTTTTTCGACGGCTAAAATTCCACTTTCTTGGTCACCAATTTGCGTTAGCGCTTGGTCTATTAAAATTTTAGCCCACTCATTTTCATTATTAAAAATTCGCAGTACGGCGTGAGCCCTTAGAGAGTATAAACTATCGTCGTATTCAACGATTTTTTCAATAATTGCTTTATTGTTTTTTAAAAAGATTTTATCATCTTTAATGAAAGCAACGTAATAAAGTTCACACATTACCACGTCAAAAAGAGTATTAGCCAATTTATCTTTATCACTTATTTTTAATATTTCTTTAAAAGCGTATTCTTCGTTTATAGATATAAGTGATAAATACCTATAATAAATAATCAAGGTAGAATATAGCGAATAATCTTGGTTATATACGCTAAGATATTTGTAATCAATTTCGGTAGGCGATACTCCGTTATAAAGTAAACTGCCTATATATAAAGCGTTTGACGAAATTATTTTATTGTTATTTTTTTTGTTTAATAATTCTAATAATCTATATCCGTCGCAAGTTTCGTCACCTACTAAATTAACGACTAAATAATACAACGTAACTACAATATATCCAGCAAAACAAATTTCAAACACAACCCAAAGCAAATCTAAGCCTATTGGCAATTCAAACGGGATATATATAACACAATAATAATAAATTATTCTTTTAGCAAGTAGAAGAATAGAAAAAAGCAAACCACCAAAAATAGAAAAAGCCACTTTTGAAGAAACTTTTTTATCGTTTTTAGGAACAAATACCGTTTCGCCTAAATCGTTTGCCTTTTCTAAGGTAAATTTTATTTTGTTTTCAAAACTTAATTTAAACCATAATATTTTTATAGAAATTAATTTTAACCCTGCAATTTTACCAAAAATTAAATGACCAACTTCGTGTAAAAAAGCATTTTCTAAAATTGAAAAAAGAATTCCACCTATACCAAAAATTAATGGCATTATAATATTTTCAATAGCAGAATAATATTGCACCTTAAAAATTCTAAATATTAATAAAATATATAAAGCCACGGCAAATAATAAAAATATTAAGTTTTTTAACCATTTACATTTCATATTTTACCTATAAAGTTAAAAAATAACCTTCTAAATTATCATTTTCACTTACCGTAACGCCATTTATGTTAGCGTATTTTAAAATTGATAAAAATATAGACGCACCACCACGAATAATTTCTGCCCTTTTAGCGCCTACACAATATTTTTCGCATATTTCTTGGTCGGTTAACGAGTACAAATAGTCTACCGTTTGACTTAACTTGTCCATAGAAATATAAAGGTTGTGAGTTTTAGTCATATCATATTCTTTTAAGCCTAAAACAACGCTTGCAAGAGCCGTAGCCGTTCCGCCTATAATTTTATACTCGCCTTTATAAATTTCGCCGTATTCTTTGATTTTTTGATTTAAGTAACCGTCTATTAAATTTTTATCACACTTGAATTTATCAAAAATTCTAACTGCGCCAACGCCTAAACTGTGCTTATATAAAATTTCGCCGTCTTTTGCAAAAACCACTTCAGTTGAAGCGCCACCAACGTCTATTATACCACCCGTCGCATTTTTGCCAAGCGCACCTAATAAACCTATTTCGGCTTCCTTTTCACCAGAAATAACGTCAACTATTAAGTTGGTAGTTCTTTTAATTTTATCCGTCAAAACTTTGCCGTTTTTAGCACTTCTTAACGCTTCGGTTGCGAATATATAAACTTTGTCAATATCACGCTCTAACGCTCGCTTATAAAGAATAAGAACGGCGTTTGCCGTTCTTTCTATAGCGTCTACCGTTAAACCGTTTTCTTCCGTCAAACCTTGACCTAACCTTGTGGTTATTAATTCTTTTAAAGGCAATGCACCGTCTTTATACATTATTCGTACGGAATTACTGCCTATATCAATTATCGCTACGCTCATATTACTTTTCCTTAGGGTATTCAAGACCTAATTCCCTTGCCCTTTCTTCAATTTTCCATTGAAGCGACCACGAGTCGATTTCATTGTTAGTATTTTTGAGTTGCTCTTGTAAATACGTTATTTCGTTGTTTAATTGATTTATCTTTTCGTGTCTTTTTATAATGCCTATTATTTGATACACGCTTACCGTTACCAATATAACTAACAACATTACTATTCCACTCGTTACGGCGGATAACACTCGGTTTTTCTTTTCTTCTTGCATTTTTTACCTTAATTAATAACTTATTAATTACATTATACACTTTTATATAGGTTTTGGCAATAATTTTATGAAAACTTTTCATATATAAAAACCAACCTAATAGTACGCATAACGCCATATATACCCTAAAATTACCTAAATTGGCTAACGATGACACGCTAGTGAATAAAAACGACGTTAAAATAAAATAAATTATATCTTTTAAAAAATTGACGATTTTATTGTTAAAATACTCGGTAAAAAAGTATAAAATATCGTAAATAACTCCCGATAAAACGCCTATTCCTACGCAAATTACGATAATGCGTGGTTGCGATAAAGTTAAAAACATTACTTAAATACCTTTTTTATAAAACTTTCTTCTTTGCCCTTATAGGTTAACGACGTTATTAAGCCTTTCATTTTAAAATTGCCACTTTGATTATCAAAACCTATTATTTTTAAATTCTCGCCTTGAATTTTTATTACTGTACCGTTAAATAATTTAATTTTTATTTCTTTATCGGTAAATGCCAATACTTCTAAAACCGAACTTATTAAAACGTCGCTTCTGTTTTCAATTATTATTTTATGATTATTATTTTCCATTAAAAAACCCCTCGTATATAAAATATGAAGGGTTTAATTTATTTATGTTTTTTAGTCTTCAAGTTTCATATCGCCAAACTTAATAGAACCTTTTTTACGCATAATTTCGCTTACTAATAAACTTACGCCTGCTGGAATTACAAACAAGCAAAGTACGATACCTAAAATCATTACGAACGGGTCTAAAACGCCACTTGAAGCGTTAATTACACCAAATACGCCTACAAGACCACTAGTACCCATACCACCACCAGAAGCATCACATCTTAAGTTTAATAATACGGCTACTAAACCTGCAACTGCACTTGAAATAATTTCTGGAAGCATAATAATTGGTTTTTTCATAATGTTAGGAATTTGAAGCATACTCGTTCCTAAACCTTGTGAAATAAGACCACCTACACCGTTTTCCCTAAACGACGTAACGGCAAAACCTATCATATGCGCCGCGCAACCTGCTACTGCAGCGCCACCTGCTATTGCAAAAACTTCAGCATTTGCGTTTGCAGTATTAGAAGTTGCTATTGCTAGCCATATTGCAGCCGACGACGTTGGCATAGTTAAAACTATACCCATAACTACTGCGATAATAACGCCCGTAATTACTTTAACTGCCGAACCTGCGTTAATTAAAATAACTAATAATTCAGCAAACAAGTCGATTAATTTAATAAACGGCCAAGCAACGTAAACGCCTATTAACGATAAAAAGATAGTTCCAAGTGGTATTAAAACTATATCAAGTTTAGTTTTACCAGCGTAAAACGAACAAATTTCAACCGTTAAAAGTGATAAAACGTATGCGCCGATAGGGTTACCTGGTTTACCTTTTAAAAATACGCCTTGAAAAAAGTCTGCCGATAACGCGCCGTTAGTAATTTCTAAAGCGTACGCACCAATTAAACCGGATACGGCTGCCGAGAATATAACGAGTGGTTTTGCGTTTAATTTATACGCAATACCTACGCCGATACCAGCACCCATTAATATTTTTGCAAGAGTTGCAAAAACGTTAAGCATATAACCTATTTGATTCCCCGTGCCTACCCAAGACGCGATTAACGATATTATAGTACCTGCAATTAACGTACAAAATAAACCTTGCGCCATACCTGAAAACGCAGTGATAAACCAACGGTTTGCCAATTTTTTTACCACGCCCTTAAAAGAGCAGTTTTTTTCAGTTTCAACCATTTTAAAACACCTCGATTAAATTATTTTTAGTTTGGTCACACGAAGTTAAATAATATTCAACCCCGTTCTTACTTATTTTAGGATAAACTTTTACGTCTTTACCGTGCAAATGACCGTAAACGACTTTATCAACTTTGTATTCTTCAAATAAATTTGTAAATAACGAATTTTCTAAACGAACGTTAAAAGGTGGATAGTGTATTAAACACACCAACTTGTCCCCATCTTCAATAAGATTTTTAGCACTTTTTAATGCGAGCGTAAACCTTTCGGCTTCCCTACGGTAAATTTTAAGGTCTTGTGCAGTAAATTCGTTAGCACCTTCTATTACCCAACCCCTTGAGCCACAAAAAACGTAGTTGCCTATTTTAACACTGTCGTTTTGAAGGGCGTATACGTTAGGTGGTAAACTATTTCTAACCTTATTAATACCTTGCCACCAATAATCGTGGTTACCTTTTACTAATATTTTTTTACCTTTTAAATTTGCTAAAAATTGCAAGTCGTTAACGGCTTCTTCTAATTGCATAGCCCAACTTATATCGCCTGCTATTAAAACTACGTCGTCGTCGGTTACCTTTGATTGCCAGTCAGCCGTTATTTTTTCTAAATAACCGTCCCACTTTTCGCCAAAAATATCCATAGGCTTTTCACCGGATAACGATAAATGCAAATCGCTTATTGCATAAACTTTCATATTGCTATTTTACATAAATTTAAAATAAAAATCAAGCAATTTAAAAGGCTAAACGTTAGTTTAGCCCTTATTTTTGTTCAATTAGCCGATATTTTGTGGAAATAGCGGTAGTTCAAAAAATCCAGCGCAAATTTCTTGCGTGTATTCTTGACAAGTTGGAATTTGACAATATCCGTACGACGGAATTAATAGTTCAACCGTCATTACTATTTTTAAAATAGAAGTCGTACAAGCGGTAATAGTAAAGGTGTTTTCACCCGTATATGTACCTTCGCTTGCAACTACCGATACAACTGCTTCTACTTCGTAAGGCATTATCGAAGGCGTTGGCGCGAATAAAATAATATCTTGCGAGAACGACATAGTAGCGTTGCCTTTACCTTGCACGCCGTTAGCGTCTTGATAAATTACTTCGATAGGAATTGAGTAACTAACTTGCACTCTACTTAAATTAGGTCTATCGGCAAGTGGTTCTACGTTTAACGAAGTTATTGTTGCTAAAGTTGCTGAACTTCTTGCGCTTATAAAGGTAAGCGGATATGTAGGGTTAGCGGGAACTAGGTTTGTAAGCGTTAATACAACACCTTGCTCTTGCGATTGCTTTAAGCACGCGTCGAATACCTTTTTTACTTGTATACAAACCTTTTCACATAAACCGTTAAGTGGATTGCCCGTAATTTGACACGGACATCTATCTTGACTGAAATTTGAGAAAAATGACATTTTTGCCTCCTTAAACTATTCATTTTAATATATGATTAATTTAAGGAATTTGATACTAACTTTTTAAAAAATGCCCCTTTCTAATAATTTATGCGATAAGTCGATAAATTCCTTAGGCGATAAATCTTCCCCCCTAACGTTTTGGTCAAGATTAAGTACAGTTAATATTTCACAGCATACTTCCCTAGAAATATTATAACTTTTCATAAGATTATTTACTAGCGTTTTTCTACGCATAATAAAACTTGATTTAACTAGTTTACGATAGGCTTTTATATCTTTGATATAAAACTTATCTTTATTTAACACTATTTTACATACGGCTGAGTCTACGTTAGGACTAGGATAAAATTTAGTTCTATCAATGTATTCGATAATTTCGGTATCGCAAATAGCGTTGATATTAGCCGTAATCGCACCGTAATCACTAGTACCGTTTTTAGCGCAAATACGCTCAGCCACTTCTTTTTGAACGGTTACTATTATAGCGTCGACGAAATTTGCTTCTTCAATAAATTTCATTAAAATAGGCGTAGTAATATAGTAGGGTAAATTTGCTATTACCGTGTAATTCGTGCCGATTTTTTCTTCTATAACAGACGTTTCTACTTTCATAATATCTTGAAATACTATTTCGATATTATCGTGGTCTTTAAGCGTTTCAAGTAAAATCGGTTTTAATTTAACGTCTACTTCAAAGCCGTATACCTTTTTAACTTTTTTAGCAATTTCGCCCGTTAAAGTGCCTGCGCCTACCCCAATTTCAACGACGGTAGAATTTTTATCTACCCCCGACCTATCTACGATAGAAGCAAGTAAATCGGTATCGGTTAAAAAGTTTTGACCGTACCTTTTTTCAAAGGTGAATTTATTTTGTTTTAAAATTGATTTTATATCCATAAAATACCTTAATAATTTTTATTTTTTAGGTCATACTACTATTGGTAACAGCGTGAAATTAATTTCATAGACTTACCAAAGTTTACGATAGATAAAGCCGACTTTTAGTCGGCCTTACATATTTTTAATTAAATTTTGTAAATAACCTTTTAAAATTACGTTCTACGTTTAAAGCAAGTTCTTCAACGCTTACGCCCTTAACTTTTGATATTAAATCGTAAACGTACTTAACACGGCAAGGCTCGTTTACGCTACCCCTAAAAGGTTCGGGAGTCATATACGGACAGTCAGTTTCACACATTATTCTATCAAGTGGCACATAATCAATAACGTCGTGCTTTTTATAATTTTTAAAAGTCGTTGCTCCACCAAAGGCGAACTTACCACCTATATCTAATAAGATTTTAGTAATTTCTTTACTTTCTGCGTAGCAGTGCATTAAAAAATTGCCGTTTAACTTGTTTTTATAACTTTTTAAAATATCAACAGTGTCTTTAGTTGCGCTTCTTGTATGTATAATTATAGGTAAATTTATGCTTAAAGCGTATTCAATTTGTCTTTCAAACGCCTTAATTTGCACTTCCCTATCAAACGGCTTATAGTAATAGTCAAGCCCTATTTCGCCAACTGCCAAACATTTTTTATCAAAAGCAAATTGATTAATATATTCAATAAAACTTTCGTCAACTTCGCTTGCTGTCGCCGGATGGCAACCTACCGTAAAATATACTTCACTAAAATTTTTAGAGCGTTCGTATACTTGTAATGAAGTTTTTTTACAACACGCTACGTTTATTACGGTACTTACCCCGTCGTTTAAATAATTTAAGCGAACTTGGTCGATTTTATCAGTGTAAATTGGGTCTTCTAAATGGGCGTGAGTATCTATATATTTTAACATACAATAGAGCCTTCAGGCATATCAACTTCTGGCGAAACGAGTACAACTTTACCGTCTTTTTCAGCGCAAAGTACCATACCTTGACTGACTACGCCACAAAGTTTTGCAGGTTTTAAGTTAGCAACCAAAATTACTTTTTTACCTATTAATTCTTCTGGTTTATAGTAATTTGCTAAACCCGAAGCAACCGTTCTTTCTTCGTCACCTAATGAAAGGGTTAGTTTTAAAAGTTTATTTGACTTTTCAACCTTTTCGCACGCAATAACTTTTGCTACTTTAAGTTGAGTTTTAAAGAAGTCGTCAATCGAAATTTCTTCAACCTTTTTATCTTCAACTTCCTTTTCGGCCTGCTTTTCAGCCTTTTTTTCTTCTTTTTGACTTTCTTTATGACGTTTTAACATTATTTTTTCAATTTCGTCAAGTTCTTTTTTAATATCTATTCTTGGGAATATAGGTTGCGCCTTTTCAATATTTTCGCCACCTTTTAATACGCCAAATTTAAGATTATCAAACGTATTTTCGTTTTCAATGCCAAAAAGCGATAAAATTTTGTCCGCCGACTTAGTTAAGAAAGGTTTTAACGCTATTACTGCAATTCTTATGCTTTCGCAAAGAATATACATTACCGTAGCAAGCCTATCTTTAGCAGTTTCGTCTTTTGCTAATTTCCAAGGCTCAGTTTCGTCAATGTATTTGTTTGCCCTTTGAATTAACTTAAATATTTCGCCTAACGCACTAGGTACGTCGATTAAATCAATGTATTTTTTAACGTTTTCAAATAAAGCGTTGCCCATATAGATAACTTCGTTATCTAAGTCGTTAAAACCGGTAGGCTTTGGTAAAATTCCACCAAAATATTGGTTTACCATTGCAGTAGTTCTTGAAACAAGGTTTCCTAAGTCGTTAGATAAATCAACGTTTATTCTCTTTAATAAACTTTCGTTAGTATAAACGCCGTCGTTACCAAACGGAATTTCTCTAAGCAAGAAATATCTTAAAGCGTCAGAGCCGTAACGGGCTACTAATTCTTTAGGGTCGGTAATTTCAGTCTTAATATTTTCGCCTTTACTTTTTGAAAGTTTATCACCACCGATTAAAAGCCAGCCGTGACCGTATACTTGTTTAGGAAGTGGCAAATCAAGAGCCATTAACATTGCTGGCCAAATAATTGTATGAAATCTTACTATTTCTTTACCAACCATATGGATATTTGCCGGCCAATACTTATCGTAAAGAGAAGTATCGTCGCTACCGTAGCCAAGCGCAGTAATATAGTTAGATAACGCGTCTACCCAAACGTATACCGTATGCCCTTCGTCAAAAGTTACGGGAACGCCCCACTTAATAGTAGTCCTTGAAACGCAAAGGTCTTGAAGCCCCGGCTTAATAAAGTTGTTTACCATTTCGTTTACCCTTGATTTTGGTTGTAAAAATTCAGTGTTGTCTTGATACAACTTTATAATTCTATCAGCGTATTTTGAAAGCCTAAAAAAGTAACTTTCTTCTTTACCTTTTTGAACTGCCCTACCACAGTCAGGACATTTACCGTCAACAAGTTGCGACTCTGTCCAGAAAGATTCGCAAGGGGTACAGTACCAACCTTCGTATTGCGATTTATAAATTTCGCCTTTATCGTAAAGTTGTTTAAAAATATGTTGTATACCCTTAACGTGATAATCGTCGGTAGTTCTAATAAATTTATCGTAAGAAATATCAAGTTTTGACCATATATCTTTAATATCGTCAACTAACGGATTAATAAATTCGATAGGCGTTAAACCCTTTTCGTGCGCCTTTTTTTCAATTTTTTGACCGTGTTCGTCAGTACCCGTTAAAAAGAATACGTCTTTTTTAAGCATACGGTTAAATCTTGCAAGAGCATCGCAAACTACCGTAGTATAACAATGACCTATATGCCAATTGCCACTAGGATAATATATTGGTGTAGTAATATAAAATTTATTGTTATCCATAAAACACTCCTTGAAAAATTCGTGTATTTTTTTTACTTAATGATATTATATATCATTTTATTTTTTTTGTAAACTCAATTAAGCGAATAAAACCCACCGTTTTTTCATAACTTATACTATGAACGCCATTTTTTTAGCAATTTTAATACTTTCAATTATAATTTTAATATTTTTTAACCCCAATTTACTTTTTACTTGCTTTACATCTTCAACTAATAAAGCCTTTACGCTTATGTTAAAACTGCTTGCCATTTACTTAATTTGGATGGGGTTTAGCGAAATTTTAACTAAAAGCAAGGCTTCAAATAAAATATCTAAACTGTTTGCTCCTTTAATTAAAAAACTTTTTAAAGTTGACGACCAAACAACCGTAAACGAACTTTCACTAAATTTGACGGCTTCGCTACTTGGAATTTCGGGGCTTTCTACCCCTACTGCAATTAAATCAATGAGCCTTTTAGACGAGCAAAAAAACGAGCACGGCAAAACGCTTTTGTTCGTAATTTCGGCTACGTCTATTCAAATACTGCCATTATCAGTTATGCAACTTATGGCTGAACACGGCTCGACTAACCAAGT
>JAZOUX010000100.1:0-1995 GCA_045658325.1 Christensenellaceae bacterium | reverse complement strand
TTACATATATTATTTGATTATTTAATTATACCACAAACAGCGTTAAAAATCAACAAATTTTAAATTTTAACGCCAAAACCTAAAATTAAGGCTTTTTTAAACTAAAAAGGAAATTAAAAAACCCACTACTTTATTATTTAGCAATGGGTTTATTTTTAAACTATTTTTTTAGGTCGATACCAAGTTCTAAACCTTCGTACATATAATCGTTCCACTTAAAGTTTTTATAGAAGTTTATATGATAACGGTGCATTTCTTCTACTAATATAAGAAATTTTGAAACCGTTTTATTTTTAGGGAAAAAGTCAAAATATTCACCCTTTATAAAGCAACTAAAAAACGTCGTATCAATAGGTGTAATTAAAGTATATAAATTTTTATACTCTACCGTAAATTCACAAGGTTCGCCGTTTCTTGTTCCTTTGTAGTGCATACCTTGATGGTCTACCCTTATTTTGCCTTCGCCAACGATAAACGACGTGTTTTCACCTTTCGTAAGTTTATATTCGTTTACGTTACCTATTCGACATTCGTCTTCAAAATAATAGTCTGGATTTTCCCTTATTTCTTTAATAATATCTATACGTTGCTTTTCTGCCCAAACGCAAGGGTCTTGGGGAATAACGGCGTTTTCATAAGGGTGAAATACATAATAATCGTCCATAGTTGCGCCGTTACCACAGTTTTGGCATTCGATTTTATTACCTTCGCCTTTCATAGTAAATTCTTCACCACATTTAGGACATTTGTAACAAATTTCTTCTAAATTTTGGCAAATTCTACCATTAGTTTTCCACTTAATTTTCTTTTCCCTTGTCCAAGCGTATTCGTTACGCCTAAATTTTTCGTTAATAATATCGTCCATTTCTTCAACCGACATTTTTTCAACGTCGTCTTTTGAGAATAATAGCGACATAGTAGCGTACGACTCGCCAAGCCTATCGTCTAAACAAACGGTAGTTTTTTGTAAATATTGTCCTTCCAAATAGCACATATAAACGGGAACTTTAAAATGTTTGAACATTTTACTAGTGCCTGGAACTATTGGTTTATTATCGCCAAAATCACTTGCTATTCCTTCTGGTGAAAATGTTACGCAACCACCTGCTTTAATAACTTCGCCAACGGCGTGAATAGAAACTAAATCAGCAGAGTAACTTTTTTTAGGTATTGCTTTACTTAAACCAAATATAAATGAAAATTTATCACGATAAAATAAATAATTACCTGCCATCATATTAGTTACTCTTGGATAACAAGCTCCCATAACGTATAAATGGTCAACCCTTGATAAATGGTTAAATATTACAAAGCAAGGACCGTCACAATCGTTTACGTCGTCAATAATATTAAATTTAGGCTTATATTTACGCCCCATAATATCAACCATTACGAACTTATAAATGCCGTGGATAAGTTTTGGTGCGGGACGATATTTTCTTTTAGAAAGTTTTTTTGCTATAGTTAATTTTTTTGCCATAATTTTAATCCTTTGCTAACATTAATAAAATTGATTATATCATAAAAAACGGCAAAAATCAATTAATTTTAAAAACTTTTACCTTAACTGAGTTTTTGGTGTATATTTTAATATTAAATACAAAAAGAATTTTTGTATTTACTTTTTACGTTCATAAACGGTTTTTTTAAGACAAAAACCTTGCTCTTGCAAGGCTTTTTAGCAAAACGTCTTTATCATCAAAATTTTCTTCTAAAATAAAGGACTGACTAAAAAATCAAACTTTTTAACTGTCGCTTTAGCGCGAACTCGCAACGCTCTTGTCAAAGTCGCCATCTTCGACAAAATAAAAAAAACGCCCTTACCGAGTCCTTACAAGGGATTTTTAGACAATGTAAAAGACTAACGAAAGGTGTTCGTTAGTCTTTCTTTTTGCTTTGCAAAAACACACGACTTTGCTTGCAAAGTATAGTGTGCTATACTTAAACAATTATAATCTTTCAACTTACTACATTTTCATATTTCTTCTTTAATAG
>JAZOUX010000099.1:0-2349 GCA_045658325.1 Christensenellaceae bacterium | reverse complement strand
ACTCGACAAAGATATTATTTATTTTTAGGGTAGAACGTCTTCTACCCTTTAAAAAAAAGGTATATTATGAAAAAGCAAAATTTTAAAAAACTAATAACGTTACTATACGTGTTAATTTTATCGTTTATTTGTATTGCGCCGTCAAACGTATATGCTAATGATAACGGACAAGATATTATAAACGAATTAAAAAACGTTGATTTAAATATTTATGAAAACGCCGGCAAAACCGACGTTATAACGCTTGCAGAAGACGATTTCGGCACGTCTAATTATAGTTTGACATTGTACGTATATAATGCAAGTAAAACCGAACTATCACGTTTTACGGGTAGTAACGTAATTAGTTTAGCATATAAATTTGATAGTGATAATAAGCCGTTAGAATATTCAAATTTTAAGTTGAAATATATTTCAAGTTTAGAAGATAATTCTATTTATAAATTTGCAGTTTTAGATAGTAGTAAAATTTTGCAACGTGCTTTTAGTTCGCAAAATTTCGCAACCGGTAAACGTTGTTACAACGTCGCCGGCGTGCAACTTTTAAGCGTTAACGACGTAAACGCAAAAGACTTTAAAATCGCAAAAACTTTTATCTATTCTGGCGAAGATAAAAACGTTACGTTAGACGTTTTAGAAACTATAGAACTTGAGTTAAACGACGTTTGGTATAGAACTAAATCGAGTAGCAAAGGCGCTAATTATCAAAATCAAGTTAATAGCGTTTATTTTGCAGTTCCTAATCATTATTTTGAAAAGGGCTTTACATTGACCGGTATAAAGGCCGAGTGGTATGAGTACAAAACACAACCTATTATAGTTTTAGAAAACGACGAAAAGTACAACGTTTTAAAAAATTACGTCGGTCAAGATATAGGCAAATATAATAACGATTTAAAATACTCTTTAACAAGTGGTTTAAGTGTGCTTGACGGCTCTTATATATGGTACGACTATGGCTATAACGTAGATACAACTTTTAATGCTTTAGGAACAACTTTTCAAGTTTACAATCATTTAACAACATTGCAATATTTATTTTCAACGAACGGCGCAAGTTATAAAGATTTTGATATTGAAAGCAAAGTTTTAAAAGATTATATATATAACTATGATGCAAGCAACGTAAAAGGTTATTTAGATATTAAAAACGGACAAGTTAGCGCCGATTTATTTACGTCAGATGTCGACGACGGAAGAATTAAAGGTTATAACGTTAAAACAATAAGCGTTGACGATACGTTTGATTTATTAGATTATAACGACTCTCATACGTGGTGGAATTCGGTTATCGATTATGGGTTTTTTGATACGTTATTTGGCAACGTTCCAAGTGAAGAAACACGTAAAAACTTATCGCCAATACATATTGTTGACGTAAACGAAGATTTAAAAGACTTGTCAAAAGTCGGCGAAAATTTACTTATTGACGAACGTTTTGTTAATGATTTTTATACATACGTTAACGATAATTTAAACGACGAAGAACCTAAAACAACGTGTTTATTTAGGTTTGCTAATACTGATTATTTTAGCCAAGAATTAGACTCGAAAGACGGCTATTTGGCACAAGAAACAATATTTTTAGATTTTGACGTTATACAGTTAGATTTTGCAAAAGACGACGTTAAAATTGTTGTTCCGGTCGTGTCGAACCCTATTGATATAGTTGCTGACGTTACGCCACCGGTTACTTATGAAAGTTGGTTAAAGTATGCAATATTAGGAATTTCTTTGAGTATTGCAGGTTTAGGAATTTATAATTTATTTAAAAGGGGGAATTAAAATGTTTCCAGCATTTTTAATTTTAGTAATTGTTGCGATATTAAAAATAAGTATTATTGAGTTAGCGAATAAATGGGACTTTTTCGTTACTTTAATACCTTACGTAGATATAGCGCTTTTTGTAGCGTTAGGTTTATTTGTGTTATTTGTGGTTATAGCAATTATAAAGGAGTTTAAAAAATGATTACGGTTATATATGGTTCACCAGGCGTAGGTAAAGGTTGTTTACAAACTGCAATGATAGAAGCGCTTTATTTTGATATGGGTATAGATATTTTAAATAACAGTTGTGAATTAATTGATAAATTTAATTTTGAAAATAATATGCAGTTAATAAAACCATATAAGGTTCCTATATTTTCAGATTTTGAAGTTAAATTTAAAATTGATTATGAAAAATATTATTCAACTTATCTAATGAATGGTTTTTATTTCGGATTAGATAATCCTAATATACAACCGATGTATATTCCTCCAGGTTCAAAGATTTTTTTATCTGAGGTTCAACGTTATTATGATAGTCGTAAAAGCAGTACTTTGCCTGATTTCGTATCACGAGCATAT
>JAZOUX010000098.1:0-21258 GCA_045658325.1 Christensenellaceae bacterium | reverse complement strand
TTAAATAAATATTATTCAACAGATGAAAGAGTTTTGAATAAGATAAAAGAAGTGCTTTTAAGCGATGATGTATTATTTCAGTACAACAAGGCAGTTATATTCGATAAATTTAAAGAGCTTCCTTTTTATGAAGATGTGTATGAGGTTTTAACAAAAAACAAGAATGATAGATTTTGGATAGTCAAGTATTTTGCGGTAAAATGGCTGAAAAGATTAAATCAAAGCGAGTTAATAAAATTTATTTTGTCTTATGAGAATAATTACTTTATTGAAAGAGAGGTCTTGCTTTTAGATATAACGACAGCGGATTCAGAAATAGCAAAAAAACAAATCGCGAAACAATATTATATAAAAGATACTATGTTGGCGTTGAGTGCTTTTTATTTGTATCAAATCTATGATCTTTCAGAGGACACTGCTTCAGATTATATCTTAAATATTTTGAGGCTTGACAGATCTGATTATATACGTAACTATTTAAAAGAAAAATACGGTATAAATAAGGGCGACACTAAAAAGTTTATAAATTTAATTGGGAAAGATAGTCCTTCATATCATGCGGCGGTAAATGCATTAATCAAATTTGATGAAGAACAAAAAGGAAGTTATCCTGCGAATGCCTTAATGAGCTTAGACATATTTCATAATATTATAGCTGATCAGATATATGATTTTAAAGCGGACTTTGGGGTAAAAATAGAAAAAATGGAAATTGAACTGCCTAATGCAGGACGAACATTTAAAATGATCCATGATGCAAGGAATCAGAGAACATCAGCTCATTATAAAGATAAGAATTTAAAAGTTCGAAAAGAGATAAATGGCGTAGAATTGAAAACCCTACTAGCAAAAGCAAAACTTATTGATGCATACATCGAAATTTTTGATTACATAAATAAAAAATAGTTATTTTCAACTATAATTTTACCTTAAAAAGGTGCAGGTAGAGCCAGCAATTCTCAACGGGAAGCGTTGAAAAAACTTTCGGAATTATTTTCCTCAAAAAAGGCCATTTTTGTTACTAATAGTATTCAAAATTGGCCGATTTTCGGGCTATATCATACACGTTAAAACATAAGGTAAATACTAGCGAAAATGAGCGCGGAAAAATTTTTCGAGCTCCTAAAGGACAATTATGTGTTTGATTCCCGGTGGGAGTGTTTAAAAATATTTAGTAAGTTTTTGCCAATGGGATTTTTATGTCTAGAGAAGGCGATCAGTTCACAATAAGCGTAATGGCATTCTTAGTGCAACGCATAAAATTCCCAGTGAGAGTACCATAAAAACTACATTATTTTATGTTTATATTATTTTTGTCGCAAAATATAGAAATTTTTGAAATTATTTTAACTGTTTCATTATTTTTACCAAATAGAAAAATTAAGGGATACCCACAATCAAGTGAGTATCCCTTTTTTATTCTTAAAATAAGTTGTTTAGTGAGATTAACGCCTAATCTTGCGTGTATAGTATAATGCGACCGTATGCTTTTAGTGTTATCGTTGGTCGATATGTTCCGTATATACCTGACTTATTTTACGTTTTGCAAACTGCCCATTATATATTTGACTTTTTGTTGAAAAATAATCTTTCACTTTATAATGCTGAAAACTTTTTTAAAAAGCAACCTACAAACTTAAAATTTATTAAAACGTTTCCCTTCACTCAAAAGGGTGGTTTTGGAACAAAACTTATAGGTCAAATTGTAAAAAATAAAAATGGAAAGCAGAACAAATTCCACTCGCCTAATAGGGAAGATATTAAGTTGAATAAAGTAATAGGCAAATGTCCACGTTTTTGGACATCTGCCCACTATTTTAAAAGGTTTTTGTTTTTATACTGCATTCTTTTGAGATTGTTCAACAGTTTGTTCTTTTTCTATGATTTTAGAAGTTAGTAGACTTGTTTTTGTAGCGATATTACTTATATCTGAAAAAATATTATAACCTGTTATATGTATACGTTTCATTAACAAAGTTTTAGTATTATTGTCAAAGTCACAAAAAGAAAGAATCTCTTTCTTTTTCCTTTTTTCGGCTAATTGATAGTTTAATTGATAAACGCCTTTATGCGACATAGCGAAATTTTGAATTATCAAATGTCGAGTTTCACTCCCTTTAAGCCAATTACATATTCTATTCCACCAAAGTGTGTCAGTTTCTCCTAGAGACATTCCATATATGTAAATAATCGTGCTTTTCTGCAAAATTTGATTTGCTATCGTATCAGTATTTTCCTGATACGATTCATTTGCCTGTTGTTTTATCAAAAGATGTTTGCAAATTTCGCCATCTTCAAAATCAAAAATGTCGGGTTTTGCTATTTGCGTTTCGTCATTAACTGCAAACACAATTTCCTTTTCCAAAGTTCCATGAACATGGCATAATTGCCTTGCAATATGGTTATGTACTATATTAGCATATTGATGTTGTCCTAATGCCCCTTCAGTATTTTTAACTATTTCTAAACATTTATCCAATGTTGAAGTATAGTTAAAGCATATAAAGTCAAAATTATAATCTTCGGTTTTGAACCTATTAAAGATTTCGCGAATAATTTTTCTTTCTTGTGAAGGAAAAGGATTTTCTGGACTTGTAATATTCTTAAAAGCAGATAAAACTTTTTCTCTAACAGTATTATCATATGAAATACGTTTCTCTTCTTTTTTTAGATACTCAACAAGGTGTTCGCACAAATCTTGATGACACTCTGAAAAAGCCATTCCATTTCCAGCTTCAAATTCTTCGGTGTATTTTCCTAAAGCAACTTCTGTGTTGCGCCACAATTCTTCGGTATCATCAATATACTTGCGGAATTTTTCTAAAATCTTGGAACTTCCCTTTGTTGTTTTATAATACTTTATAAAATCTGCATAAGTTGTCTTTAATCCAAGATTTCTATCAAATCCGTTTCCAATTAAAAAGGTAATATTCATATGTTTTTACTCCATAGGTTTAATCATTGATTCGATGAAGATATTTCTTCTTCGGTTAGATTGTATTTTGCGTAAAGTTGTTGGTCAATTTCGGGGATAGATTTACTCCAATCAATATTAATTATAATCGCTTTTTCACCATTAACTTTATTTAATTTGTTTTTTATTTTCTTAACATGTGTTGGTGTGTCTTTTATAAAATTATACCATTAGTTTTGTTAAAAATAAACTTATCTAGTGGTTGCTTCATGTATTGCTCTTTGTATATAAAGTATTATAACACACAATGTTTAAACTGTGTTAGATTTTGTAAAACTTTTTTACATAAATTACAAAAAAATTGAAAATACGTTAAAGTCGTTAAACAAACAATTAAAAACAATAAAAAAGACTAACGAAAAATTTTTCGTTAGTCTTTTAAGTTCGTATTGATTTTTAAGCCTTATCAACGACTTAATATATACTTTCGTCAGGATTTTTTTCCTTCCAGGCTGGTTCTTGCTTATTATATTGCATAAATACGTTTAAAATGAGTTCAGAGTGAGCAGGGTTAGTAAAGTAGTTCCTAATAGCATTTCTAGTTCTCTCGTTGTGTAATAAATACTTATTACCAAACTTTTTATCTACGTTTTTAACCATATGTTGAGTCCATTTATAACTATCTACGCCCATAACCGTATTGGTAAAGCCGTGAATTTTTATTCTACCTTGGTGATAATATCTTTCTTCAACGAATTCTTTACTTTTAATTTCTTCGCTACGTTTAAAGTAACCGTTCATAACAGCACCCGTTTTATCTACTTCAATAATACCGTTGTGCTTTTCTAGTGGAATATATCCTACTTTAAAGTCGTCTCCTTCAATATCAACTGTAACGAGCATAGCCGTCATCCAGTATTCGCTTGGTCGCCACTCAAAAATAAAGTTGCCTTGGCCGTAAATAATTTTACCACCTTTATAATCTTCTTCGCAGTTTACGCAGTGCGAGTGTTGTAAAACTACTAAGTCAGCACCTTTTTCAACCATTTTGCGACATACTTTTTGTTCAAAAGGAGCCATATACCTATATTCTTCAATGCCAGCGTGGTATAAAACAATAAGATAATCACACTCTTTTTTTGCTTTTTCAATATGGTCGAAAGTTTCTAACGGGTCGTAGCCGTTAGCACCAAAGCCGTAGTCTTGAATCCATGAAAATTCGTGTTGACAAGTAGCGTAAAAACCAACTTTTTTACCGCCTATATTATAAAACTTAGTTTGGTAGGCTTCTTCGTAAGTGTAGCCCGTGCCAACGTTATCAATACCGTTTTCTTTTAAAACTTTAAGCGTGCTATCAAAACCGCTTTTACTTTGGTCTAATATGTGGTTGTTAGCCGAAGTAACTAAATCAATATTTAATTGCTTGTAACCGTTAATAGTGTTAGTTTGCGCTATTAAGTTAGGACCACTTTTAGTAAGTTTATCTTCAACGTCGGTTAAAGGTACTTCTAAGTTCATTGCAACAAAGTCTGCTTCGTTAAGAATATTTAAAATTTCTTGTGTAACGACGTTTTCCATCGTGCCGTTAACAAAATGCTTTTTGTTTACGTCGGTAGGAACAACGTCTGCACCTATAATAATTTTAGCCATAATAACTCCTTAATTCAAAAATTGTTTTATAAAATAATTATACAACAAATAAAAAATTAATTCAATCAAAAATCAAAAAAATGTAAGTAATTTTTATTTTGCATAACCTTTATTTTTTTAACAAAACGTGCTATAATAATAAAAAACTTTTCTATTAGTAAAGCAAAAGGAATTTATGAAAAACAAAACATCGGTAAAAAACAATTTAAACAATAATAAAAAAAATATTCAAACGCAAGCGTTAAAAATCGCAACGCAAATAATTACTAAACATATAAACGCTTTTAAGGAACTTGCAAAATGATAGTTTTTGATATTGAATTGGTTGAAAAGATACATAATATAGTGGTAGAGAATTCTGGTGGCAGTAGCGGGGTAAGAGATTACGGGCTTTTAGACTCGGCAATAAGTTCTATTAACCAAACTTTTATGGGGCAAGAATTATATCCAACCGTATATGAAAAAGGTGCTAGACTAGGGTATAACCTTATATCTAACCACGCATTTATAGACGGCAATAAAAGAATAGGTCTTTTAACTATGTTAACTTTTTTAAAAATGAACGGCGTTGAGTTAAATTATACTGACGACGATTTAATTTTTTTAGGCATTTCTACGGCTGCCGGTAGCACGTCTTACGAGAATTTGTTAAATTGGATTAATTCTCATAAAGCATAGCAATTTGACAAAATTAATATTTAGGTGTACAATTTTATTAAAATAACCTTTTAAAACGTTTATTAACGGGGGATTATATAGTGAAAATAGTAATTATAGGGCTTGGCACGATAGGCGAAGCAATTTTAAAAACGCTATCGGGTGAAGAACATACGATAACTATAATCGACGAAAGTAAAGAAAAAATTGATAAGTTAATAGAAAAATACGACGTTCAAGGCATAGTAGGTAACGGCGCTTCGATAGATATTCAAAAGGAAGCAACCGTCAACAACGCTGACGTTGTTATTGCTTTGACTAAAAGTGATGAACTTAACGTTTTTGCGTGCTTCGTTGCTAAAAAATTAGGCGTAAAAAATACAGTTGCGCGCGTTAGAAATCCTGAATACCGACAACAAATCGTCGATATGAAAGACGACCTTGGTATATCTATGATAGTTAATCCAGAGCGAGACACGGCTACTGAAATTGTAAACTTAATAAGTTTACCTGAAATTGCCAACGTTGACAGATTTGCTATGGGTAGAGTTTTACTAGTTGAAATAGTTGTTGAAAAAGATTGTTTATTGGTAGGCGAAACACTTATATCAATAGGTAAAAAATTAAAAACTAAAGTGCTTATTTGCGCCGTTCAAAGAAATAACGAAGTAATAATTCCGTCTGGTAATTTTGAGTTAAAAGAAGGGGATAGAATACACTTTACGTCTGATGCTAAATCGTTAAGAGATTTCCTTGCCGAAATTCGCATTGTACAATCACCTATTAAAAACGTAATGATAGTTGGTGGTAACAAGACGGGATATTATCTTGCAGACGAACTTTCTAAAAAGAAATATAACGTAAAACTTATTGAAAAAGATAAACAAGTTGCTGAAGAACTTGCTGAAAGTTTACCAAAAGTAACGGTAATAAACGGTAACGGTACTCAACATGACGTGCTTTTAGAAGAAGGGTTAAATTCTATGGACGCTTTCGTTTCCGTTACCGACGTTGACCAAGAAAATATGGTCGTTTCAATGTTTGCTAAAAACAGTAACGTAAAAAAGACCATTACACAAATTAAAAACGAAGACTTGCTTGGTATGCTTTTAGAACTAGGCATTGGCAATAACGTATCGCCTAAAGACATAGTTGCTAACCGTGTTATAAGTTACGTTAGGGCTCTTGAAAATACCATAGGCAGTAACGTTTTAACTTTATATCGTTTAGTTGACAATAGGGTTGAAGCCCTTGAATTTTTAGCAAAACGTGAAGAAAAGTTTTACAACGTTCCACTTAGACAATTAAAAATTAAAAGCAATTCGCTTATAGCGTGCATTATTAGGGGTACGGAAGTTATCGTTCCCGACGGCAATTCGTTTATTCAGTTAGGTGATAACGTAATAGTTGTAACGGCACACAAAAAATTCGACGATTTAGCCGATATTTTCGAGTAAGGCGGTATATATTTATGAATTATAAAAAACTCGGTAAAATTCTCGGCAAAATAATGATACTTGAAGGGGCGTTAATGTTTGCCCCGCTTATCGTCAGCATTATTTATAAAGAAGTCTTTACCAATCAACTTGCCTTTATAGTACCTATTTTAGCACTTTTAGTAATAGGGTTTTTATTACAGTTACCAAGGCCAGAAGAAGAACCTTTAAGGCAAAAAGAAGGTTTTGCTTTAACGGCGCTAGTATGGATAATAATGGCGTTATTCGGCGCTATACCTTTCGTAATAAGTAAAGATATACCTAGTTATATCGACGCTTGTTTTGAAATAATGTCTGGTTTTACTACTACGGGTGCTAGCATAGTGCAAGACGTAACCACCTTATCTCACTCAACACTTTTTTGGCGCAGTTTTTCGCATTGGATAGGTGGTATGGGAATATTAGTATTCGTATTAATATTTATTCCAGAAAGTAAAGACGGTTCTTCAATGCACTTATTACGGGCAGAAAGTCCAGGACCACAAGTAGGTAAAATCGTATCAAAAATGAAGGTAACTACTCGAATTTTATACTTAATTTATTTGGGTTTGACGTTACTTGAAGTAGTTATTCTTATGTTCGATAAGCCGATTGTAGGGTATGAAAACGACCAATTCTTTTTCAGTTTACTTACGGCTTTCGGATGTGCAGGTACGGGGGGATTTGGGTTTATTCCAGGCAGTATGCAACTGTTCAATCCTTTCTCGCAGTATGTAATGGCAATATTTTTAATACTATTCGGTTGTAATTTTAGTCTTTATTACTTACTACTAATCGGCAAAGTAAAAACGGTATTAAAAAGCGAAGAATTTAAAAGTTATTTCGTTATCGTAACAGTTGCCGTATTAACGGTATTTTCAAGTTTACTTTGGAGATTTGAAGCCTTCCCACAAAATTATACGACTGAAGAATCGTTTAGACACTCGCTTTTTCAAGTAGCGTCGCTTATGACGACGGCAGGTTTTTCTACCACCGATTATAGCGTATGGCCAATGACTGCGATTACTACGCTTATGTTAGTTGGGGTAATAGGTGGTATGGCTGGCTCGACTGCTGGTGGCATTAAACTTTCAAGAATTATAATCGCTATTAAAGGTGCGTATATTCGTGTTAGAAAACTTATAAATCCAAGATACGTTCCTACAGCCAAATTTGAACAAAAAACGATTGAAGATAAAACGATAAACGACGTTTTTGCATATTTAACGCTATACTTGTTTATTTTTATCGTAGTGGTTTTCGTACTTTCGTTAGACCCGGTAAACGGACAAACGATAATTGTAAATAGCGATGCAGGAGCGTATCAAGTAAAACACGGCTTTTTATCTAATTTTTCGTCGGTACTTAGTTGCATAAGTAACGTAGGACCGGGATTTGAAGGGGTGGGTCCGTATTGTAGTTACGCTTTATACAGTCCTTTATCTAAAACACTTTTGATGATTACTATGATGCTTGGCAGATTAGAAATTTTACCTATTTTAATTTTGTTAAGCCCTAAAACGTGGAAAAAGGTTTAAATTTATATAAACTAAAATTAGTAAAAGATTTTGACAATTTTAAGTCAAAGTCTTTTATTTTAAAAAAAAATTAATAATATATGGTTAATAAAAGGGACATTTTTTAGTTTATGCCCATAAAATCGTTGTCAACATCTGCGTTTTTATGGTAAAATAGGCATTATGTTAGAATTGATAAGGGTTAAAAAAATATACACGACTAAGGCGGGTTTAACATACGCTTTAAACGACGTATCATTAAATTTTGAAGAAAAGGGTTTAGTTTTTATTACTGGTCAATCGGGTAGTGGTAAAACGACTATGCTTAACGTAATAGGTGGTTTAGACGGTATTGACGACGGTGAAATCGTAGTAAACGGTAGACCGTTATCATCTTTAAACGACAAAGAGTACGACGCTTACCGTAACACTTTCGTAGGTTTTGTATTTCAAGAATATAATTTGTTACCAGATTATACAGTTGAAAAGAATATTTGCATTGCAAACGAATTGCAAGGTAGACCTACCGACAAAGAGTATTTTAATCACCTTTTAGGTTTAGTGGGTATTAAAGGGCTTGAAAAAAGGAGACCTTCACAATTATCGGGTGGTCAAAAGCAAAGGGTTGCTATTGCAAGGGCGTTAATAAAAAATCCAAGCATAATTATGGCTGACGAACCTACGGGTGCGTTAGATAGCGCAACGGGTATTCAAGTTATGAATATGCTTAAAGAGTTAAGTAAAGAAAAACTCGTTATAGTTGTTTCACACGATATTGAACTTGCTGAAAAGTACGCGGATAGAATTGTAAGAATTAAAGACGGTAAAGTTGAAAGTGATACTCTACTTACTACAAAGTCGTTACAAGGCAACGTTTACGAAAGTAAAGAAGTCGTAACGATAAAGGCTAAATCTAACTTAACTAATAACGAATTATTAACGGTTAGAGATGCCGTGTTAAAAGGCAAAAATATTGAAGTAAAAGATACCGTTATAATTAGGGAAAAAGAGCCTACTCCAAAAATCAAGGTGGTAAGACCTAAAACCCCGGCAAAATTTATTAACAGTAAAATGAAACTTTCAAGTTCAGCCGAACTTGGTGTAAAATCGTTAGGTGTTAAGCCACTAAGATTAATATTTACTATTTTATTATCGGCAATAGCCTTTGCTGTTTTTGGTCTTTTCGATACGATTGCGGCTTATTCAAGGGGCGCAATAGCGGCTGATATTATTGCAACGGGCGATTATTCGGCTATTTCGTTATCGACGACGTATTATTCAACTAAAACAAATCAAACCATTAATATTAACGTAGACGACGAGTTTATGAATAATATTAGCGAGCAATCGGGTTATAATTTTAGGCCTATTTATACTTTTAACAAACAAAGGCAATCTACTATGATTTCCGATACGAAAGTAGCAGGTGACGATTTTTCATCAAAAAAAGTAATTACCGGCGATTACTATTATTCTGACACGGTAAACGGTTTTATTGAATTCGACGCTTCTACTGAAGTCGTTGGTGAAATGGGTAATAGAACGTTAGACCCTAATGGCTACAATTTAAAAATAGTTGCTGGTGCATATCCGTCAACTATAAACGCTAACAACCAACATATTGGTATTTCAACCTATTTAGCCGAAAGTTTATGGCATTATTATATGGGTTACGACAGTTTAAATTATAGGGATATTTTAGGTTATAAAATGGTCCTTAACGGTGTTTCTTACAATATTCAATGCGTAGTAGATTGTGGAACCGTACCTCAAAAATATAATGCGTTAAAGTACCAAACTAGAGATAACTTAGACGGTCTTTTAGATGCAGACTTTCAAACTTTTATAAATTCTGGTTTGCATTTAAACTGCTTCTTACCAAAGGGCTATTACGAAAATATTAAAGAACAAAATAACGGCGCGCAGTATTATTATTCAGATGCTTCGTACGATATCACCGAATTTGACGCGATTGGTCCTACGGGCAATTTAAAACCGTACTTTGGACAAGTAGATAAGTCGCAATTTAAGTTTATGGTAGACACCGATATTAAGCAAAGTAACGTGTATTACTTTACCGAAATCGATGGTTTGAAACAAGGTGATTACGTTAGCCTTCAAGAAGATGAAATCATTATAAACGTATGGAACTATTATAAAATATACGAACAGTTATATCCAAACGTACATACGACGTTAATGACGAGAAGCGAAATGGCTACTAAATTAGTTGACGCTTTGCAAAAAGAAAGAAACGGAAGTGCGTTTAGAAGCGTGTTTAACGAAATAGTCGAAGATTATAAATCGTCAACTTACTTAAATAAAAATTTAAAAGTTACTAAAATGAAACCGCCTACGGTTAAGTATGGCAGTACTGATTTTAAAATTGTGGGCGTTTATTTCGACATAAATAATGAAGATTTTGCATTTACTTATCCGTCAAACGTTACGTCGGCGCAAGATAAAATTGTTTATTTAAAAAATAAAATTACCGCACATACTGAAATTTATCCAGTAATAGTAAATAAACAAGTATTAAACACTTTTGATGTTTACGAAAATCAAGGCGAATACAGTAGAATAGTTGCTCCTTTATCAACAAACGGTGACAGTAAAGTCGTATCGAATTTATTAAACGAAAACGAAGGCATTACAGTTAAATGGTTTAGGAATTCAGTATTAGAAACGTTAACGATGAACGAAGGTATAATTAAACAAGCGTCTGAATTATTCTTATATGTAGCAATAATTTTAGCGTTATTTTCAATATTTATGTTGTTTAACTACATCTCGGTAAGTATCGTATCAAAGCGTCAGTCGATAGGCGTTTTAAGGGCTCTTGGTTGTAACAGTAAAGACATATTCAATATGTTTATAAGCGAAAGTTTAATTATTGCGCTTATAAACTCGTTATTGGCAGTAGTTATTTCAATGGTAGGCTGTATGTTCGTTAATATGTACGTTAAAAGCGTTATGATGATTTCGGCTAACTTTGCGTTATATTCTTATAGGCAAGTGGCGTTTACCGTTATATTATGTTTCTTAACGGCAGTAATTTCGTCAATTATTCCTATTGTTAAAATTTGTAAAGAAAAACCTGTTCAACTTATAAGAGAACCTTAAAGGTGTTTTATGGTAGAAAATAAAGTAATATATTTTGACCACGCTTCAACTACGAAGATTGACGATGCCGTTTTAGACGCAATGTTACCTTATTTAAAAGATAATTACGGTAACGCTAGTTCGCTTCATAGCCTTGGTCGAAACGCTGTAAAAGGGTTAGATAACGCGCGTGACGAAATAGCGTCGATTATAAACGCTAAGCCCGATGAAATATATTTTACTTCGGGTGGAACTGAAAGCGATAATTGGGCTATAAAAGGTAGTTATTTAGCCCGTGGCGATAAAAACAAAATAGTCACTTCGTCTATTGAGCATCCAGCGTGTATAAACGCTATAAAAAGTCTTGAAAGTCTAGGGGTAGAAGCAAGGTACGTTAATCCTAAAAACGACGGTATAGTTCAATTAAGCGACTTTTCTAGTCTAATAGACGAAAGCACATTTTTAACCGTTTGTATGACGGCTAATAACGAAGTTGGCACTATTCAACCAATTAAAGAATTATGTAAAATTTCTCACGAAAATGGTAGTTTGTTTTTTACTGACGCAGTTCAGTATATAGGCACTAATATCGTCGACGTAAGGGACTTAGGCGTAGATATGCTATCGGCTTCTGCTCATAAATTTTACGGGCCAAAGGGCGTTGGCTTTTTGTACATAAAAAACGGAACTAAGATAGGTACTCTTTTAAACGGTGGTCATCAAGAAAGACAAAAAAGGTCGGGTACTAGCAACGTAGCATATGCAGTTGGTATGGCAACGGCTTTACGCTTATCACGACAAAAGTTAGAAGAAGAAAATTTTAACGTATCGTTTTTAAGGAACGCCTTTATAGGCTTAGTGCTTTCTAATATTGCCGGCGCAACGTTGAACGGTGATTTTAATAATAGAATTTGCAATAACGCAAGCATTACTTTTAAAGGTATAAGTGGCGATAGATTGCTTTACGCTTTAGATTTAAACGGTATTTGCGCTTCAACGGGTTCGGCTTGTTCGGCTGGCGATATATTGCCGTCGTACGTTTTAACTAATATGGGTTTAAGCGAGAAAGACGCTTTTTCAACTTTACGCTTTACCTTTGGTAAAGACAATACTTTAACTGAAGTAGAAAAATGTGTAAAAGTTTTAAAAACTGAAATTGAAAAATTAAGATAAAAATACACTGCCTTTACGCAGTGTATTTTCATTTATTTTAAATTTTTTACGCTTTAACTTCTTCAGCGTGTTTAGATTTTTTAGCGTTTTCACTTATTTCTTCAGCCTTTTTTTGTATCATATCTTGGCTGTCTTTAACGAACTTTCTTGCTTTTTGAGAGTTTACCGTTAAAAGTGCACCGCCAACCATACCTACTAAAAGTCCTGCTAAAAAGATTTTTACTTCCATAATTCCCCCTTTGCAATGAAAGTATGTGTCGAATTTTAAACTTTTATGTAAAAAGTGATAAAATTATAAAAAATACTTGTCATAATATGTAAAAATTGTTATACTTTTTATATGAAATATATGGCTTTTGATATAGGAGATAAAAGAATAGGTATAGCCGTTAGCGACCCGTTTTGTCAAATGGCGTTACCACTAGAAACGTACTTTCGCAAAAATTTCGTTAAAGATTTACAGTATTTAAGCAATATAGCAAAAGAAAGGTACGTTGACCAAATAGTATGTGGTTTACCTTTAAATTTTGACGGTAGTGAAAGTGAGCAAACTTTAAAAACAAAGTCTTTTGTTGAAGAACTTAAAAAGTATACCGATATTCCTATCGTGTTTGAAGACGAAAGGTTTACGACGTTAGAAGCAAGGCGCGTTTTAATTGAAGGTAACGTTTCAAGAAAAGATAGAAAAAGCGTTATTGATAAAATTGCAGCGTCATACATTTTAGAAAGTTATTTAAACAAAATAAACAGAAAATAATTTTGTAAACTCGGCTTAAAAAAGTCGAGTTTTCTTTTATATAAAAACCGTTCGTACAAAACGGGTAATTTTTACTTAACGGCTTAATACGTTAATCTAATTTAACGCAAGGTACAATTTTTTGAATAAAAAATATAACACACTATGCTCCACAAAAAGTGAAACGTAGTGTGCTTTTTTATTATGCAACTTTTAATACTGTAACGCCAATGCTAGAGTCGGTTAAATCTCCTTCGCCTTGGTTTACTATGATTAAAGTTGACGGGCTTGTTACTTCAACAAGTAACGTTTTTGACGAGTCTACCACGCCAGACTCCCTTGTCGTAAGGGTAGAAATAACGTTACCGTTTAAGAATAATCCAATATCTACTGCGTTAAGTGAACCTGCTTGCACTGAATAAGTTATAATGTAATAACCCGTAGGCAAGTTAATAGTACTGTTTGTTACGGTAGGTGTAGCGTTAGGCGTTGCAACGCTCAACGTTAAAGGCGCTTGGTCGCCTTGGGAAATTGTTCCCGTACTTACGGCGTAAATAGAATCGCTTGTTCCTTGTTCGCCTGGAATACCTTGTTCACCTTGTGGTCCTGGAATACCTTGTGGACCTTGTGGACCTGGAACACCTTGTAAACCTTGCTCGCCTTGTTCACCTTGCGGACCTTGAGCGCCAGTAAAACCACGCGGGCCTTGTGGTCCAGTAAAACCGCGAGGACCTTGTTCGCCTTGTGGTCCTTGTGGACCTGGAATACCTTGTAAACCTTGCTCGCCTTGTTCACCTTGTGGGCCTGGAACACCTTGTAAACCTTGTTCACCTTGTGGACCTTGTGGGCCTGGAATACCTTGTAAACCTTGCTCGCCTTGTTCACCTTGCGGACCTTGAGCGCCAGTAAAACCACGCGGGCCTTGTGGTCCAGTAAAACCGCGAGGACCTTGTTCACCTTGTGGACCTGGAATACCTTGTAAACCTTGCTCGCCTTGTTCACCTTGTGGACCTTGTGGGCCTGGAATACCTTGTAAACCTTGTTCACCTTGTGGACCTTGAGCGCCAGTAAAACCACGCGGGCCTTGTGGTCCAGTAAAACCGCGTGGACCTTGTTCACCTTGTGGTCCTTGTGGTCCAGTAAAACCGCGTGGACCTTGTGGACACTGAATACATTGAGAACCACGTTGATTGTAGTTGTTTATTATATAATTTCGATATAATGGATTAACCGTAGTACACGGGCAATTAAAATTGC
Source organism: Christensenellaceae bacterium (assembly GCA_045658325.1). GTDB lineage: Bacteria > Bacillota > Clostridia > Christensenellales > Borkfalkiaceae > HGM11412. Next base: position 6,777 of record JAZOUX010000098.1, on the reverse strand, counting down.
TTCGTTGACGGTTAAAATTAAAAGGGGATTGGTTGTTACAACAAAAATTAAATGGCATAATGTTTTTCTTCCTTTGAGTAAGTGTAGTTTTTTGACAGCCGTCAATAATACATTATGAAAAATTTTTATAATTTGTTACTTTTTTAACAAAATAAATATTGCTAAAAATTTTTAGGTGTGTTATAATGATTAAGTTATAAATTTAACTACAAATTAAAAAAACAAAATAGTTATTAAAAAGATGTGCTATGTATAAAATCGTTTCAAAAAAATATTTAAACGAAACCGTTTGTCAAATGGATATATATGCTCCATATGTAACAATTAAGGCAAAAGCGGGTCAATTTATAATTTTAAGGGTTAATAGTGAAGGAGAGCGTATTCCACTTACAATTGCCGGTATTGATAAGGTAAAGGGAACTGTAACGATAATATTCCAATTAGTAGGCGCTTCAACTATAAAGTTAGGTTCTTTAAACGAAGGAGACAGTGTTTGCGATTTCGTAGGACCACTTGGCAAGCCAACTAATTTAGAAGGGCTTAAAAAGGTATGTATCGTAGGTGGTGGTGTAGGTTGTGCGATTGCGCTTCCGGTAGCACGCGCTTTAAAAGAAATGGGTGCTGACGTTACGTCAATAATCGGTTTTAGGAATAAAGATTTAGTTATTTTAGAAGACGAGTTTAGGGCTTGTTCAAATAATTTAATCGTTATGACTGACGACGGCAGTTATGCACGACAAGGTAACGTTTGTATTCCTTTAAACGAAACGTTTGAAAGGGGTGAAACTTTTGACGAAGTTATAACGATAGGCCCACTTATTATGATGAAGTTCGTAACTATGGCAGTTAAGCCAACGGGTATACCTTGCACATGTTCAATGAATTCCATAATGATTGACGGTACGGGTATGTGTGGTTGCTGTCGTTTAACTTTAAATCAAAACGGTCAAAAGGTTACTAAATTTGCTTGCGTAGACGGTCCAGACTTTAACGGCTACGAAATTGATTTTGACGAAGCAATGTCAAGGGGTAGTATTTACAGCGATTTTGAAAGAGAACGCCGTGAAGAAACGTGCAACTTATTAAAACAAGGGGAATAAATCTAATGGCTAAGTTTAATATGAGTAATGAAAAAACGGCAATGCCTATGCAAGACGCTATAGAAAGGGGTAAAAATTTTAAAGAAGTTGCCCTTGGTTATAATTTCGAGTTAGCACTAAACGAAGCAAATAGATGTATAGAGTGTAAAAATCCTGCTTGCGTTAAAGGTTGTCCAGTAAATATAGATATTCCCGGCTTTATTAAAGAAATTAAAAACGGAGACGTTGAAAAGGCTTACGCTATAATAACAAAAACGTCGGCGCTTCCTGCTATTTGTGGTAGGGTATGTCCGCAAGAAACTCAATGTGAAGCGCGTTGCGTTAGGGGCATAAAAGGCGAACCGGTTGCTATTGGTAGACTTGAAAGGTTCGTTGCAGATAACGCTAAAAATTTCCAAATTAGTTGCAGTATGAAAAACGGTATAAAAGTTGCCGTAGTAGGCTCTGGTCCTAGTGGTTTAACTTGCGCTGGCGACTTATGTAAAATGGGTTACTCGGTTACCGTTTTTGAAGCGTTGCATACTGAAGGTGGCGTACTAGTATACGGTATTCCAGAATTTAGGTTACCTAAACAAATAGTTTTTGACGAAGTTGCTAAACTTAAAAATTGTGGTGTAGAATTCGTTAGAAACGTCGTAATTGGTAAAACTTTAAATATTGAAGATTTATTCGAGCAAGGCTATAAAGCAATATTCGTAGGTTCGGGCGCTGGTCTTCCTAACTTTATGAAAATTGAAGGGGAAAGTTTGAAAGGCGTTTACTCGGCAAACGAATTTTTAACTAGAAGTAACTTAATGAAGGCTTATAAAGAAAATTCAACTACTCCTATTATGAAAGGTAAAAACGTAGCCGTAGTAGGTGGTGGTAACGTTGCTATGGACGCTGCAAGAACGGCTTTAAGACTTGGTGCTGAAAACGTTTATATCGTTTATAGGCGTTCGCTTGAAGAATTGCCAGCAAGAAAAGAAGAAGTTGAAAACGCTATGGAAGAAGGCGTTAAATTCCAACTTTTAACAAATCCCGTTAAAATTCACGGTTTTTACGACGAAAATGATAAAAAGAATCCTAAAAACGGCTTTGTTAAGAGTATTGAGTGTATTAAAATGGAACTTGGCGAACCAGACGAACAAGGTAGACGTCGTCCTATCGTCGTACCAGACAGTAACTTTATTATGGAAATGGACGTTGTTATTATGTCAATAGGTACGTCGCCAAATCCACTTATTAAAGACACGACTAAGGGTTTAGAAGTTAATAAATGGGGTTGCATCGTGGTTGACGAAAACGGTCTTTCTTCGATTGAAGGCGTTTACGCTGGTGGCGATGCAGTTACGGGTGCTTCTACCGTAATTTCAGCAATGGGAGCAGGCAAAATTGCCGCAAAAGCAATTGACGAATATATTAAAAATAAAAATTAAAAGAAGGTAAAATATGGTTAAAATTGATATTATTTCCGGTTTTTTAGGGGCTGGTAAAACTACTTTAATTAAAAAGTTATTTTCTTCGTGTTTTACAAAAGAAAAAGTTGCCCTAATTGAAAACGAATTTGGTGAAATTGGTATTGACGGCGCGTTTTTAAAAGAAAGTGGTATTAATATTAAAGAAATAAATTCGGGCTGTATTTGTTGCTCACTCGTTGGCAATTTTGAAAAATCGTTAATAGAATTAATTGAAACGTATCCGCTTGATAGAATTATTATCGAGCCGTCTGGCGTTGGCAAACTTTCAGACATTATTAAGGCTTGTGAAAGCGTTGAAGCCGAAACTAAAATTAATATCGTATGTACGGTAGTTGACGGTGGCAAATGCAAAATGTATTTAAAGAATTTTGGTGAATTTTATATTGACCAAATTCAACAAGCAAATACTATCGTACTTTCTAAAACAGACAAGTTGACGGAAGCAAAAATAGTTGAAGCGTGCGAACTTATTAAAGATTATAACCCAACGGTTACTATCATTACTACGCCGGTTACTGAATTAAACGGCGACTTATTGCTTGAAAATTTAGAAGACAACGTATCATTGGTAGACTTTTTAATTGAAGAAGTTAAAAAACATAATAATGGTCACCATCATCACGACGGCGAGTGCCACTGTCACGACCACGAACATCACGACGGCGAGTGCCATTGCCACGACCACGAACACCACGACGGAAAATGTTGTTGTCATCACCACGATGCCGACGAAGTTTTTGAAAGTTGGGGTGTAGAAACTCCTTTATCTTTTACAAAAACTCAACTTGAAGAAATTTTAAATAAATTAGCAACTGAAGAATACGGTATAGTTTTACGTTCAAAAGGAATCGTAAAAGGTGCCGATATTCAAAATTGGTATTATTTTGACTTTGTTGCAGGTGATTTTGATATTAGGGAAGGTAGTGCCGATATTATAGGTAAACTTTGCGTAATAGGTAGTCAAATAGACAAAAACGCAATAAGCGACTTGTTTTTAAGGAGATAATATGGAAGGCGGAATTCCAGTCGTATATGTAAGGGGTCTTTTAGAAAGTGGTAAAACTACCTTTTTACAAGACGCTATCGTAAACGGTGATTTTGGTGACGTAGGTAAAACGCTTATTCTTTCGCTTGAACAAGGCGAAGTCGAATACGACGAAAATTTGTTAAAAAAATATAAAGCAACCGTTGAATATATTCAAGACGAAAGCCAATTTAATAAGTCTAATATTAGCGATATAGTTAGAAAACACAAGCCACAAGTTATATTTATTGAAAGTAACGAAATGTGGGATACTGAAAATTTAGATTTTCCTACTTTCTTTGACTTTCAACAAACTATGTGCATAGTTGACGGTACTACTTTTAACGTGTATCTAAACAATATGCGCCAAAAGTTCGTTAATATGATAAAGGGTAGTGATATCGTAATTATAAATAGATGCAAGCCTACTAGCGAAACTTCTCAATTTAAACGCAACGTTAAAATGATAAATCCTAACTGTACTCCAGTAGCGATAGATGAAAAGGGTATGGTATTAAAATTAGAAAGCGACTTGCCTTTTAGCGTTAGTGGTGAAAAAATTGATATTAGTTTAGAAAATTTTGGTATTTGGTATATAGATACGTTTGAACAAAAAGAAAGGTATAACAATAAGATAGTTGAATTTGACTGTATGGCAGTATTTTCAAAAAAATTACCGCCAAAATCATTTGTTGCCGGTAGATTAGCAATGACTTGTTGCGTTGACGATATTCAGCTAATAGGGCATTTATGCGCCTATTCTGGCAGTATTCATTTAAAAAACGAAAGTTGGATACATTTAAAAGCAAGAATTCATTATATGAATTTTAGGGGAAACCCAGAAGAACAAGTGGTTTTAGAACTTATTTCTCTTGAAGAAATTGAAAAACCAGCCGACGAGCAAATTTTAGTAACGTTAAATTAAAAAATAGAATTTGCCGTGCTTATAAATTTTCTTGAATTAGTAGAAAATTTTTATAGTTGAAATTTGATAATTTTTAAAATTAAATATTAAAAAATGGTTTGTTAAAATTTTTAACAAACCATTTTTATTTTCGTTTATTTAATTACTTTTTTAAAACTTCTAAACTTGCATTAATAACGTTTTCAGTAGTGAAGCCGTAAAGAGGGAAAAGTGCTTCGGCTTTACCAGAAGCGCCGTATTCGTCAATACCGATTACTTTACCGTCTAAACCAGCGTATTTAAACCAAGATAAAGTCGAGCCTGCTTCAACGCATACCCTAGCGCGTACGTTTGATGGAATAACGCTTTCTTTATATTTTTTGCTTTGCGCTTCAAATAATTCTTGACAAGGCATACTAATTACCCTTGCTTCAACCCCTTGTTCTTTAAGTGCTTGTTGGGCTTCCATACAGTATTGAATTTCAGAACCGCAAGCTATTAAAAGTAAATCGGGAAGTTTCTTATCGCAGTCAGAGAAAATATAACCGCCTTTTAAAGCACCTTCTTTAGTAGATTTACCGTAGTTAATTAACGTTTGACGGGTAAGAATAATACTAGTTGGGCCTTTTTTAGTAAACGCCGTTAAGAAAGCGCACGCCGTTTCAAGACCGTCGCATGGGCGGTAAACTTTCATATTAGGCATACTTCTTAAAGCAACTAATTGTTCAATAGGTTGGTGCGTAGGACCGTCTTCACCAACGCCGATAGAGTCGTGCGTTAAAACGTAAGTAACGTTAAGATCCATAAGCGCAGATAATCTCATACCGTTTTTCATATAGTCAGAGAAAACGAAGAAAGTAGAGCAGAAAGGAAGTAATCCACCGTGAGTTGCAATACCGTTACAAATAGCACTCATAGCGTGTTCTCTAATACCAAAGTGAACGTTTTTACCTTCACGACAGTCGCTTGAATAGTATTTTTCATTTTTAAGAACGGCTTTCGTTGAAGGTGTAAGGTCGGCTGAGCCACCGAATAAGTTTGGTATAGATTTTGCAATTTTGTTAAGAACTATACCACCGTAATTTCTTGAAGCGTCTTGTTTTTCAAATTCAAAGATGCTTTCGTCGTTTACAACCGGTAATTTACCACTCATATTATCTAAGAATTCTTTTGCGAGTTCAGGGTACGCTTTAGCGTATTCTTTGAACGTCTTTTTCCATTCTCTATACGCTTTTTTGCCCCTTCTAATAGCTTTTTGAGTATGTTTATAAACTTCTTCAGCTACCGTAAACGGTTCTTGTGTATAACCAAGGTTTTCTCTTAAAGCAGTAATATTGTCTTTACCAAGTGGAGCGCCGTGAACTTCGGCAGAGCCTTGATTTGGCGAGCCGTAACCAATAGTCGTATGACAAACGATAAGCGATGGTTTTTCAGTTTCGGCTTTTGCTTTTTTAATTGCTTGTTTAATTTTGTTTACGTCGTTACCGTCTTTAACTTCAATAACTTGCCAGCCTTGTGCTATATGGCGTTTTTTAACGTCTTCGGTAAAGGCAACGTCAGTATTACCTTCAATAGTAATGTTGTTGCTATCGTATAATACGATAAGTTTGCCAAGTTTTAAAGTACCAGCAAGCGAAGCGCTTTCATATTCGATACCTTCCATTAAACAACCGTCGCCACAAAGAGCGTAAGTGTAGTGGTCAACGATATTAAATCCGTCACGATTGAACTTTTTAGCAAGGTGTGTTTCAGCAATAGCCATACCAACGGCGTTTGCAATACCTTGACCAAGTGGGCCGGTAGAAGTTTCAATTCCGTCGGTTACGCCGTATTCTGGGTGACCTGGTGTTTTAGAACCTAATTGACGGAAAGATTGTAAATCTTCTAAAGTAACGTTATAGCCGTACAAGTGTAATAAGGCGTAATTTAACATTGAGCCGTGACCAGCAGATAATACGAACCTATCTCTATTTGGGAATTTACTGTCTTTAGGGTTAAACGTAAGACAGTTTTGCCATAAAGAATATGTTATAGGTGCACTACCAAGACAAATGCCTGGGTGACCTGATTTTGCTTTTTCAATACCTTCGACTGAAAGTAAGCGCAAAGTATTTACAGTAAGTAATGAATTATCCATTAGTTGTTATCTCCTTATAAAGTGATAAGTCAATTATATACTATTTTGAATATAAAATAAAGTAATAATTGCAATTTAATAAAAATTTTTTTAAAAATACTTTTAACTGCAATTAAAAGTTATTAATTGGTTTTAATTTTTTTGGTAAATGC
>JAZOUX010000097.1:0-2608 GCA_045658325.1 Christensenellaceae bacterium | reverse complement strand
CACTCTAAAACGTAAGGAAGTTCCATTATAACGCTTTCTATTTCAAACGGTCCTATTCTATAACCCGATGACTTTATAACGTCGTCGGCTCTACCAACGTACCAATAAAAACCATCTTCATCACGCCACGCTAAGTCGCCCGTATGATAGTAACCGTCATGCCATACTTCGTTAGTTTTGTCAAGGTCTTTATAATAGCCTTTGAATAAACCACAAGGAATTTGCTCGCTAGTCTTAATACAAATTTCGCCCGTTTGACCGTTTTCAACGATACAACCTTCGCTATCTAATAAATTTATATCGTATATAGGAACGGCTTTACCCATCGAACCAGCCTTTGTTTTTGCACCCGTTAAGTTACCTATTACGAGTGTAGTTTCAGTTTGACCAAAACCTTCTTCAATACTTAATCCCGTTGCTTCTTTAAATTGTCTATATACTTCGTAGTTTAACGCTTCCCCAGCCGTTGTTATATGCTTAATTGAACTTAAATCGTATTTAGATAAATCTTCTTTAACAAGCATTCTAAGCATAGTTGGTGGAGCGCAAAAAGTAGTAATTTGATATTTTGCAAATACAGATAAAATATCATTAGCGTTAAACCTTTCAAAGTCGCATACGAATAACGCGCCTTCACAAAGCCATTGACCGTATAGTTTGCCCCATAACGCTTTTGCCCAACCAGTGTCGCTTATAGTAAAGTGTAATCCGTTAGGCTCTACTTGATGCCAAAATTTTGCCGTATGGAAATGCCCTAAAACGTATTTAAAACTGTGCTCTGCAATTTTAGGATATCCGGTCGTACCCGACGTAAAGAACATAAGCATACTGTCATCACCACCAGCGCTGTCTTCTTTTCTATCAAAGTGAGTGCTAAATAGCGAACATTCTTCGTCAAAATTAAGCCAACCGTCTTTAGTTCCGCCTACTAAAATTTTACGTTCTAGTTTAGGACATTTTGCGCTTGCTAACTCTACTTGAGTAGAAGCTCCACCCTTAGCCGTACAAATAACTGCTTTTACGTCGGCTGATTTAAACCTATATTCAAAGTCGTGCTCTAAAAGTTGATTCATTGCCGGAATTGCAACAGCACCTATTTTATGCAAGCCAAGTATTGCGTACCAAAATTGATAATCTCTACCCATAACGAGCAATACTTTATCTCCCTTTTTAATGCCAAGAGATTTAAAATAGTTTGCTGCACGACAAGAATTTTTCTTTATATCGCTAAAAGTGAAACGCCTTTCTTCACCACTTCTATCAACGTGTAAAAGGGCGAGTTTATTAGGCTCTTTTTTAGCAATTTCGTCAACGATATCGAAAGCAAAGTTAAACTTTTCAGTATTTTTAAAGTTGATTTGCGTTGGCGTACCGTTTTCATCTCTTTCAATGTCAATAAATTTGTGGTATATACGTTTATTATTATCTTTTTCAATTTCAAGGCTTTTTACTTGGCTTGATACTTCAACGCCCGTAATTGCCTTTGTTGAAGTTTCGTTAGCAGGGTTTAATACTATTGCGTAAAAGATACAGTCTTGACCACCCGTAGCAATCATACCGTGTGGAGTTGAACTGTCGTAATAAATACTATCGCCAGCGTAAAGAATTTCTTCATGCTCGCCAATTTTAATTTTTAAACTACCTTGTAAAACGATGTCACACTCTTGCCCTAAGTGAGTAGTAAGTTCAATAGGCTTAGTTTGCGCTTCTTCATTATATTCGCTACAAACGTACAACGGCTCGGCAATTCTGCTTTTAAATGCTGGCGCTAAGTTAAAATACGTCATACCGTGTGCTTGTTCAATTTTTTGACCTTTACCACTTCTAGTTAAAGTATAAGACTTTAACGTAGGGCTTCTACCTTCTATAATATCGGTTACGTCGACGTTAAAAGCAAGCGCACACCTATAAATAAAAGCAAAGTTTAAGTCTAATAAACCTTGTTCGCATTTAATATATTCGGCTTCGGTAACGTCTGTCCTTACCGCCATTTCATAGGTGGTTAAGCCTTCAATTTCCCTTAAAGCCTTAATTCTGCCTGCCATTTCTTTGATTTTTGCATCAATGTCAATTACGTTAGCCATACTTTTCTCCTGTTTTTTAGGAACGAAAAAAGCCCGTTCCAAAGAATAAGTCTTTGAGACGAGCTTGAATAAACAAATACCCGCGGTACCACTCAAATTGTAGAAACTCTACCACTCAGGGTCTAACAACCCGTATACGTTAACGCAGTAATCACGGAAGGGGTCTACTTTACTACAATTTCTTCCCTTCGGCTCAAAAGCTACATTTATCGAACTTCATTTAACGGTTTACACCAACCACCGTCTCTCTAAAAAACTATTTCGTAAAACTCTTTCTCATCGCCTTTATTTTCAAAAATTTTAACATACTTATTCTTATAAGTCAATTAAATTTTAACATTTTTTACTATTAAAGTTTATTTCTTTGTATTTTGCCACTTATCGTTTTAGGAAGTTCGTCTTTAAATACTACTATTCTTGGATATTTATAAGGAGCAGTACGCTTTTTAACGTATTCTTGAATTTCTTTTTTCAATTCTTCGCTTGGCGTAGTTCCTTTAACTAAAACTATACTTGCTTTTACT
>JAZOUX010000096.1:0-7130 GCA_045658325.1 Christensenellaceae bacterium | reverse complement strand
ATAAAATAAGCCAACACAAACGTAAAAAAAAGATAACGAAGTTTCGTTATCTTTTTTTTTGCAATTATCTGCACTATTTTTAAGACTTATACGCTTGTTTTACGCAAAAATCTCCCTTAATTTTCAATCCATTTTGCATATAGTTTTGTTTCTTGGTAAATTGTTATTTCTTCTTCATTAAATTGTTCTTCTGGCAACGTATCTACTTCAAAATTCCATTTGTTAATACACTCACTTTCTTTATACCAACCAGCAAAAGTATAGCCGTCTCTTGTAGGGTTTTCAGGTATATATTCAATTTTTTCACCATATGCGTAATTATCTATCCAATAATAACCACCATTTTTAGAGTTTTCGTAATTGTAATAATAAGAAACGTTGGCTGCGAATTTGCATCTATTAGGGTCTTGTAATTGTTTATTCCAATCTTTCAAATCTTTTTCGCCTTTCCAACTCGTACGAAAAAAGAAAACCTTTGGAGTATAAGGGTCATAAAGTATGTTTTGCATATAAAATATAGCCTCAAAAGGTTCTCGGTTCTCGACAATTTTATGATACGGCCAATCTTCTGCAATTTCAACTTGAGGAATAATGAATATTTTTCTTAATTTATCACTTTTAAATTGTGCATAATCTTCATTTCCATATTTTTTCTCTATATTATATACTTCAATTCCATTTCCACAACCAATCTTTTTTACAATTCGTCCGTCAATTGTCTCTGGTATAACTAAATACTCTTGTTCTTTACCTTTGTCTGTTAATCCTAATATTCTAACATCATTGGTTTTTTGATAGATAATATAAATAAAATATTCACTTTCGTATAAGTCCATACCTAGATAAATATCACAGCCACTAAGCGTTCCTAATCCACAAAAGCAAAAAATACTTAATAATAAAAAACAAATTATTTTTTTCATAATAACCTCCTCATTTGTTAGATATAAAACAAGATATCTAACCCATTGGACTTTTCTCCTTTTTATTTTATTATACTATACGCTAATAGCATATGCAACTACTACTGCTATCTTTTTAATAATTTATTAAAAAGATAAATGACAAAATATTACAAAATTTTACGTTGTTTTTGTAAAGAAAAAAGCGTTGCTCTAAGCAACGCTTTAAATTAGTCGTTATAAATGTCAGACATTTTTCTATCGTGATATACGTTTTCAATAGCAGTAGCAAATAATTTTGCACTTGAAACGATTTCAATTTTATCAATTTTCTTTTCTTCTGGCATATTAATAGTATCTAATACTACGAGTTTTGTAATATGCGAGTTTTTAATTCTTTCGATTGCTGGACCTGAGAATACTGCGTGCGTACAGCAAGCGTAAATTTCAGTAGCACCATTATTATGAAGAGCCTCAGCACCTTGACAAATTGTGCCTGCCGTATCAATCATATCGTCAACCATTAAGCATTTTTTACCTTTTACGTCGCCGATTATGTTCATAACTTCAAGTTGATTTGCCCTAGGACGACGTTTATCTATTATCGCCATTTGGCAGTTAAGTTTCGACGCAACGTTTCTTGCCCTTGTAACCGAGCCAACATCTGGAGAAACTACTATAAAGTTTTCGTCAATTTTATCTGTAAAATATTTGAAGAGTAACGGACCACCAACTAAATGGTCAACTGGGATTTTGAAAAAGCCTTGAATTTGTAAAGCGTGTAAATCCATAGTTAAAATTCTATCTGCACCTGCTTCTTGAATAAGGTCTGCTACGAGCCTTGCAGTAATTGGGTCCCTTGGTCTAGCCTTTCTATCTTGCCTAGCGTAACCAAAATAAGGAATAACCGCCGTTATTCTACCAGCAGACGCTCTTTTAAACGCGTCGATACAAATAAGAAGTTCCATTAAGTTTTCATTAACTGGTTGTGAAGTTGATTGAACGATAAATACGTCTCTACCCCTAACCGTTTCACCAATGTGAACGCTTATTTCACCATCGCTAAAACGAGTGCATTCAATATTACCTAAAGTCATATTTAACTTTTTTGCAATCGCTTCTGCAAGTGGCTTGTTTGAATTACCACTAAAAATCTTTATCTCTGTTCCGTGTGTAATCATAATTCCTCCAAATGTTTTTCTATGTAATTATATTTTATAATTATCTTTTAAAATAGTCAAGTAAACTAATTGATTATTCACACCTTTTTCTTGCTAAACTAAAAAAAATTTTTAAAAGCGAAGAACACTCGTCTTGTAAAAGACCACCTTCAACTTCAACGGTGTGATTTAGTGCACCTAAAAACAGTAAACGGTGGTTAGACAACACTGCCCCACTCTTTTTTTCGTACGCACCGAAATATAGTTTTTTTATACGACTGTTTAAAATTGCGCCAGCACACATAGGGCAAGGTTCAATCGTTACATACATTTCACAATCTTCAAGTCGCCAATCGTTAAGTTTTTTACACGCCTTTTCAATAGCGATAACTTCGGCGTGTTTGGTTGCTATTTTTTTAGCGTTCCTAACGTTGCGCCCCGTCGCTATTATTTTGCCGTCTTTCACTATAACTGCGCCTATAGGTATTTCACCTTCACTATAAGATTTTTGGGCAAGTTTTAACGCCCTTTTCATAAACTTAATTTTATCTTCCATATTACTTATGATATTTAGCACCGTTTATTATCGTAAACGCCCTATAAATTTGTTCGACAAGCATTACCCTAAACATAGTATGTGGGAAAGTCATTTTAGAAAATGAAATTTTGCTTGTCGCCTTACTTTTAACTTCTTCACTAACACCGTATGAACCTCCTATAACGAAGATTAGTTCTTTGCCCGTATCAACGTTAGACTTTATTAACGACGAAAAATCAACCGACGAATATTGCTTGCCTTGAATATCCATTAAAATAACTTCGCCCTTTAATTCTTTTAAAATACTTTCGCCTTCTTTTTTAATAATGGCTTGTATATCGCTTTCAGTAGGGTTGTCGTTAAAGTTTTCTTCTTTTAATTCTTTTATTTGAAATTGGCAAAACCTTGAAAGCCTTTTTTCGTATTCTTTTACGCCTTCAGTAAAATAACTTTCTTTAATTTTACCAACGCATACTATCTTAATTTTTATCATTGAAATAAACCTACCACCCAAAATAATACGCATATTGAAATGCCTAAAACACTGCTTAAAAGTATTTTGCCAGCACTTTTTTGTTGGTATTTTACATAATTTTTATTATTTATTAATAATAAAGTTACACCTACTACTAAACTGATTAAAGCAAGTACCGTAAAAATTATATTAAGTTCATTTGAAAAGGTAATATTAAAAAAGTAATAGTTTAATACCACGAACAAGTTGTTTATAAAATGGCTAATTGCTGTTAATAAATAATTACCACCACTAAGAAGTATAAGTGAAAATAACACGCCTACTATAAACTGATACGCCGTTTGACTTAAACTCATATGATAAAGCGAGAAAGTTAGCGAACTTATCAAAATTGCTAAAACGCTACCAAATGAAGAAAAATTTTTAAATAAAATATTCCTAAAAATTATTTCTTCTAAAATTGGTGGCGTAATGCAAACGAAAATTAATATTACTATAAAATTAACGATAGAAAATTCTGGCAACGTAGGACTTGAAAGGTTTAACCCAAGCCCCGTAAAAAACTCGTAAATAATATTATTGACGTTAGATAAACCAAAAAGCATACCAAAAGTAATTAATAACGTTGCAATTATGCTTTTTTTAGTAGGTTTTTCACACTTAAACAGTTCTTTAAAAGGAATATTTACGTTTTTTGAATAAACTAGTAACGTAAAAATAAGAGCAAAGGTAGTACTCGTGTAAGATAGCAAAATATATGCCTTTGAAGACGTTATAACGCCTAATTCTACGTTTGTAGCGCTACTTATTATATTAACCGTTAAACTAAATAAAACGGAAATTAAAATTAACATAACGATGGTAGTATTAAATAAATTAGCCGTATTTTTTATAAGTAGCCCCTTTTTGTTTTGCATAACTTTTCTCCTTAAATCTATTGTACATTATTTAGTAATTTTTTTCAATAAAAAAACGCCAAATTCTAATAGAATTAAGCGTTTATTCGTCAATTTGGTCAAACTTTTCTTCTTTTACGGCACTAGGCGGAGTATCGTCACATAATTTTACCAAAATAGCGTCGTCACCAATTTTTGTAATTTGGCTATACTTAATTTGCATTTCTTCACAAAAAAATATACCACTTTTTTTGCCGGTAACGATAAGTTTTAAAATTTTACCACAATCGCTATCAATAATTAAATCAATAATTTTACCTAAGTTTTTACCGTTAGATACGTTTACCCCGTCCTTTTTCTTTAAATCGTTATACTTAATAATCATATTTTAGTTTATGATTTTATTTTTTATATTATAACGAAATTTTTATATTTTTAAAGGACTTTCAATTATTATTTTTTTGTTTGTAAAAGGGTGAGTAAATTCTAATTTTTTAGCGTGTAAAATATAACCCGTTTTTTCCTTTTCACCGTATAAATCATCGCCGTAAAGGGCTAAATTTTCGCTTTGTAAATGCACTCTAATTTGATGCGTTCTACCCGTATGTAACAAAACTTCTAACAAATATTTATCATCGCAAATTTTTTTAATAAAAGTAAATTCAGTTTTGGCGTATTTACCCTTTTCATCGCATATTCTTTTTACGGTATTTGGTAATTTTAATATAGGTTTTTCTACTATAAAATGCTCACTTAAAGGTTTATTTTTAGTAACGGCTAGATACGTTTTTTTAATTCTGCCTGATTTTAATTCTTGGTTTATTAAACTTGCGCTAAACTCGTCTTTAGCAATTAAAACTATACCACTAGTATCTTTATCAAGCCTATTTATCGGTCTAAAAGTAAAATCAGTTGGCAAAAAATAACCTAAAACCATTTGTTCAAGCGAAGCCGTTTTATTATATTTTAACGAGTGAGTTAATACCCCTTTAGGCTTGTTTACGGCTAAAAAATATTCGTCTTGAAAAAGAATTTCTAAATTGGTTTTTATAGGAGTAACGTATGGGTTAGTCTGGTCTTTAGGTAAAATAAAAGCCACTTCGTCACCCACCACGAGCGTATCGTTAATATTTTTAACAACGCTACCGTTCAAATAAACGTTACCCATTTTTACCTTTAAAATTATTTCAGTTGAAAGGCGCATTTCTTTTAAAAAATCTTTAATTTTATAGCCGTTTTGCTCGGTTTTTACTGTAAAAGAATACTTTTTCATATTAAAATTATAGCAAATTTTTTAAACTTTTTCAATAAAAAAGCAACCCTACGGTTGCTTTTGAATTTAATTTATTTTACTTTTTAATATTTTTAAAGCGTTTTTTTCAATTCTACTTACTTGCGCTTGCGAAAGTCCTACGCTTGAAGAAATTTCAGTTTGCGTTTTGCCTTCGTAATATCGCATATATAAAATCTTTTTTTCACGTTCTTCTAATCGCTCTATCGCCTTTTTTAAGCAAGCGTTTTCAGCCCATTTTTCTTCGTTTTCACTGCCGTCTTCAATTTTGTCCATTAAAAGTAGTTCTTCGCCTTCTTTATTATAGACCGGCTCGTATAAAGAAACGTTATCACTAATAGCGTCAAGGGCGTACACCACTTCGCTTTCTAAAACGTTTAATTTTTGGGCTATCATTTCACTAGTTACCCTATCGCTTGTTTTTTCAAGTTCTCCCCTAGTTTTTAAAACGTTGTACGCCGTGTCTCGTATTGAACGAGAAACTCTTACCCCATTTGCCGAGCGAA
Organism: Christensenellaceae bacterium; assembly: GCA_045658325.1. Classification (GTDB taxonomy): domain Bacteria; phylum Bacillota; class Clostridia; order Christensenellales; family Borkfalkiaceae; genus HGM11412. Next base: position 1,362 of record JAZOUX010000096.1, on the reverse strand, counting down.
TTAACCTTTTAATTTCGCCAATTATTAAAGGGACTGCGTACGTTGAAAACATTACGTTAAACGACGTATCAAAATTTGCCGTCGCTTTAATTAAGCCTACGCAACCTGCTTGAAACATATCGTCGTAACTAATTTTAGCACAAGGGAAACGTTTAATTATTGATAAAACTAACCTAATATTTGCTAATATAAATTTATTTTTAGCATTTTCGTCACCCACTTTTATTCTCTCAAGTAAGTCTAAACTTTCTTCTTTAGATAATTTTGGTAAACTTGAAGTGTCTACACCACAAATAACTACTTTGTTAATCATAAAATTTCTCCTATGTAACGTGGTGTCTTAATAGTTTACCCTTTAATTTTCTTTTTATACCCTTATAAAGAAAAATCCCTTTTGACTTGCAAAAGGGATTTGAATTATTCTTTTAATTTTCTAAACGGCTTTAATACGTCTATTTTAAGTTCGTTAATAAGTTCGGCAATAAATATGATAATAAAGCCAATGATTAATAAAATTGTAAACATTTCGTTACCGATAATTACAGCGAATAACGCACCGAAAAAGGCTTCTAAACTAAGTATTAATGCCGCTTCGTTTTCTTGCACATATTTTTGACCTATCATTTGACCAAGTTGAGCAAAAAGCGTACATACAACCATTAAATAAACAATTTTTTGCACTTGTTCAAGATTTAAAACGTACGCCCCTATTCCTTGCGAACGCAGTTCAAAAATTAAAGTTGCTAACGTACAGCAAACGCCAGCCGTCAATAATTCAAAAACTAATAATACTACGCCGTCATCACCCGATTTATTTTGATACTTATTTATAAAAATAATTTGTAAAGCGTAAAAAATAGCACAGCCTAAAGTTAACGTATCACCAAGAAGCATAGTGCTTGAATTTTCTTCAAAACCACTTGAAAACACTACAAACCCTACGCCCGTCAAACATAAAATTGCCGATATTACGTTATAACTTTGAATTTTAGTCTTATTAATCAAAAAGGCTAAAAAAGGAGTTAACACGCAGTACGAAGCCGTTAAAAAAGCGTTCCTAGAAGCCGTAGTGTAATTAACGCCGATAGTTTGAATTGCATAGGCTGAAAACAGTATTAACCCTATTATAACTCCGTGCAATACACTTTTTTTGTTAATTTTATCTTTAATTTTTCCAAATAATATTGCAAACAAAATAATACTTGCCGGTAAAAACCTTAACGCTAGAACGTAAAAAATGGGTAAATCGTTAATCGTTTCTTTTAAAATAATAAAAGACGAACCCCACGCAATAGTTGTAAGTAAAAGTATTATTTTGCTTATTATGTTTAAACTTTTTTCTTTATTCATAATTTTTAATAC
>JAZOUX010000095.1:0-14432 GCA_045658325.1 Christensenellaceae bacterium | reverse complement strand
AAAAGCAAACGTTAAAGATTTAGAAGAAATACCAAGTGAAGTTTTATCAAAAATAACCTTCTATCCAGTAACCAAGATAGATGAAGTTTTTGATTTGTGTATTAAAAATTAAGGTGTTATATGATAATAAAAAAGGCAGAGTTTATAACTTCTGTTGCTAACAAAAAGGACTTTTTAAAAGTAGACAAACCGTTAATTGCTATTTGTGGCAAGTCTAACGTTGGTAAAAGTTCGCTTATAAATTGTTTAGCAAATAGAAAAAAATTAGCAAAAACTTCGGTAACTCCGGGTAGGACTAGACTAGTAAACTACTTTGATTTTGGTGAATTTATTTTAGCCGATTTACCAGGTTATGGTTTTGCGCAAGTATCAAAAAGCGAAAAGCAAAAATGGGGCGAACTTTTAGAGGCGTTTTTTAGTTGTTCACAAAAAATAACGCACGTTTTATCACTCGTTGATATTCGTCACGAGCCGACTAAAGACGACGTAAGTATGATAAATTATCTACACCATTACGCACTGCCTTTTACTATAATAGCAACTAAAGCCGATAAAATAGGCAAAACTAGAATTTTTCAAAGGCGTACTGAAATAGGTAAATTTTTTGCAGTAGGTAGGGAAAGCGTACTTGCAGTATCTAGTGAAACGGGGTATGGAAAAGACGCAATTTTAGAAAAAATCGAACACGTTTTAAACGTGTTTAACGACGACTTTTTTAAACCCGACGATACTATTAATGAAGGAGATGAAGAATAATGGGCGAGATTTTTACAGCAACGCTTAATCAAATGCTTTTTATGTTTTTGTTAATATTCGTAGGTTTTATTCTTCAAAAATTAAAAGTTGTTCCAGAAGAAAGTGCAAAAGTATTATCTAAACTTGAAAGCGTTTTATTAATACCCGCACTTGCTTTATCAACTTTTATGCACGAGTTTACTATCGAGGCTTTTCAAACTTCTTACAAAATACTTATAGCAGGTTTAATTTTAGCCTTAATTTCGTTAGCATTAGGTATTGTGCTAAGCAGAATTTTAACTAAAGACGAATTTAAACAAAAAACGTATATTTACGTTCTTGCTTTTTCAAACTTTTCATACGTTGGCGTACCTGTAGTTCAAGCAGTATTTCCAGAATATTTATTAAGTTACGTTTTATTCACGTTGCCACCACTTTTAATAATATTTGGTTGGGGCGTGGGTGCGTTGTTAATTCCAAAAAAAGAAAACGAACATAAAAAACAGACGTTTACAGGTCATTTATTAAACTTTTCAAAAGCCTTTTTAAATCCTATGGTGGTTGCAGTAGTAATAGGTGCAATTATAGGTATTACGGGTTTAACGACAATAATGCCTAAATTCGTAGTCGATACAGTTGATGCGTTAAGACAATCAATGTCGCCTATTGCAATGTTGCTTACGGGTATGGTAGTTGCAAAATATAATTTAACTAAAGCCTTTAAAGACGCAGGTCTTTATATTGCAACTTCTTTAAGACTTTTAATAATTCCTATATTAACGGGGCTTTTATTAAAATTATTAAATTTAGACACCGTTTACAATGTTTGCATATTAACTTATATGGCAATGCCTTTAGGGTTAAATACGGTAATTATTCCAACTGCGTATGGGAAAGACACTTCTTTCGCTGCGGGACTTGCTATATTTTCACACGTTTTAGCAGTAATTACAATTCCGCTTGTATTTATGATGTTTTTCTAAATAGTTGAAATAATATTAAAAATCGTTTAATATATTTTGTTAGGGAGAGTTTTATGGCAGAATTTTTAAATACGGCTTTTTATAGCCTTGATAAATCAATGTTTTTATTCGTAAATTCGTTATCTAACGCAGTTGGTGATTTTTTAACGCCTTTGCTTAAATTTATTACTTTTTTTGGTGATAAAGGTTGGTTTTTTATTGCGTTAGGACTTTGTTTATTGTTATTTTTAAGACATCGTAAAGCAGGTGTTTGTATGTTAATTGCAATACTAGTCGGTGCGTTGTTTACTAATATAATTTTAAAAAATATAGTTCAAAGACCACGTCCTTATATGGTAGAAGAATTTAAAATTTTGTGGCAAGCAGTAGGGGCTAGCGTTGAAAGTGAATTTTCATTTCCGTCGGGGCATACGACGGCGGCGTTTGCAGGTGCAACGGCATATTTTTTAACAAAAAACAAAAGGTATAGTTGGGCTATGTATATATTTGCAATAATAATAGCATTTTCAAGAATATATTTAGTAGTACATTATACTACGGATATTTTCGGCGGAATTATTGCAGGTACGCTTGCCGGTATAATTGCGTATATCGTAACTAATTTAATTTATAAAATTATTGATAGTCACGGTGAAAATAAATTTTGCTCATTCGTTAATTCCTTTGATATAATCGACTACGTTAAAAAGAAATAATTTTAAAAAGCACCCTAAAAGGCTAAACTTTTAAGGTGCTTTTAATTTTTATTTAATATCGGGTGTTGGAGTAGGCGTAGTGTAAAAATAATATCTTGCTCGTCTTAAAGACGACGCAGTTTCTTTATCTGGCATTGTGCCGTTTCTATAATCAAATGCTAAAGTAAATTTGTCAACGCTTTCATACAAAGTGTCAGCGTAAACTTTTGCTTTTTCATAAATTGCTTGCAAAAAGTCGTTACAAGAAGATTTTGCATAGTTAGAAAATTCAAGTAATTTGGTGTAATGGGTTAAACAAATTCCGTTAATTTGCTTGAAATTTTCATTTTTAAATTTTTCTTCTTTGTCGTACATTTTGGCTATGGTTTGATAATATCTTTCCATAGTGTTTTCAAGTCTTTTACATATAATACAACCGGCTGTTTTTTCTTTTAAATTGTCGGCTTGTTTTTTTGCGTGTTTATAGTCTTTTGGTAAGGTTATTTGCTTGTTTAAAGTATAAAGACGTGATTTAACTTGTAAGGCTAAGCCTAATTTGTTTTTTGCCATATACATAACGTCGTAATGATTAACGCAAAAACCGTATAAATTAACGAGTTTACGTTCATCGTCTTCCATAACGGCTTCGCTTAAGTATAAATTTATTAAATCACTTTCAATTTTCGACTGTAATTTACAAAGGGGACAGTAGCACTCGTTATTAAAATAACGCCATATAAACATCGTTGAAATACTGTAATTCATACGTCTATTTTAGCACATATTTTAGCCCTTTTCAATTAATTTTGATTAAATTTTAAAGCAATATTGACTTTTTTATGATAATATAGTAAAATTAAATATATTGTATATATTTAAATGCAATATTCGGGGGTTTTATGACAAGTAAAAGTACTAACAAAAACAAAATAGTAATTGCGATTTGTTATGCCGTAATTGACTTTATTATCCTTTTACTTTCACTTTATTTAGGCAAACTACTTAGTGAAGACAATTCAATTTTGTTTGAAAAATTTATTTTTATAATCGTAAACGTAGCGTCGTTTTATTTATTCAGCATAGTTTTTAGAATATATTTATTCGACCCGTCAACGGTAACTGCGTCGTACGTTTTAAAAGCAATTATAGTATACGGTTTAACGGCTTTCGTGGCTTTCGTATTTTCTATAATATTTTCAAGATTTTCAGTAGGTGATAAATGGCTAATTTGTTACTTGCTTATATTATTTATTTTGTTTATGGGTTCAAGGTGTTTTTATAGACTTTATTCGTACGTTCAACACCTTTTCGTTGAAAAGACTGATAAAGAATATAAAAGGGCGATTATTATAGGCGCTGGCGTTGCTTCAACGTTATTTATTAGGGAAATTAATATGTCTAACAAAAACAAAATAGTTCCCGTTTGTTTGTTAGACGACGATAAAAATAAACAAAAAACCGATATAATGGGCGTTAAGGTTGAAGGACCTATTAATAGCGTACAAAAATACGTTGATAAATACGATGCGCAAATAATCGTAGTTTGTTTACCGTCAGCAACGGTACATCGCAAAAAAGAAATTTACGACGAATGTGTTAAGACGGGGCTAAAAGTATTTACCGTTAAAGAAATATTTGAACTTGGCTCGTCTAATGAATTTACTATAAACGAAGTAGACGTAAAAGACTTATTAGGTAGAGAACAAATTACCGTTGACGACGAACAAATTATGAAAACTATCGAAAATAAAGTCGTATTAGTAACGGGTGGTAGTGGTTCGATAGGTAGCGAACTTTGTAGGCAAATAGCAAATAATAATCCTAAACTTTTAATTATTTTTGATATTTATGAAAATACTACTTATACGCTTGAAAGGGAATTAAAAAACACATATCCAGAACTAAAATATATAACGCTTATAGGTAGCGTTAGGGACAAAGGTAAACTTGATGACGTGTTTAAAAAATATAAACCTAGCATAGTCTTTCACGCCGCTGCGCATAAGCATGTACCTTTAATGGAAACGTCGCCAAACGAAGCCGTTAAAAATAACGTTTTAGGTACTTATAACGTAGCGTATACGGCGGACAAGTATAAGGTTAAAAAATTCATATTAATTTCAACTGATAAAGCCGTAAATCCAACTAACGTTATGGGCGCAACAAAGCGTATATGTGAAATGATTATACAGTCTTTTGCTAAAAAGAGTAAAACTAATTTCGTAGCAGTTAGATTTGGTAACGTTTTAGGCTCTCACGGTTCGGTAATACCTTTCTTTAAACAACAAATAATTGAAGGTGGGCCTTTAACGGTAACTCATAAAGAAATTACTAGATTTTTTATGACTATTCCTGAAGCCGTTAGTTTAGTATTACAAGCGTGCGTTTACGCTAAAGGTGGCGAAATTTTCGTTCTTGATATGGGTACGCCCGTTAAAATCGTTGACTTAGCAGAAAATTTAATTAAACTTGCTGGGTATAGACCGTACGTTGATATAGATATTGTGTTTACTGGTTTACGTCCTGGAGAAAAACTTTATGAAGAAAGGCTTATGGACGAAGAAGGTATGCTTAAAACTGATAACGAATTGATAAGCATTGGTAAGCCTATTGAATTTGACGACGATAAATTATTAAAATATCTTAAAATTTTAGAAGAAAACGCTTATAACGAAGTAGATAACATTAAAGAAATAGTATCTCAGTTAGTTCCAACTTATTCTATTGACAACCATTAATTACGGAGCAAAAATGTTTAAAATATTTAAAAAAATTAAAAACTTAATAGGTGGGCTTGGCGTATTACACGCGCTTATTTACGTTTTGTCAATAATTCAGTCGGTAATAACGGTATATTTTGCTATTACGGTAAAAGACCTTATAAACGAAGTCACTAATTTTTCTAGCGTAGACGGTTTAATTATAAAAAGCGTGATTTGTGCGGGAACGGTTGTAATTTCTTATATATTATCTATACTAGTTAAAATAATAACTGAAAAACTTAAAATCGAAACGGAAATAAACCTAAAAAAGTTGGTTTTTAACGGTTACGTTTATAACGACTACGAAACTTTATCAAACGTAAAAAGTGGGCAGTTATTATCGGTATTAAATAACGACACCGTGCTTTTATCAAGTGCGTACGTTACGCTTTTGCCGGCAATTTTTTCAACGCTTGTAAAACTTGTAACGACGGTTGTTGTGCTTTATTTATTGCAACCTATATTTACTCTTATCATTTTATTAGTTGGCGTAGCCGTAATTTTAATAACATTTTTAGTAAGAAAAATTAGTGTAAAATTATATAAAAACACTCTTAAAAAAGACGGTGAGTTTTTAAGTTTTGTAAACGATAATATTGATAACGCCTTAATAGTAAAATCAAACCGTGGTGAAGAAATCGTTATTAATTTAAACGACCAAAAGTTAACTGAATTTGAAAAGGCTAAAAAGAAGCAAAAATATTTTAACCAAATTATAAGCGACGCAACCGGTTTTATGTTTATGGGCTTTTATTTGCTAACGCTAGTATGGTGTGTGTTTGGTATTTTTAAAGGCGTTTCGGGTATGGACTACGGCGTATTAACGGCTATGTTGCAACTCGTAATGCAAATTCGCTCGCCTTTTGCTTTCTTAGGTAGCGCAGTTACCACCTATTACGAAATGAACGTCTCGTATAATAGAATTGAAAAACTTTTAAACAAAGAAGGTAAAAAAGAATATAAAAAGGTTGAAGATTTCAACCAAATCAACTTAAACGGCGTAACTTTTAGTTATAATGAAAATTCACCCGTTTTAAACGGATTAAACTTAATCGTTAAAAAAGGTGAAAAGGTGTTAATTAAAGGACAGTCGGGCATTGGTAAAAGTACCCTTTTAAAAATTATTACAGGGGTTTATCCGGTAAAAGACGGTGAAGCGGTAGCAGTTCAAGGCGAAAATAAAACCAATTTATTTAACGCTAATAATTTATTTTCACCCGTGTTTCAAGGCAATATGCTTTTTTCAACTACGCTTAAAGACAATATTTGCTTTTTTAGAAAGTACGATAAGGCTGATTACGAAAAGGCTATTAAAAACGCTTGCTTAACTGAACTTATTAACTCTTTACCAAACGGTGATGAAACGTATATTGGTGAAAAAGGTTTAGCATTAAGCGAAGGTCAACGCCAAAGGGTGGCAATAGCAAGGGCTTTATTCACTAACTCTAAAATTCTCGTGTTAGACGAAGCGACTAGTAGTCTTGACGAAGAAACTGAAAAGCAAATTTTAACTAACGTTTTTAATAATTACGATTTTACCATTATAGCCGTATCACATAAAAACGCTACGCAAGATTATTGCGATACCGTATACCTTTATAAAAACGGCACGTTAAAAAAGGCAAATTAACGTTTGTTGTTAATAAATAAGCAAACTATTAAAAAACTTAAATTACCACCAAGTATTAAGCCGATAATTAGTCCTACAAAAAAATTCATACTTAATTATTGACTTAATTTTAAAAAAATAATCAATTAAAAAGTTTTAGCATATAATAGGCAAGGGGTGTATTATGTCTTTGCCGATTATTGCCAAAATTGATTTAAACGCTTTAAAAAATAACGCTGTAAAGGTAAAAAATTTACTAAATAACAACGTAAAACTTTGCGCCGTAGTAAAAGCCGATGCGTACGGTCACGGCATTATTGAAGTTGCTAACGCTTTATATAATTTAGTAGATTATTACGCGTGCGCGTTAGACGTAGAAGCGTACGATTTAAGGTTATCTGGTATAGATAAACCTATATTACTTTTAACCCCGTCGGTTAATGAAAATATTATAAAACTAATCGAATACGATATAACCGTATCGGTTAATAGTATAGGCGAAGTATTAAACGTAATAAACGCATCTAATTTTCTTGAAAAAACTGCAAATATACAAATAGCAATTAATTCGGGTATGAATAGGCTAGGTTTTGACGACTTTAGTTCAATAAAACAAGCCGTTAGTTTAGTTAAAAACAGTAAATACGTTAAAATTACGGGTGCTTTTTCACATTTTGCAAAGGCTGAAAATGAAAAATTGTCAAACAGCCAACTGCATACTTTTTTATATTTATCTACCCCTATAAAAGAATACGACAACAACGCTACGTTGCATATATCGGCAAGTGGGGGATTAATTAAAGATAAGGCGTACCATTTAGATATGGTAAGGGTGGGCTTGTTATTTTACGGTTATACTCCGTATAAATCTAGTAAAATCAAAGTAAGTCCTATTATGAAAATTGAAGCAAAAGTTTTATTAAAAAGGACTTCTTTGAAAGGTAAAACGCTATTATACGGTGACGATACCGTAAATAACGATAAAGCCTATATTGTAAGGCTTGGTTATAGCGACGGTTTTTTTATGAAAGGACTTGAAAGTTCAATAAAAGTGCTTTGTATGGAATTGTGTGCGCTAAAAAAGGTTGACGGTCAAAATTATACCGTAGTATTAGATAATGCCGAAAGATACGCTAAAAAACACTCAACTTCAGTTTACGAAGTTTTAGTAAACGTTTCAAAAAGGGCAAAAAAGGTGTATATAAAATGAGAGTTGTTGGTGGAAAATTCCGTGGCAAAAAATTAAAAGAATTTAGTGGACAAGATATTCGCCCTACAAGTGATAGGGCTAAAGAATCTATTTTTAATATTATAAATATTAAAGTTGTTGGTAGTAGTTTTTTAGACTTGTTTTGCGGTACTGGTTCTATGGGCATTGAAGCGCTTTCTAGGGGAGCAGAAATGGTTGTTTTTACCGATAAAGATGCAACTAGCGTAAATATCACTAACGATAATTTAAAAAGCGTAAAACAAGAAATAAGGGCGTTAAAAATTAGTGCCGAAGATTATTTAAAAGGGTGTACCCAAAAATTTGATATAATATTTTTAGACCCCCCATACGCCTACGATAACGTTGAAATATTAATGCAAACGATATTAAATAACGATATATTAAACAAAGACGGATTAGTTATTTACGAGCATAAACAGGACAGGCTCTCGGTAAATTACGAAGGCTTTACTTTAACCGATATACGAAAATACGGCATAGCGATATTTGATTTTTACAAGGTGGCATAAAATGAAAACGGCTATATTTGCAGGTTCTTTCGACCCAATTACTAAAGGGCACGAAAGCGTTATAAAAAAATCTAGTAAATTATTTGATAAATTAATAGTTGCAATATGTATTAATCCCGAAAAACAAACTCTTTTTTCGGTTGAAAAGCGTTTAAAAATGCTAAACGCCGTTGTTAAAGATTATAACAACGTTGAAGTATGCTATCACGAAGGGTTACTAGTTGACTTAATGAAGCAAAAAGGCGTAATTTATACGGTTAGAGGGGTTAGAAACACTACCGATTACGAGTATGAAAACAATATGCACTTAATAAACGGTAAACTTTATAGCGATATAGTTACTATTTTTATTCCTTGCGAAGAAGAAATTGTTAATATAAGTTCATCGTTAGTAAGAGAAAGAATTCAAAATAATCAAAGTTTAGACGGCTTATTATCTAGTGAAGTTATTGCCGTTATAAACGAAAAATAATAAAGGTCAAATAACAAATAATAAAAGCGTAAACTGAACTTAAAAATTTGCCTAAACAAAAAATTTTAATTTTAACGTTTGCCTTTTTTAAATGGGTTATCGACTGTAAAAAAACTGAAAGTCCGCCAAATGAAATTATGCTTGCGGTAAGTGAAACTGAAAGGGTGTAGTTGGTCGAGTTTGCTAAAAATTGGCTACCACGCGTACACTCGATAAGACCGTAGCAAAAACCTTTTGCTTGCCCATATTCGATATTTAAAGGCGAAAATATTAATTTGATTAAATGTTCTAACGGCATTAATAAGTTTAAATCGCTACAAATATCGGTTAAAACGTAACTTATAGCAATAAATCCACCTACGAGCAACACTGAAATTACCGAGTTATACATACTTTCGTATAAAACGTTATCAACGTTATTAAAATTAGTAAACGACTTGTTTGAAAGGTTACCTTTTTTGTAATTTTTTAGTGTAACTGCTGATAAAACGGTTGCTAAAATATGCGATATTAAAATAATAAAACCGTAAAGTTTGTTATTAAACATACAAATTCCAACTGTGCCGACTATAAAAAGTGGGCCAGACGTTGATGCTAATACGCTAATTTTAGTTGCTTCGTCTTTGTTGATTAAATTTTGAGAAAACAACTCGCTAACGATACTGCTTCCAACAGGGTAGCCCGAAAGCACGCTCATAATAAAAGGGTAAAAGCAAATACCGTTATTGCCAAATAAAAAATTTGAAAGTGGCGAAAGTTTTCGCGTAACTTTGCTAATTTTAGCCGTCTTAGTAAAAAGTGCCGTTAAAAAGAAAAAGGGCAGTAATGAAGGCAAAACGTTCAGCGACCATAAAACTAGCCCTTTATAACAACTTTTTAAATATTTTTCGGGGAAAGAAATAAAAACAACCATAAAAAATATTAAAATACAACATATTAAAATTGATTTTAAATTAACTTTTAAAAATTTAAAAAAATTAGTCATAATAATTTATATTAAAAAGAGAAATAAACTATGTATACGCTATTTGATTTCACTGAAAAAACGAATAAATATGCCACGCCGTTAGCCGAAAGGATGCGCCCTTTAACGTTAAGGGAATTTTTAGGTCAAAGCGAAATTGCTGGTGAAGGCAGTTTGCTTCGTAGGGCAATAACTTTAGATAGGCTTGGTAGTTGTATTTTTTACGGTCCACCAGGAACGGGCAAAACGACGCTTGCTAATATAATCGCTAATTCAACTAGTGGTAATTTTATAAAATTAAACGCCGTAACGAGTGGCGTAAGCGACGTTAAAAAAGCCGTAGAACAAGCAGAAGTTGACTTGAAAACGTTTGGAAAAAAAACATATTTATTGTTAGACGAGTGTCATCGTTTTAATAAAACTCAACAAGACTCGTTGCTCCCAGCCATAGAGAGTGGTACGGTAGTGTTTATCGGTTCGACTACTGAAAATCCTTTCGTTGCAATGACTCCGGCTATTATATCGCGTTGCCGTGTTTTTGAGTTTAAAAAACTTTCAGCTGAAAGTATTAAAAACGCACTTATAGTTGCTTTAAACGATAAAAAGAAAGGGTTAGGCGAAATAAATTGTACGGTTAGTGACGAAGCCCTTTCTCATATAGCAAAATTGAGCGACGGCGATTTGCGTACGGCGTACAACGCTTTAGAACTTGCCGTATTAACAACACCCGTTGATGAAAACGGTTTAGTTATAGTTGAACTTAAAGATGCTGAACAGTCTATACAAAAAAAGGCTTTAAGCATTGACGAAAATGCCTACTACCATTTTTTAAGTGCATTTTGTAAATGTTTAAGGGGTAGTGATAGCGACGGCGCATTATATTACAGTCAACGCTTAATTTTAGCAGGGTGTGACCCGCTTTTAATAGCGCGTAGGCTCGTAGTTCACTCGGCTGAAGACGTAGGTATGGCAGACCCTAACGCTTTAGTTATAGCAAACAGTGCTTTACAAGCGTATAAAGAACTTGGCTCGCCAGAAGGTCTTATACCTTTAAGTCAAGCCATAATTTACGTTTGCGAAACGGCTAAATCTAACACGGTTATAACGGCAATGCAAACGGCAAGAAGCGATGCCGAAACGGTTAAAGACGATAATATACCACCACACTTAATAAATCCAGCCTATTTAAGTAAAGAAGGCAAGAAAAAAAGTGCTGAATATAAATACCCGCACGACTTTGGTGGATACGTTGAGCAACAGTATTTGCCCGACAGTTTAGTAGGTAAAGTTTACTATAAACCGTCGAATAACGGCTTTGAAAAGGAAGTTAAGCGTTTAAGAGAGCAAAAAGGTAAGAAATAATCGTTATTTTGGCTATTGACTAACGATAATAATTATGTTAATATATAATATATACGATTAATAAAGACAATTCTATTAAGGAGTTTTTATGAGCGAAAAAGAAACAAATGTAATATCTTTAAAAGATATATGGAGCGTTATCAAAAAGAATTTAATATTCACGATGATAATAATAGTGGTAAGCACTGCAATTGGTACGCTGTACGCTTTTTTTGTAAAAAAGACGACGTATTCGGTATCAACTACTGCAGTTGTTAAAGTTGGTGAGTTACAAACAGGTGGAACAACTAACGAATTAAACCAATTTTCTTTCTCGGTATACCTTGCCCCACAGTGTGAAAGTGTTTTTAAAAACAAAAACAACGCTCTTCGATATAAAGAAAAGACGGGCAAGTCTATTAACGTTGACGTTATTAAAGTAACGTGGCAAGACCAACGTTTTGACTTAAAAATTACTTATTCAATGCAAAGTAGAGAAGACGTATCTCAACAACTAGTTAATCAACTTAACGACTATATTGAGTTTTGTATCGACTATGTAGATAACGACGCTGATTCTATTTGGATAATGCTTAAAGACCGTATTATATTAGATAAGGCAATGCCGGAAGCAGTAGTATCTTCTTCTGGTAAAACAAGTTCGATATTTACGTCGTTTTTAATGGGCTTAGCGTTAGCAGTAGTATTTTTAATTATTAGATTTTACATTGACGATACTATTACTAACAAAGACACCGTTGAAGATATTGTTGGAGCACCTGTACTTGCTTCAATTTCAATAAGTGCAAACTTTAATAGAGAAGGGGGACAAAAAAATGAAAATTAAAATGTTCTCACGCAAAAAAAGTAAAAACCCTAGTGATAGAATTAACGATATTCCTACAATCGTAGTAGGTGATACGTCAGGTTCTGCAAACTCTAGTTACAATAGGTTAAAAGATAACATAATTTACTATATCGACGACGGAAAGCGTAAAGTATTTCAAATTGAGTCGTCTATTGCTGGTGAAGGTAAATCAACAATAGTTGCAAACTTAGCCGTATCACTTGCTAAAAACGATAAAAAAGTAGTTGTCGTTGACCTTGATTTTAGAAGCCCTAAAATGCACAAGTGTTTTAGAGTTTTAAACACTCACGGTATAGCAGAATATATGCTTGGCGAATGTGAATTTGAAAAGTTAATTAAAAAATCTTCGTACGGGGTAGACATTGTTAATAGGGGTAAATCAGCACACAACGCTTCAATTATTTTCACTAGTGAAAAGTTTAAAAATTTAATTGATAAATTGCGTGAAGAGTACGATATAGTTTTATTCGACTGTCCACCAATTTTACAAGTTTCAGAATATATGCACATTGCAAAGCACTCTGATGCAGTTATTATGGTTGTTTCGGCTGGCGTAGTACGCAAGTCGCAATTAACTGAAGCGGTAAAAATGCTTAAATTGAACGGTATTAAAATTTTTGGTACTGTTATGACGTACGAAAATGAAAAACAGTCGCCAACTTATAACGAGTATGCGTATTACGGTAAAAATTACGGGAATTACGGACAGGAGAAATAATTAATGGTTGATATCCATACACACATAATGCCGTTTATCGACGATGGGAGCGATTCGCTTGAAAAGTCTATCGAAATGTTAAAAAATGAATACGCCTTAGGCGTGACCGACGTTTTTTTAACTCCCCATTATAGAGCTGGAGAATACGAATATGATAAAGAAACGGCTATAAAAAAGTACAATGAATTTTTAAAGCAAATTGAAGGTATTGACGGTTTACCTAAAATTCATTTTGGGCAAGAAAGTTTTTGTGACGAAGGTATTTACCACCGTGCAGAAAATAAAGAAATTGTTTGTTTAGGCGATAGCAAAACCTTTTTGTTAGAGTTTAATTATAAAGACGAAACGGATATTGCCGATTATGTATATAATTTTAGCGTTTTAGGTTATTACCCAATAATTGCCCACGTTGAAAGGTACGTTTATATAGATAAGTATACAATAATAGCAATTAGGCAAAACGGTGGTTTTATTCAAGTAAACGCTTCAGCCGTCATAGGCAATATGGGTAAGCACGTTCAAACTTTCGTATTAAAATTGATTAAAGAAGGTTTAGTAGACTTTATAGCAAGCGACGTACACTATGACAGTGAAAATCATTTAAAAAGTGCTTACGATTTTATAAAGAAAAAGTTTAATAATAAGGTGGCTGACGCTTTATTTATAAACAACGCTAAAAAATATATTTTAGAGTAAAATAAATATTAACTAAATTACACACTACATTTTACGTTAAGTAAAAATAGTGTGTTTTTTTATGTAAATTTTCATATAAAAAGACTGTTTAGCATAATTTTAATATATGAAAAAAGTAAAATTTATACTAATTTGTATAACTTGCGTTTTCGTGCTGGTTGCAACGGTATTTTTGTTAAACTATAACCAAACGATAGATATTTACCCTAAAAAAGAATATAAGCAAATACTAAGCGTATGGCAAATAGACACATTTAGTGGTGGCAAAGGTTCAAGAACGGCTTTTTTACGAAGCGTTGCAAATAACTTTTCTAAAAAGCACCCCGAAGTATTATTCGTTGTAACCAGTCATACGGTTGAAAGCGCAACTGAAAGTATTGAAAGTGGAAAAACGCCCGACGTAATTTCGTATGGGGCGTGTGGTTTTAATTTTATAGATAAGTTTATAAAACTAAAAAACTATTCCGTTTTAGACGGTGAATACGGCAATAAAAACCGTTTTGCCGTTAGTTGGTGTAAAGGTGGTTATTTTAAAATAAAAAAAGGTAACGGCGAAAAGGTTATTATTCAAAACGGTCAAAACACCAATATATTTTTAGCCTTATTAGAAGAAAATATTTCTACTTATGAAATCCAAAACGAAGACTACGCTTACTCGCTATTTTTAAGGAGCAAAGACGCTACGCTTTACGGCAACCAACGGTGTATAGTTAGGCTCAAAAACGCTGGGGTTGAATTTGAAAGCAGTCCACTTACGTTATTTAACGACAACTTTCAATATTTATCAATAATGACGGGTGAAACTCAAAAAATAGTATATATAAATACGTTTATAGATTATTTATTAAGTGACGAAGTTCAAAAAAAATT
>JAZOUX010000094.1:0-20211 GCA_045658325.1 Christensenellaceae bacterium | reverse complement strand
ACCGCAACCACTGAATGCAGAATAACCTATACTTGTTACACTATTTGGTATTGTTATACTTGTTAAACTACTACAATAAGCAAACGCATAATCACCTATACTTGTTACGCTATTTGGTATTTCTATACTTGTTAAACTACTACAATTATAGAACGCTCTATAACCTATACTTGTTACGCCGTTACCTATTGTTACGCTTGTTAAACTACCGCAATTATAGAACGCATCATCACCTATACTTGTTACGCTATTTGGTATTTCTATACTTGTTAATTTACTGCAATTAGCGAATGCAGAATAACCTATAATTTTACAATTTGTATCAATGTTTGCTGTTGTAATATTTGCATTAACAACGCCTACCAAATACAAATAAAGATTACTGCTATTACCTAAATATTTTAAATTATCTTTTATATTGTAAATTAAACTATCGCAATGTTCGAACGCATAATCACCTATACTTGTTACGCTATTTGGTATTGTTATACTTGTTAAACTACTACAATAAGCAAACGCATAATCACCTATACTTGTTACGCTATTTGGTATTACTACACTTGTTAAACTATAGCAATCAGAGTACGCTCCATAACCTATACTTGTTACGCTATCTGGTATTACTACACTTGTTAAACTATCGCAATAATAGAACGCTCCATAACCTATACTTGTTACGCTATCTGGTATTACTACACTTGTTAAACTATCGCAATAATAGAACGCATAATTACCTATACTTGTTACACTGTTTGGTATTGTTATACTTGTTAAACTACTACAATCACGGAACGCATAATCATCTATACTTGTTACACTGTTTGGTATTGTTATACTTGTTAAACTACTACAATCACGGAACGCAGAATTACCTATACTTGTTACACTGTTTGGTATTGTTATACTTGTTAAACTATCGCAACTACTGAACGCAAAATTACCTATACTGGTTACGGGCTTATTTTCATAAGTAGCAGGTATTACAATATTTGTATCAGTGCAAGTGCCTATACCCGTCACTGAATAACTCTCGTTATCAAAATTTGAAACGTATGCTAAGCCATAACTCATAATTCGACTGCCAATATCGGTTAATGTATCAGTTTGATTACAACCGTTTCTATCACAAGTCGCCGTTTTTGTTCCGTCAGCATCATAAGTAGCATCATTGTTAGAAGTATAGTTTGTAAAAGAGTGCCCTAACGAATTAACAAAAGTATCGTTATAAGTATTACCACACTTGCAAGTATGTTTATTATATCCAAGATTTAAACAAGTCGGCTCAATTACTTGCATTACATAAGAATGTTCATGGCTACATGCAGTAAATATAAACACACTTAAGCTTACACTTAAAAGTGTTAATAAAATTGTTAAGAGTTTCTTTTTCATAACAACCTCCATTAAAATATTTTAATTATAAATCGTATAATATACGATTGTCAAGCAAAATATCGTATAATATGCGACAATATGCTCATCAATATAGATGGGGGAAATGAAAATATGGAACTTAAAAATATTCAAATAAGACTGCGTGAAAGTATTAAACAATCACATTTTACGCAAAAAGAAATTGCAAAAAAGATAGGTGTCTCACCACAAACGGTATCTAAATATATGAAAGAAAATATTTTCCCTGCCCTTGATACGCTTGCTAAACTTTGTTTTATTTTAGACGTAAAATCAGATTATATTTTAGGTCTTTGCGATTATTAAAACAATTTAATTATATAAAAACAACCCTACTTAAAAGTAAGGTTTTCTTTTTATAAAACAACCCCCACGGCGTGCCGTGGGGGTTGTTTTTATTTAACGTTTTTATATAGTAGTTTTCTGTAGTCGCTTGGGCTTACGCCACAACTGTTTTTAAACCAACGTGAAAAGTACGAAGGGTCGGTCATTGCTAAACTTTCAGCAATTTTGTCAATACTTAAAACACCTTCGTGTAAAAGTTGCATTGCCTTGCAAATTTTTAGCGTTTTAAAGTACGCCATAGGCGAATCGCCGTATGACTTTTTAAAACACCTTATAAAATAAGTCGGTTGCATATAGACTATTTTAGATAGTTCTTCGACCGTAACGTTTTTATCGACGTTTGCTTTCATATAATCAACAACGTCGTTAAGCCTTACGTCGCTATTAAATTGAACTTTTTGTTCTTTTGAAAACTCTTTAATAATATTTAATATATTTGCCGACCAAATTACGTTGTATATTGCGTTTTTGTTAAATTCAACGTGCGACGAATTTTCAAAAAGGTCAACCACCCTATCTAAATTTTTAGGGGTTACTACATAGTTGCCGTGCGTTAAATTAAGACCTTGCATTAAATTTGAGCCGTCACCTTGCGCGTAAAAGGACATTGAATACACCTTATAATCGTTAGAAAAACTAAAATATCTACGCATTTTGCCCTTTGGTAAAAAGGCAAGTTGACCAGCCTTCATAATATAAAAATCATCGTCGATAAACAATATTATTTCGCCTTTAAGTAGCAAAAAAAACATATCGTTTTGACCGACGTGCCCAACGGGGTCGCCACCAAAAACGGTAGGTGGCATATAAAAGGCTATTTTTATAGGTTGTATAGTTATGTTTTGTGCGCCAAAATATTTACTCAACTGATTAACCCCCCTAATTATTTAATAATATAATAACATAGTTATTTTTGCTTGTCAAGTGCAATAAAATCCTATTTTATTAAAAAATTACCATAAATCCTATACTTTTAAAAGTTGTAAAAAGTGCAATTTTGTCTTTTTTAAGTTGATATACTTTATTGTATTAAAAAATATAAAATGCTATAATAATTATAACTATTAAAAATAGTCAACATATAAAAGGAAAGGTATTATTATGAAAACGAAAGAATTATACGTTAAAAGCAGACGTGCAACGGCTGTAACTTCAATGAAAAAGGTAGAAGATAAAATTTATCTTGGTTTAACAGGTGGTAGTGAAACGTTAGCAGTTTTAGACACTAAAACTGACGAAATTACTCTTTGTAACGACGTTTTCCCTTGGGTAAAAAATAGGAATTACTGCGTTAAAATTCACAACTCTCTCGGCGTGTTAGCAGACGGCAAACTTATTATGGGTGAATGCAGTCACTTTACTTGGGACGGACTTCCTGTATTTAACGCATACTTAAAAAGCGAATTGCCTGAAATTATGTTAAAAAGAAAAAGAGAACAAGGCTATGAAGATATTGATTATAGCGAATTTGCTCTTGACAATTTAGACCAATGGAATAGAGTGAGAGACGATAACGGTGGTAAAGTAGTAGTCTACAACCCTGCTACCGACAGTAGTAAAATTATTGCTGATTTCCCTCAATTTATGTACTCTCAATCAATGCAAGTTGACGCTAAAAGGCAAAAATGCTACGTTAACACTATTCCAGACAACCACTTTTTAGTAGTTGATATTCCAACGGGTAAAGTTACTGACTACGGTAGAATTAGTGAATACGGTCATCACAATATGGCTATTGCCCCTAACGGCGTATGTTATCTTGGTTGGGTTGACTACTACAACAAAACTTTAAGACTTGCAAAATATAACCCTGACGAAGATAGATTTTATCATATGGACACTCTTATTTTACAAGATATCGGTCCAAAGATTGCCGGTAACCAAGGTATTGACCAATGGATTGTTACAAGTGACGGCGAAATGTACGTTGGTATGGTAGACAAATCTAAATTATTCCGTTTCGACTGGAAAACTGAAACGTTTGAATTTATTACCGATATTGCTCCTGAAAGTGGTAGAACTGCCGTTTTAGAAGAAGACGAAGACGGCGTTATTTGGATAGGCGCTGGCTACCCTAATATGAGACTTATTCGTTTTGATAGAAAGGCTACGGGCGAAGATAAAATTAAAGACTTCGGCCCTGTAAACGATAAAAATTATAGATGTTATTTCCACTCGTCAGCATATCACAACGGTAAATTATACTTAGGCGAAACTGACGGATTTACTCCATCGGTACACATTATCGACCTTAAAAATTTATAAGGAGTTTAATTATGAAAGATAAAGTAGTTTGGTCTTACTGGAACCACGAACCTATTTATCACTTAAAAAGAATGGGTAATGACGGTGGTACGGTTTTTAGTCTTGGCGAAAACGTTGACGAATGGTACGCTAGAATTCATAAAGAAAAATTAATAAAAAAGGGTGCTGAACTTGGTATTAATATGGTTTACACGCATTTTTATAAAGGTTCGGGTATACTTTTTGAAGAAGAAGAAATGCTTAGAACAAAAGAGTTTACTAAATTCGCCCATAAACACGGCGTAAAAGTTTTAGGCTATATGTCAATGGGTTCTATCTATACTGAAAATATTACTAGAGAAATTCCCGACGTTAAAGATATGCTTATTATAGATAGGAACGGCAGATTTAAACCAACTTTAACAGACCAGTATTATCGTCCTAGACCTTGCTATAATAACGATAAATATTTAGCGCATTTAAAAAGCGTTATTAAATACGGCGTTAAAGAAATAGGGCTTGACGGCTTTCACTTTGACAATTCCGGTATGTCGTTTTGCTACTGCGAACACTGTCAAAGAAAATTTAGAGAGTATTTAAAAGAAAATTTTAAAAACCCTTACGAAGTTATGGGAATTAAAGATTTTGACTTCGTTGAAATACCTTACCCAAGTTACCCTGCTACGCTTGACGACGTACACGAAATTGCTCCAAGGCATAATATTTACGACCCACTATTTAAATGGTATTTAATCTTTTTACAAGATACCGTTGCTAAATTCCATAAAAATTGCTTTGACTACGTTAAAGAAGTTTCAAACGGCAAGGCAAAAGTTCTTCATAACCCTGGTTTTCCGCGTGGGTATAGAAATCAAGTAGTCGGTGGTTTTGAACCTACTTTAAGCCCAGATAGTTGCGATTTTATTTTCGTAGAAAATTCAGGTGGATATTTTGGTAAAAACCAAGGTAGAGTTCAAGGTCAAACGTTAGCCTTTAAGTACGGCGAACGCTTTAACTATAAAGTTTTTGACACGTCTTGGTGCAAAGACGAAAAAGGTAAATTACGCTTTCCTAAAAATAAAGAAGAAATTTTAAGTTTTATAATGCACTCAGCAGTGTACGGCGATATCGTAGGTGTGCCTTGGACGGTTCGTTCAATGAAAAACGGCGACGAAGTTGCAATAGACACTCCTTATCTATGCGACGGCTTAAAAGAAAGTTTTGATTATTATAAAACTAATGGTAAAATTTTTGACGCTAAATCTTATAACAAAATAAAAGTTTTACACGCAGTAGAAAATCTTACTTGCTCGTTAAACGGCTACGGCGAACTTTTTGCCGTTACTACTAAACTCGTTCTTAATAACAACCCTTACTCTATTATTACTGAAGATGAGGTTGCGTCTTTAGAAAAGGGCGACGTAATAATTTTACCAGATATTTTATACTGCAAAAACAAATTGTACGACGATTTAAAAGAAGCGTCTAATAGAGGCGTTACAATTATTGTAACCGGTGGTTTTGGTCGTCATAACGAAAACACTAAAACGAGAAGTGAAAAGAACGAAATTTATAATCTTCAAGGCATAAAAGACGCAATTTTAACTACAAAAGAAGAATTTTTACAATATATTCCTTGTAATTTAACGGTTGATACGCAAAACGTTTTACTTGAAACGAGAAAAACTTTCGACAATAAATTAGCACTTCACGTTTTAAATGCTGACGTTGACCGTGATTTAACTGAAACGATTGTAACTTATAGCGACGAATTGCTTAATGATTTTGTAAATTATAAAGTTTATACGCCTGACAACGCTACTTGCGACGTTGAAATTAAAGACGGCAAAGCAACCATAAAAATTAAAGGACTTAAAACGCTAGTTAGCGTAATATTTAGCAAATAATTTAAACTAAACAAGTAAAAAATAGTTCGGCACGAGCCGAACTATTTTTAAATTTAAAATTAACCTAATAAAACGTCTAAAATAAGCATTAAACAAAAACCGATTAGTAATGAAAAAGTAACGCCACGCTTATTTCCGTCAGAGTGAGTTTCGGGTATCATTTCGTCACTAACGACGTAAAGCATCGTTCCCCCTGCAAACGCAAGCGCAAACGGCAATATTACCGTTGCAATCTTTACGGCAAAATAACCTATAAACGTGCCTACGACTTCAATTAAGCCGGTAATTGATGCGATTAAAAAGGTCTTACCTTTTGATACGCCCGAGTTTATCATTGGAGCAATAATAATCATACCTTCGGGAATATTTTGAAGCGCAATACCTATTGCTATTAAAATGCCGTGGGTTTGATTTTCACTTCCAAAACCAACGCCCGCCGCAATACCTTCTGGCAAATTGTGTATTGCGATTGCAATAACGAAAAGCAATACCTTGTTTAAATTAGACTTTTTATGTTCTTCAATGTCAGCACCTATCATCTTGTGCAAGTGTGGTGTAAATTTATCAATTAAATTAAGACAAAGCGCACCGGCAAAAATACCTAAAACGGTTATTAAAATATTAAAATCGCCCCCGTATTCTAGCGACGGTATTATAAGACCGAATACGGCAGCAGATAACATTATTCCACCGGCAAAGGCAAGTATAATTTTAGAAAATTTTTGTGAAACGGTTTTAAATAAAAAGCCTAAAAGTGCGCCAACGACGGTTGCCCCGCCCACACCTAGAGCCGTTAAAGTAACTATAATCATATTATTTCCTTATAAATATTCTACGACTATTTTACGACTTTTTATTAATATTGTCAATATAGAAATTTTAATTGTCTTTATTTAAAAAATATGCTATTATTGTTGATATGAAAAAGATACAAAAGACTTCAGAATTATTATGGGTATTTGGAATAGTTTTCGTCGCACTTGGGGTAGCTATTTGCAGTAAAGCCGACCTTGGCGTTTCAATGGTTGCAGCACCACCCTTCGTTATATACGGCGCTGTTAAAAGTTTTTGGAACGGTTTTAGCGTTGGAATGGTTGAATACCTTGTACAAGGTTTAATGCTAATTTTACTTTGCATAATCGTTCGCAAATTTAATTGGCGTTATTTAATAGCCTTTTTGGTTGCCGTTATTTACGGTTATGTTTTAAACTTGTTTTTATATATTTTAAACGACGTTAGTTTTAACCAAGTATGGCTTCGCTACTTTATGCTTTTAGTTGGCGACGTAATTACGGCGTTTGGCGTTGCGTGTTTTTTTAAAACGTATATGCCACTTCAAGTTTACGAACTTTTCGTTGCCGAAATATCTAGCAATTTTAAAATTAGTATTCACAAAATTAAACGCATTTTTGATATTTCTTTACTACTAATATCTATTATTTTAGCCTTTACTCTTTTTGGTGACGTTACAACTTTTGACTGGTCTACTATATACTATAATAGTTTTCATAGCATAGGGGTAGGAACGATTATAACTACTGTTATAAACTCACCTTTAATTAACGGTTGCTCTAAAATTTTAGACAAAATTTTTGAGCCGACAGCCCTTTTACCTAGCCTTGAAAAACTTTTAAAAAGAAATTAATTTACCTATAAGTTAGCATATAATAAACCGCAACGACATAGTTGCGGTTTTCTTTTGTATAAATTAAATTATCTATGACGACTTTTTATTTTTAATAAAGCCAATTAATTTTAAAATATAGTAATACGCTATACATATTAGCGACGCGCAAATTGAACAAAATAAAAACCAAATAGCGTCGTACACAAACTGCCCGTAAGTAAGCCTAAAATTTTCTAAAAAACCGATAGTCGACTTTAAAATATTAACGTAATTTGTGTTTAATTTAAAGGCAATAGGCACGGCGTAAAGTCCGTAAAAAATTATACCACCAACGTTTTTAACACAGTCGGTAAGTTTTGGGCTGTAAGTCCCTAAACAAATAGTTAGTATAAAATAAAGCACTACCAAATGGTGAAAAGCAAAGGTGTGGAAAGTATAATAATTTAAAAATAAATTATCAAGGGAATTACCTATTAACGAAGTTGGCGCAATATAAAGCATAAAAGTAACTAAACCCGAAAATGAAAAGGCAATCGGTTTAAAAAACGCATTTAACTTTTTGCCAAATATTTGCGTAAAAATAATTACGAAAATTACTAGCGTGCAAAAATGAAAAGGAAGCGCATACGTTATATATTCCACAAAAAATATATAATAAACTTGCTTGCCTATTTCAAGCCCTAAAAGCATAAAGGCTATAACCGTTAAAGGTATGTTTTTAACGTTGTCGCTTTTGTTTTTTAATAAAAAACGCAAACCTATGCTTATTAAAATCATAACTAATAAAGCAATAGGCATAATTGTTCTTTGACTTATAGAATAGTTAAACATAACTTAATTATACACTAAATTAAAAAAAAATTCAATAACATTTTATAATTTATTAAATTTTTGACATTTTTGCAAATAAGTGGTATACTATAACCAAATAAATAAAAAGGTGGAAAAAAATGGAACCTAAAATTTTTGGATTGCAACATATTATTTACTTAGTGATTTCTATTGCTTTGACTGTTGTAGGGCTAATTTTCGTTGCTAAAATTAAAAGCGAAAAGGGTAAATTCTTATCCGTTAAAATCGGTGGAGCAATTTTGCTAGCAACTATAACTCTTAATAGGGCTTTTTGTGAAGTTTTTTGGCCAGGCTCGTTTATACCAACGTCTCTTTCAGGCGTGTTGAGTTTTGCTTTGGCGTTTAGTTTAATTTTTTGCAAAAAGAACTCACCGGTATTTCAATACTTAGCGTTTACCGCTCTTATAACCGGTACGATTGCTACCGTTTACCCTAACTACATAAGTCAAGGCTTATCGTTTAAAGCAAGTGACACTGCTCCTAGTATAGTACGCACTTACTACACGATTTTTTGCCCACCAACTATAACTAGTTTACTTCACCACTCTATGCAAATTTTCTTATCTATTATGCTTATAATGTTAGGTTGGGTTAAATTAGATATTAAAAGGTGGTATGCTTGGCCACTTGGCTACGCCGTAACGGTACTTTACGGTTTATTTATGATTAAAATTATGGGTAACAGCGACTCTATTTATATAAATTCATCAGTATTACCAGGCACTCCGTTAAACTGGTTTTACGGTGGGCTTGCATTCTTTGCTCTTTACTTAGTAACGCTTACAGTTATAGACGTTGTCGAAAATAAAAAGAATTGTTACCTTTTACAAATTCCTACGTTGCTTGTTGAAAGATTTAAAATTAAAGACGAAAAATAATTTTTAAGGGGACTTAAAATGAAATTAGCAGTTATTGGTTGGACTTATTACGATGACCCTAATTACGAATATTTTGAAACGACTTGGGCAACCCATTACGCCGTTTTAAACGACGTTATTAAAAACAAATATATATTTACGGGCTACCATCACCAAGAATATGATTATTGCTGTCCCGTACTTAATAACGGTAAAAAAATAATCTTTTCACAACGTGGATTTGGTGGTTTAATGGCAAAAGCACACGGCTACAATAAAACTTACGACTACTCTATTTTTTCTTATCCCGTAAACCCCAATTCAAAAGAATATATTTTTCCTAAAAAGGCACCCGATAACAGTTTAATAGTAGACGAAAAAACTCTTTACGAAACTTATACAATTGAAGCCGATATGGAAACGATAGCCACGGCTGATATTAAAAACCAGTTGCGTTTATTAGACTTGCCTAAATACCATTTAATTGAAGTTGGCGATAAAGTACAACTTATACACGGCAAGCATACTTCCAAGTTTAAAATAATAAACGTTAATAGAGAAAAAGACGTTAGCGTAATTGACGAATATAATTTTAAATACCGTAATTGCGACATTTTTAATGAAAAAGAAAAAGAAGAAATTATTAAAAAGTACGAAAACGCCAAACTCGTATTAATATTAACCCTTGAATATTGTTTTAATTAAACAACTAAAAAATTCCGTGCAATTAATTTTGCACGGAATTTTATTATACTTTAACTCTTTATTAATAGTTTTATACGTTAAATCTAAATAATACCACGTCGCCGTCTTTCATAACGTATTCTTTGCCTTCACTACGCACTTTGCCAAGTTCTTTTGCTTTAGTGTAGTTGCCACATTCTAATAAAACTTGCCAATCGACTACTTCTGCCCTAATAAAACCCTTTTCAAAATCACTATGAATTTTACCAGCCGCTTGTGGTGCTTTTGTACCGTTCTTTATAGTCCAAGCCCTTGTTTCAGGCTCGCCACTAGTTAAGTAACTAATAAGGCCAAGTAGTTTATAACTTGCTTTTACAAGCCTATCTAAACCACTTTCAGAAAGTCCTAATTCTTCTAAAAATAGTTGTTGTTCTTCTAATTCTAATTGACTTAAATCGTCTTCAATTTTAGCGCAAATAACAAGCGTTTCGCTATTATCGTTTTTAGCGTACTCTTTCAACTCTTTAACAAAGGCAATTTCGTTTTCGTCTTTACCGATATCGTCTTCGCTAATGTTAGCGCAGTAAATTACGGGTTTTGACGTTATTAAAAATAAGCCGTCAACGTACTTTTGTTCTTCTTCGGTAAAAGCAATGCTTCTAACGGGCTTTTCATTTTCAAGCGTCGTTAAAATCTTTTTTAATAAATCGCTTTCGGTAACGTACTTTTTATCACCCGTCTTTATCATTGAAAAAGCTTTGTCGTACCTTTTTTGAACGCTTTCTAAATCGGCTAAAATAAGTTCTAAATTAACCGTTTCTATATCCCTAACAGCGTTTACGCTATCGTCAACGTGTACGATATTTTCGTCTTCAAAACACCTAACGACGTGAATTATAGCATCAACTTCCCTTATGTGTGATAAAAATTTATTACCAAGACCTTCGCCTTTCGACGCGCCCCTTACTAAACCAGCAATGTCAACGAATTCAATAGTTGCGGGAGTGACCTTTTTACTATTATAAAGTTTTGCTAACTTTTCAAGCCTTTCGTCTGGAACGGCAACAACGCCAACGTTAGGTTCTATCGTACAAAATGGAAAGTTTGCCGATTGTGCACCAGCGTGTGTAATTGCGTTAAATAAAGTAGATTTACCTACGTTTGGTAGCCCTACTACACCAAGTTTCATAAAATTACCCCGTTTAAATTAATTTGCTTTATTTATTATATAACATTTTTGCATTTTATTCAATTCTTTTTATACTCTTTTAAGCATAATTGCGCATTTTTATTGCGATTATAATTAAAGTATGTTAAAATATATTAAAATAATATTTTAAAGGTTTAATATGAATTACAAAAAATACGTTGCATCAAAAATTAATATAGACGGTTTAAGCCAAAATCAAATTGAAGAATTTATCATAAACACGGTTGACAATAATTTTGGAGATTATTCTTTTCCTTGTTTTAAACTTTCAGCAATTTTAAGAAAATCTCCCGTTATGATTGCTAACGATTTAGCATCTACTATTACGCCAGACGAATATATTTCTAAAATTGAAAGCGTAAACGGATATCTTAACTTTACTATTAATAGACAAAATTTTGCAAGCCAAGTTATTAGTAATATTTTATCTAAACAAGAACGTTACGGTGCGTCTAATATAGGTGACGGTAAAAATATAGTTATTGACTATTCTTCTATAAATATTGCTAAGCCTTTTCATATAGGTCATTTATCGACTACGGTAATAGGTGGCGCGCTTTATAGAATTTATAAATTTTTAGGCTACAACGTAATAGGCGTAAACCACCTTGGCGACTACGGTACTCAATTTGGTAAACTTATTTACGCTTACAAAACGTGGGGCGATAAACAAACAGTTGAAAATAACGGTATTAAAGAACTTACCCGTTTATACGTTTTATATCACGAAGAAGCCGAAAAGAACCCTACTATCGACGAAATTGCTAGGGAATATTTTAAAAAGATTGAAAATGGTGACGAAGAGTGCGTACGTTTATTTAAATGGTTTAAAGAATTAACTTTAAAAGACGTTGTTAAAATTTACGACAAACTTGACGTAACCTTTGACAGTTACAACGGCGAAAGTTTTTATAACGATAAAATGAACGTCGTTATCGACGAACTTAAAGAAAAAAATTTACTTATTGAAAGCGACGGTGCTAAAATCGTTAACTTAGAAAAGTACGATATGCCACCTTGTTTAATACTTCGTTCAGACGGTGCTTCGTTATACGCTACTCGTGATTTAGCGGCGGCATATTATAGAAATAAAACTTATAATTTTACTAAATGTTTATACGTCGTTGCTTATCAACAAAACTTACACTTTAAACAAATATTTAAAGTTTTAGAATTATTAGAAAAGCCTTGGGCAAAAGATATGGAACACGTTGCTTTTGGTATGGTTTCGCTTGAAGACGGTACTATGAGCACTAGAAAAGGCAAGGTTGTTTTACTTGAAGACGTTATCAATAAATGCGTTGAAAAGGCTTACTCGATTATTAACGAAAAGAACCCTACTTTAGAAGATAAAGAAAGCGTTGCTGAAGCCGTTGGTACGGGTGCAGTAATATTTGGTGCGTTAATTAACAGCAGAATAAAGGACATAGTCTTTTCTTACGACAAAGTGTTAAACTTTGAAGGCGAAACAGCCCCTTACGTTCAATATACTTACGCTAGGTGCGTTAGTCTTTTAAATAAGGCTGATAACGAAATTGGCGAATATACAATCGACAATCTTTTAAAACAAGAATACGACTTAATTTCAGCCCTTGCAAAATTTGAAGACGTTGTTCTTTCTTCAGCAGAAAAGAACGAACCTAGCCTAGTTACAAGATATGTAGTTGACGTTGCTTCGTTATTTAATAAATTCTATTTTGACTGCAAAATTTTAGGCGAAGCAGATAACGTTAAAAACTTCCGTTTAGCCCTTACTAAAGCAACTAAAACGGTAATTAAAAATTCACTATCACTTCTTGGTATTAAAACTCCTAATAAAATGTAAAGGAATTTATGAAAAAACTTATTATTTTTGATTTAGACGGCACTTTATTATACACTCTTGACGATATTAAAGAAACTTTAAACGTTGTTTTAAAAAGTAACGGCTACCCTACTTTAGATAGCGAGCAGTTATTAAAAAACGTAGGCTACGGCGCAAAAGAACTAGTTCGCCGTTCGCTAGGCAACCCAACTGAAGAAGTTTTACAAAAAGTTTTTAACGAATACGTTCCACTTCAAGAAAAAAGTCAAAACGAATACACGAAACTTTACGACGGTCTTGATAACGTTTTAGTTACGCTTAAAAAGTTAGGATACAAGTTGGCAATCGTTTCAAATAAGCCCGATAGCGTAACTCAAATAGTTTACGAACAACTTCTTAGCCAATATGATTTTGACTTCGTTACGGGTAATAGACCGGGCGTATTTAACCCTAAACCAGATAAAACTTGCGTTGAATACTGCCTTAATGCTTTAAATATTTCTAAACAAGACGCTATCTACGTTGGTGATAGCGAAGTTGACGTTAAAACTTTTGTAAACTCTAACGTTGACGGTATTGGCGTTACTTGGGGTTATAGACCTAAACAGTTATTAGTAGAAGCAGGTTGCGTGCATTTTGCTTCTAAACCAACTGAATTATTAGAAAAAATTAAATCTTTTAACTAAGGAGCACTTTATGAAAAAATTTTTTGAAGAATTTAAAAAGTTTATTACTAGGGGTAACGTAGTTGACCTTGCTGTCGGCGTTATTATCGGTAGTTCGTTTACGGCAATAGTAAATGCTCTTTCAAACAACATTTTAAAACCCCTTATTAACTATGTGCTTGCCCTTTTACTTGGCAAAACGCAATTAAGCGATGTTTTTACCATTTTAAAACCAGTTTATAATACTGAAGGCGTTATAGACCTAACCCAATCAATTTATATAGACTGGGGCGCACTTATTAACGCTATATTGAACTTCTTTATTATTGCTTTCGTGTTATTTATTATCGTTAAGTTCTTTAACAAATTTAACGAAAGCGTTAATACTTTAAAAGCAGACGTTCAATCTTTTTCTAAAAAAGAATATCGTGATTTGAGAAAGCAAGGCTATACTAAAAAACAAATTAAGCAAATGGAAATCGACAAACTCGAAGAAGCAAAATTAAAGGCTGAAGAAGAACAACGCTTAAAGGAAGAAGAAGCAAAAAAGAACGCTCCACCTACTACCGAACAATTATTAAGCGAAATTTTATCTACTTTAAAGGATAAAAAATGCGACTAACCGTTTATAAAAGTAGCGAATATTTGGCTATTTTTGAAAATGGTCAATACTCGCCCGTTACGGCAAAAAGTTTAAACGAACTCAAACGTTCCGCCGTTATGGAAGTTTACCGTTTCAGTGCTTTTTTTGAAAAAAAATTACCTAAAAATAGCGACGATATTGAAATAATTAAAACGGTATCGGTAAAAAATACAAACGACGCTTTTATAGGTGATAACTTTTTATACGCTACTAAAAATGACTATGAAAATTTAATTAGCGTACTATATCAAACGGCTTTTTCATATAAAATAATGGTTGAAAGTTTTGAAAGTGTTTCTTTAAACGATTTATTTTCGTTCGACTTAGACATTGCTTTAGAACGTGACGAGCAAATTATGTCTTTCTTATCTAAAATTATTGATAAGACAACTATAATGCCGTTAAACGACGGTTACGCCCTACTTTTAAAAGTGTATTTTGAATTAACTTTAAAGGCTAAAAACTTTTATTACGCAAAAAAAATCGCTGGCAAAAAAATTAGTAATTTATTTTATTTTGGTATTTAGATGCAAGATTTAACTAAAAACAATAACGAATACGTTCACTTAGTTTTAAGTCAAACGGGAACGATTCTTTCGTTAATACTTAAGTTTTTTACAAAAGCAAAATATAATCACGCTTCAATTTCGCTAGACGAAAAACTAGACGAAATGTATTCGTTTGGTAGAAAATATCCTTACAACGTGTTTTTAGGCGCACTCGTTAAAGAACACCCGTCTTTTGGTACTTTTAAGCGTTTTTATAAAACGTCTTGCGTTATTTTAAAATTAAAAGTAACTAGCGAGCAAAAGCAAAAAATTGACGAACTAGTTAAAACTATGTACGAACACAAAGAACAATACAAATTTGACGTTTTAGGCATTTTTATGGCTACGTTCAAAAAAAAGTTAAAACGTAAAAATTGTTTTTACTGCTCTGAATTCGTACGCACGGTATTGGCAACTGCTGGCGTAATTAATTACGACGATTTACCGTCTATTATTAAACCTATCGACTTTTTATCGTTAAAAGACTACGAAGTAATTTACGAAGGCAATTTAAAAGAATACGTTGCGTCGTTTGATAAATAAATTTTTGCTAACTAGTGAAATTATTTAGAGGCGAGTAACGCTTTTTTAGTAGTAAAGTTTTGCTACTTTAAGTTAATAATTTAGTTAAACGACTTAATATTTAATACAAAAAAGACGGAACATAAGCACTCTTCCCATAGGGATTTTTTAGACAACATAAAAGGATAACGAAATTTCGTTATCCTTTTCATTTTTACCTTGCAAAAACATGCGACTTTGCTTGCAAAGTATAGTGTGCTATACTTTATCGTAATTATATATTATAATTTACACACTTTTTAATTATATCAATTAATTCTTTTATTTCAGTAGCGCAATCTAATTCAAGCCATTTATGTACTATCGCTGCAACACCTTGCGCAAAAAACTCCAAATAATATATTCTTTTGTTTTCATTATTTACAAATAGCGAAATTGCAGGATAAAAAATTAAATTATACATTTTTTGATAACTTTCTTTATTTTGAAATAATTGCGGTTTTTGGTTTACTAATCGCAAAACTCTCTTATTCTCTTTGCAAAAATTTAGATAAGGTACTAAAAAATCGTTAGTAATTAAAAATGCGTCTTGGGGAGAATTTATTTTAAGAGGTACTTGTACATTAAAAGAATTTATAAATTTTGCATTTAGATTTTTAATCGTTTCTTCTAATAATTCGTAAATATTTTCATAATGCAAATAGAAAGTAGAACGATTTACGCCTGCTTTCTTCGTTATTTCAGTAACCGTAATAAATTCTATATCTTTTTTTTCAAGCAACGATATAAGTGCTTGGTTCATTAGTTGTGCAGTATAAAAATATTTACTCTCGTTCTTTTCCATTTTTTAATTTCCTTAAATCTAAATTTGCTTTGCGTATCATAAGAATTGCACATACAATTATAAAAATCGAAACAAAACCGCTTAAAATAGGTAAAATTATACTTCTCAACAATGAATTGTTTTCGCCAAAAGTAGAAAGCATAATATTTGTTAGAGTAACGATTGAAACACTTGCGGAAATAAGACTTATTATCTTTGCGCAAGAGTGAAGATAATTATTTTTGCTTAAATGTTTTATACTATTTATAATTGCCATTGTCAACGAAGTAAAAGTATATGTTGCAAGTGCTATAACAATAATTTCGTGATGTTTAATATACTGATTTTTGTAAATTAAAATGAACATCATAGTTGAGAAAACCAAATTTATAGAAAGTAAAAAACAACCGCAAGCACGCATAGTTTTTATTTTTGAAACAAGTTGTTTTTGTGGGGATATTTGTAAATAAACAAAAATGCGTGCTACGGAAAGTTGTCCATAATATATAGACGTTACGAAAAACCATTTTGAAGAATACATTTGACTTACTACAAATAGAAAAACCGAGTATAAAATATTAAAAATAAACGATAAACATAAAAAAAGTTTTATTCTAAAAGTAGTATCAATTTTTATTCTTTCAAAAAAATCGGAAAACATATAATTGATTATTGTTCGCTTGCAATTTCGTTTGCGAGTTTAATAATGTCGCTTGCGTATTTATTTTTCGATTTGGTCAATATTTTTTTGTAAATAGGATAGTTTACACTAACCCCGACAATACCAACACACCCTATTACAATACCCAATGCAATCATTAAAGGCGCTCCACCACCAATAACCCCCATTGCTAAACTCATACCCGTACCCAAGATAAGACTTGAAATAACGCCAAAAGTATAAGTGAAAATATTTGCGGGATTTTTTGCTTTCGCATCTAATCTTTTTAAGGCTTTTACTTTTGACGTTTGTTTAGGCGCATATTCGTTTGCAATTTGTTCAGCATAAATTTTATCAGTATTCATTTTAATTCTCCTAAAATTTTTAATTGTTTTTTCACTCGAGCAAGATTATTATAACATAATGAAAAACAATTTACCACAACAAACAACGCCCCAAATGTTTATTTGAGAATATAAAAAAGAAACAATCCGATATTAAAAATCAAACTGTTTCTTTAAAATTCACAAGTTTATCTTTCAAAAATCCCTAAGGGAGACTCCCTTAATTGTTCCGTCTTAATTTATTTGTTATTAAATCATACCTTTTGGTAAAAATTGAGCGTTGTAGTCCATTAAATCTTTAACAACGTCTTTAATTTTAGTAAAGTCTTGAACTAATGGGTCAGCACAAAGAGCAGCAGTAAGTTTACTTGCATCCCATTCCATTGCCGCTTCAATAAATAATTCTTCACGCATTGCAGTAGGTATTACTATTTGTTGCGCTGCTTTTGGAAGTGGATTTGCAATTACTGGGTGAACACCCGTAGCATCAAAACAGTTAAAAGTTTCAACGACGTAATCTAAAGGCAATTCCCTTACTTGACCTAAGTTACGATAGTTACATACGTCTTTATATTTACGGCCACCTTCAAAGGCTTCAATAACACGGTGAATAATTTCATCACCACCAATTCTTGATGGGAACTCTTTAGTTTCAAGTGCTTTTAAAATTCTACCGTTAATTCTTTCTATCGTTGCCTTACGGTCAACTAGACGGTCGTAGTGCATACCAAATTTATCACGGTTTGGTTGAGTACCAGAAGTTTGATAATAGAATTCAGCACAGTGTTCGTCAGAAAGACCTGGCATACAACCAAGCATATCCCATAAAATAAATCTAATACGTTGATTTTCTCTACCGGCGAACGGGTCGTCGTAAGTAATGTCAGTTTTGCCAGCCCAAGCCGCTTCAATCATACCCTTTTTACGCATAATTTCAAGCGCGTCTTGGTCTTTAAACTTAACGTCTGTTAAGAAAGAACAGTGGTCAACACCACTTACTGAGAAACTTACTTCGTCTAAACTTTTAGCGCCGAAATAAGGAAGTAAAATATTTAAATGGTTAAGTATACCGTGGCAGAAACCGATTGAGTGAACGTCTTCATACTTTTGTACGCAACGAGTAAGAGCCGTTAACGGATTAGTTACGTTTAAAAGCATTGCGCCCGGTTTACAAAGTTGCTTCATTTTACGAGCAATACGAACGAATTCTGGAACTGAACGAATTGTACGGCTTGCGCCTGCTATACCCGATTCACTACCTTTTACGTTATAAAAGCCGTGTTTACGAGTTATAATATGGTCTTGATATTCAGCGTCAGTGCCACCGTGTGAAATGGCAATAGCAACGTAGTCAGCACCTTCTAACGCCTTGTCTTCATTAAGAGTTTTAGTAAGCGTTATAGCCTTTTCAGGTTCAGCGTCGTTATAATGAGATAAAAAATCGTAAAGATGATTTAACGACGTTTCATTAATATCATACAAACAAAGTTCAAAATCCTTGTCGTAAAAATCGTTATGAAAGAACGTGGCAAATAAGTTTGGTGCCCAAGCGTATGAGCCACCACCTACAAGAGCAACTTTAATTTTTCTATGCATAATACTTCTCCTTATAGTGCGAAAGTTTTGTAATTTTATGTAGTAACGCACTTATACAAAATAATTATAAACCTTTTAATTTTTACTGTCAACCGTTATTTTAAAATAAGTATAACTTTTTAAAATAGTTAAAAGGAAAAATATTTTTCCTTTTAACTATATAATTTTGTAATATTTTCAACAGTTGATAATACTAATTTTTTAAGTGATAACGGCTTTAATACTTTAACTTCGTTACCAAATGAAAGTATTTTGCCAACGAGTGCCAAATCAATGGGCATATTGACTGAAGCCCTTATCGAGCCGTTTGCTAAAACGTAAACTTTATCAACACCGAGCCATTCTTCAACGTCGGGTTTTACCTTTTCGCTAACTTGAAGGTCAATATCTTGTCCTTGCAACGTGTTATACCATTTTTCTAGCGTTTCGCCAACGTTTTCAAGTGGGTGACGGGTAAAGGTTTTATTTAATTCATTTGCTAAAATTATTCTACCAAGTTTAAAAAGTCTAAACGTTTGACGTAAACGACAATAAGCGTAAACGTACCAAATACCTTCTTTTAAAACTAAGGTATGTGGTTCAATTTCTCTTTGCGACTTTTCGCCATTACGAGATAAATATTCAATGTATACGACCTTTTTTTCTTCAATACATTTTTCAAGCAAGGTTATCTTGCCTTTATTCGTTTCAGTATTACCCCAAGGACCACCGTCTATAACTAAATTGCCAAATTCAAAAAATGCGTCGCCACTTTTTTTAGATATTGACTTTAATTTGTCTATTATATTAGTTAATCTTTGCGAATTTATTTCGTCTTTAATACCGTTTAAAGTACCTATTAAAAATTCGCTTTCTTCTTTAGTTAAAAATGATGCCGGTAATTTATATGTATCGCAAATTGCTATACCACCGTTTCTACCACGAATATTGTAAAGTGGAACGCATAACGAAAGTTCGTCAATATAACGGTAAACCGTTCTTAAAGATATATCGAACCTTTCGGCTATATATTTTGCCGACACTTTGTCCCTTGCTAATAATAAAAATAAGATATCAATTAAAATTTTGTATTTCATAATGCTAAAACAAAGAAGTAACGCCGTTAAACGTTACTTACATTTTTAATTAATTTTTTAATTATTTAACTATAACGTTTGCTAAATAATGATATTCGCCGTCAAATTCCACTTCGTTTGCTAAGCGTACGATAGGATATTCTCCACCACCGATTGCAAGTTCGATTTTATATTCGCCTTTTGCTAAATTTTCAGGTAATTGAACTGAAATTTTTTCGTTGTATTCGCCAGGAAGCCAACTAGTTACGTCGATATCAGTAGTAAATTCTTGTATATCTTGACCTTTTAAGCGTATTTTAAGCGGTAACTTATTATAGATAGGAGCAACGCCGATATTTTCAATTTTTAACGCAATAGCAAGGTTTTCACCCGCTTTAACGCTTTCAGCAT
>JAZOUX010000093.1:0-4242 GCA_045658325.1 Christensenellaceae bacterium | reverse complement strand
TAAAATTAAATCTCCCCCCACCGTGTTATCAGTAGCCCTTTTTATTATCGTTTTTATATCGCTATCACGCCAGTCAATCGTATCTTTCGACCACATTATAGTTTTATAATTTAAACTTTCGCTTACTTTTAAAGTAGTTTTAGAATACGAACCTGACGGTGGCGCAAACAAATTCATTTCTAGCCCAGTTATTGCTTTTATTAGCCTATGGGTTGATAAAATTTCTTCTTTATTTTGGCTTTCAGTCAGTTTTTTATGGTCTTTATGCAAATAACCGTGATTACCTATTTCATGACCTTCTTCGTAAATGCGCTTTATGACTTCGGCTTCTCTACTAGCAAAAATTCCACCAATAAAAAAGGTTGCTTTTACTCCCTTTTCTTTTAAAACGTCTAAAATACCGTTTACTATATCGGGGTTTTCGTACACGTTAAACATTAACGCCACTTCTTTGCCGTTTCTACTGCCGTTATATAAAACTAAATTGCCGTCTTTATTATATATCATTATACTGTTTGGCGGTATTAAGGTAAATAAAAATACTACGCCTACAAGTATTATAAGTATCAAATTAGTAATTATTCTACTTTTTAACTTCAACATTTTTTTACCCCTACTTATACAATATAAGATTTAGGGTAAAATAATTCCTAATTATGAAAGTATATCTTTAATTACGTCAATATACACCGTTGACGCTTCTTTAACCCTTTTGTTAAATTCGTCAGCACCGCCTTTGCCGTCGCTAATAGATTTAATAATTAAAGCGGGTACGCCGTTATTTTTACAAGTTAAAAGCACGCCCGCGCACTCCATATCGCATACGCTTGCGCCAAAAGTATCGTGTAAACGTTCTTTTATTTCTTCTTTTGCAACGAACTTATCTGCCGAAGCACAAATTACTTGTTTTATATGAGAATATTTTTTGCAAACGCTATCAAATAACTCGTTTTGAGCGTCGATAATAGGGCTATTATACCCAGGATATTGACCTACTACTACGTCGTCGATATCACTTAAATCAAAATCGTAATGGACTACGCCTTTTATAAATACCGTACTTAACAATCCAATTTGGTCGTCTAAACTACCACTTACTCCAAAATTAAGTATTAATTCTACGCCAAATTTCGTTATTAATAACTGGGTAGCCGAAGAAGCGTAAATTTCGCCAATACCACTTTTAATTAAATAAATTTCTTTATCGTTTATTGAAAATCTAACTATTTTATAACAACCCACGTTAAACTCAGTTTTGTTTTGCACTAAACTTTGTAAAAAAGGCGTAATTTCTTTATCCATTGCTACTACTAAGCCTATCTTTTTATAACTGTTATTAATCATAATTCCCCCGTAACAAATTATTTTATACCGTAATAAAATAATATATGAAAGTTTTCGTTTTAGATAACGGGCGTAATCTTACTAATTATATTAACGCCCTAAAAGAGTGTAAATGTAAAGTTGTATTTTCTAAAAATATTGAAAAAAGCAAGCGTTGCGACGCATTGGTTTTAACTGGTGGTGGCGACGTTTTGCCATATTTTTACGGTCAAAACAAATCGTCTAGCGATAACGTTGACGTAAACTTAGATATTAGCGAATTTACACTAATTAAAAACTTCGTTTCAAGCGGTAAAAAAATTTTAGGAATTTGCAAAGGTATGCAAATTTTAAACGTATATTTCGGTGGAACTTTATATAAAAATATTCCTTACCATTTTAATAAAAAATACGATTTGTATCACACCGTTAGAGTTGAAAACCCTTGTTTTTTAAGCCAACTTTATTCAAATAAATTTATAGTAAATTCAGCACATAAACAAGCAATAAATAAGTTGGGTGAAAATTTAACCGTTCTTGCTAAAAGTAACGACGATATTATTGAAGCAATAAAACATAAAACTTTACCCATTATCGCCACACAATTTCACCCAGAAAGACTTGCCGAAAATTTTAGAAAACCTTTTTTTAATTACTTTATTAACACCCTTTAATTATTTTGTAAAAGTTTTACACCAAACGGGTGCTTTTTCAACAAATTCAGCGTTTGTGGAAGTCTTTGAAATCATTTCAAGTACACTTTCACTTGCTAAGGCGTTTCTGTCGTAATATCTACGAATTTGGTACGCGCAATCTAACTCTTTTTCAGTTAATAAAAGTTCGTCTTTTCTAGTTCCCGAACGATATAAGTCAATGGCTGGAAATACTCGCCTTTCAGACAATTCTCTTGAAAGAATTAT
Organism: Christensenellaceae bacterium; assembly: GCA_045658325.1. GTDB lineage: Bacteria > Bacillota > Clostridia > Christensenellales > Borkfalkiaceae > HGM11412. Next base: position 1,999 of record JAZOUX010000093.1, on the reverse strand, counting down.
TTCCATATTGCCCGTGCCTTTAAATTCTTCGTAAATAACGTCGTCCATTTTAGAACCCGTTTCAATTAAAGCAGTGGCTAATATAGTTAAACTGCCACCGTTATCAATATTCCTTGCCGAGCCAAAGAATTTTTTAGGAGATTGCAAAGCAATCGGGTCGATACCACCTGATAAAATTTTACCACTTGACGGTAAAGAAGTGTTGTATGCCCTTGTAAGTTTTGTTATCGAGTCAAGTAAAATAACTACGTCTTCACCACACTCAACAAGTCTTTTTGCCCTATTTAAAACGTTTTCGCTCGCCCTAATGTGATTTTCTGGCGATTCGTCAAAAGTAGACGAAATAATTTCGCAGTTACAATAACGTTTTAAGTCGGTAACTTCTTCTGGTCTTTCATCAATTAGTAATATTATAAGTTTAATTTTAGGGTAATTAACTTCTATTGACTTTGCTATTTTTTTAAGTAAAGTAGTTTTACCTGCTTTTGGCGGTGCTACAATTAACCCCCTTTGACCTTTTCCTATAGGACATAAAATATCTATTGCCCTTATTGATAAATCATCTTTATTATCTTTCTGCTCTAAAGTAATTCTTTGGTCGGGATAGCAAGGTGTTAAATCGTCAAAATACGGTCTTTTTACTATTTGACGCAAATTAAAACCGTTTACCGTTTTTATTGCTTTAAGCGACGGTGACGAGTCGGTTTTTTGTGCTATACCTACTACGAAATCGCCTTTTCTTAACTTGAAATATTTAACCGTTTGCTTTGATACATAAATATCGCTAGCACCGTTTGATTCGTAATTTTCTCCCCTTAAAAAGCCGTAACCGTCGGGCATAATTTCTAATAGCCCCGAAGCGTTAAACGTTTCACCGTCAACACTTTGATTATCTTCTTCGACATCGCTTACTTGCGTAGAAGAAAATTCGTCCCCTTCATAGTCTTCGCCTAATTTTATAGCCTTTCTTCCCCTACCGCTACGAACGACTATTTTACCGCCTTTAATATCTAATATATCTTTAATTAATTCTTCTTTGGTTTTTAAACCTGGCGTACCACCTAACTCCCTTAAAATTTTGCGTAAATCGTGAACGCCTATTTTATCAAGATTTTCTTGTGTAAAAGTAAAGTTTTCGTATATATTCATAATTACTCCTTAATTTTTTACATTTTTAAATATACATATTTAAAATTTTTTGATACGGCTTCTTCAAAAACAAAACTGCCCACATAAGTTAAATATTCTTTATCACTTAAAAATTCGTCTACCGTTGCTACGTCAATAACTGAACTGCCCGTTTTATAGTGCATTGGTACCGTAATTTTTGCGTTTATTTTTTTAGCGTATAAAGTAGCCGTTTTACTATTTATAGTATATTTACCACCTACGCAAATTAATAACAAATCAACGCCTTTCAATTTATCAATTAAACATTGATTATTATCTTCACCAAAGTCGCCTAAAAAAGCAATTTTATATCCGTCTAGCGTAAATAATAAAACGTTATTTTCACCACGAAGTTTACCACCTTCGTTATCGTGAAAAGTTTTTATAATAGTAAAATTTTTATCGCTTTTTTTAATAAGACTTTTATACTCAACTATACTATCGTTAGCGTGGTCGAAATGAGCGTGCGACATAAATAAATAGTCGGCTTTATTTTTTACTTCGTTTAAACCTACCTTAGAAAACGGGTCTAAACATATAGAATATTCGTTACCCGTAATTTTAAAGTAAGAGTGCCCAAAATACTCAATTAACATAAGTCGCCCCCTTTTTTTACTTGAATAAAATATTCGGTTTTAGTAGTTTCACCCATAAATACGTCGTAATTTAAAGTTAATTTAAAATACTCGTTATCTTCATTAATTTCAATTTTATTGCAAAATAAAGAAGCATTAATTTTATAGCCGTCTACTTCAATAATAAAATCACTACTTTTATTTTCATTTAAAATGCAAACGTAGTTTACTTGTCCCTTTCTAGATAAACGAAC
>JAZOUX010000092.1:0-1519 GCA_045658325.1 Christensenellaceae bacterium | reverse complement strand
AGATTTACCACCGTTTTTAGTAACGTCTTGCAACTTTATATTTAAAGTATTTGCAATAATTTCAGCAACCCTAGGCTGACAAAAACCACCTTGACATCTTCCCATACCAGCCCTTGTTCTACGTTTAACAGCATCAATAGTAGTTGCTTTAGGGTTTTCAGTAACTGCCCTAATAATTTCGCCTTCAGTTATTTTTTCACACCTACATACGATATTGCCGTAGGCTGGATTTTCTTTTATAATTTTATTTTTTTCTTCAATAGAGAGTTTATTAAAGAAATAATCGGGCTTTCTAAGTCCGTTAAAATTTTGATTTTTAACTAATTTAACTTTCTTACTAACCAACTCGTCAACGACGTATTTTGCTATTGCTGGGGCTGACGTTAAGCCTGGTGATTCAATGCCAGCGACGTTTATAAACCCGTTAGCAACGGCACTTTCTTCTATTATAAAATCTCCCCTATCACAATACGACCTAACACCCGAAAACGAAGTTATAGTGTTATAAAGTGGTACGTTTTGAGTCATTTGATTAGCAATTTCTTTAATTCTTGCAAGCCCTTGTGAAGTCGTTATCGTGCTATCGTCTTGAATCTCTTCAGCAGTTGGTCCAAGCAAAATATTATTGTCAACCGTTTGAGTAATAAGTATTCCTTTACCCTTTTTCGTAGGTGTGCAAAATATCGTGTGGCTAACGAAATCACCACTTTCCCTATCAAGTAAAATGTATTCGCCACGGCGACCACCAATTTTAAACGAATAGTCACCAACTAAGTTTGCGATTTTTTGACTGCCGTATCCAGCGCAGTTTATAATTAACTTGCTTTCAATACTTTCGCCTTTTGAATTTTTAATTAAGTAACCGTTTATAGTTTTATCAATTTTACTAACTTCAAATTCTAAAAGCAATTTTGCTCCGTTATCCATAGCGTTGCCGACTGAAGCAATAGTCAACTCGTACGGGCAAACTATTCCACCCGTCTTAGCGTATAACGCCCCTACTACGTTCTTAGAAAGATTTGGCTCTAATTTTAAAAGTTCTTCTTTACTAATAATTGACAAGCCTTTTATTCCGTTTTGTTCGCCCCTTTTTAATAAATCTTTAAGCGTGCTTAACTGTTCTTCATCAAAAGCGATAACCAAACTACCGTTGTTTAAGTATTTAACTCCAAGCGAAGCGCAATATTCTTGCATCATTTCATTGCCAAGTTTATTAAACTTTGCCTTATTCGTGTTAGGCATAGCGTCAAATCCAGCGTGGACTATTCCACTATTAGCCCTACTTTGTCCCATAGAAACGTCGCTCTCTTTTTCAAGCATAATAACGTTTAATTGGTATTTAGTTAATTCTCTTAAAATAGTTGCGCCTATAACACCGCCACCAATAACTGCTACGTCGTACATTTTTCACCTTTTAAATTTATTATTTTTGTTGACATTATGTAAACTGTATAATATAATTATAATACAAATAATCAAATAAGCAATATATTTGCTAAAATTAGTTAATATTGACAGT
>JAZOUX010000091.1:0-15702 GCA_045658325.1 Christensenellaceae bacterium | reverse complement strand
CTATCGGTTGGGAAGCCTTCGCTTATAATACCAAAACCAAATATAATCATACCAGATAAAACGTGGCAAGTTATTCTAACAAGGTAAACAAATATAGTACCTAAAAGTAAAGATATAGTTTGGTTTTTAATACATTTTTTAAACGACGGAGTTAACGCAACTGCCGAGTAGGCAAGTATATAGTCAAGTAAAAACGTTTCAATCGTGAGTACCCAAGGCGAAGAAATAAACTGTAAAATAGAAAATACGAAGCCTATAAAAAGTGCAAGTGAAAATCCGCCGAAATAACTTGCTAATAAAACGGGTACCATACTCATTAAAGTAACGCTACCACCTTGCGGTGCAATTTTAACTTTGATAAAAGATAACACGAAAGAAAGTGAAATAAGCATTGCCGAAACGGCCATTTTTTTAGTATTCATTTTCTTTGAAAATTTAGCAAGTAGTAATACTAAAATTACCGTTACACCTAGGGAAATTTTTGAAACTAGTTCAAAAACGTCAGTCGCTTCGTCGGGAAGCGCAGTAAATAATAAATTGTTAAACATAAAAAAGTCCTCCAAACAAAAAATGCGTCCTAAAAAAATTAGGGCGTCACGAAAAAAGACTTTGCTTCTGTATAGGAATTATCCTGCACAGTTCAAAGGGTATAATCTCAGCCGTAAACAGCACCCCTGCATTTTATTGTTTATTTAATTTTAGTCCTTTAAAAATAAAAAGTCAACTAAATACAATAAAAATATTGAAAGATTAACTTATTTATGCTAAAATATAAAAAGGTGATATTATGAATTTTAATTTTTTTGCATACTTAAATAGAATGAAGTACATTAAACGCTGGTCGCTTATGCACAGTATGGTTGAAGAAAATATTATGGAGCATACTGAACAAGTTTCGGTAATAGCGCACGCGTTAGCCGTAATTAAAAACAAATTATACGGTGGTAGCGTTAATGTTGAAAAGGTTTTGCTTTATAGCCAATACCACGAAACTAGCGAAGTTATAACGGGCGATTTGCCAACACCAATAAAATATTATAACAAGCAAATTATCGGTGCGTATAAAGAAATTGAAAATAAGGCAAACCGTAAACTTTTAGCAATGCTTCCTAGAGAACTTCAAAGTGAGTACGAAAGTTGCGTTATTCCCGACGTTGACAGTGATGAGTATAAAATTATGAAATGTGCTGACAAAATTTCTGCTTATATTAAGTGTGAAGAAGAAGTGAAATTAGGCAACAGTGAGTTTATAAAGGCAAAAGATAGCATTTATAAAGATATAATGCAAACCGATAGGCAAGAAGTTTTATATTTTATGCAAAACGTTGCCCCTTGTTACAGTTTAACTTTAGACGAGTTAGAAAGCGAGTAAATTATTAAAATCAAATAAAATTCGGCGTGAATTTTACGCCGATTTTTTATCGTTAAATTATTAAATTAAAAAATTCGTTTGTATGGTAAATAAATTAAAAAAGTCCTTAAACGCCGTTTAAGGACTTTTTTTATTTTGTATATTTTTTATCAAAAATATCTAAATCGTTAGCAGTTTTTTCAAAAATAACGTTTTTAGCGTACTTTTTAGCAATAATTATATCGTTATTATTTTTAGCAGTCCAACAAATTACGTTATATTTTCTTGCTCTTTTTTTATGATATTCTAAATCTTCAACTCTAATATTTAAAAAGTCAAATTTAACGAAAAGTTTAAAAATAAAACGGCGCATTAAAAAACTTACTATTTTAGGGTAGCCCGGTAAAAGTTCGTTGGTTGTTAAAACGCCACGAATAAAACTACTTTCAAGTTTTTGCACACGCCTTACCATAAACGGGTCAAAACTTTGAATAACGAAATCGCCTTTATATTCTTTTAAAAGTTCAACGACCTTTTCTTCTAAGCCCTTGTTTTTTTGTTGTTTTAATTCAATGCAAAGTGGCACTTGACCGTCAACTAAGTCTAAAACTTGCTTAAAAGTAGGAATTTTCAAACCCGTATTTAAAATTTGCAACTCTTGAACTTCTTTAAAAGACATCGTTCTAATATCTTTATCAACACCGCAAAGCCTTTTTGCGTTATTATCGTGATAACAAATTAAAACGCCGTCAGTCGTCATATGAACGTCAGTTTCAATAGCATAGCCCATTTTTATAGCGTTTTCAAACGCGGGGATAGTGTTTTCAGGACTAGTTTCGTCAAAAAGCCCTCTATGTGCAATAGCAACGTTAAAAAGCCAATAATTTTTATCAATTCTACTTTTCATAAAACCTCACGAAAATATTATATACTAATATTAAATAATTTGCAATAAATTATCTTGAAATTTTTATAAATATATTATATAATATATAGTACGAAATTTTATCTTAAAACATTAAGGAATTTATGGCGACGATTAATAAAGAAAATATAAGGAACTTTTGTATAATAGCACATATAGACCACGGCAAGTCTACGTTAGCCGACCGTATTATTGAAAAGACTGGTCAAGTAGCCGAAAGGGATATGGAAGAACAACTTTTAGATTCTATGGACCTTGAAAAAGAAAGGGGTATTACAATAAAATTAACCCCCGTTAGAATGTTATACAAAGCAAAAAACGGTAAAGAATATATATTTAACTTAATTGACACGCCAGGTCACGTTGACTTTACATACGAAGTATCTCGTAGTTTAAAAGCGTGTGAAGGCGCAATTTTAATAGTTGACGCATCGCAGGGTATACAAGCGCAAACGCTTGCCAACGTTTATTTAGCACTTGACAACGGACTTGAAATTATTCCGGTTATTAACAAAATAGACTTACCGTCAGCCGATATCGAAGGCGCTATTAAAGAAATTGAAGACGTAATTGGTTTAGACGGTACAAACGCTCCAAAAATATCAGCAAAACTAGGTACTAATATTGAAGACGTGCTTGAAAAAATAGTAGCCGAATTGCCTTGTCCAAAAGGCGATGACGAAAAGCCTTTAAAAGCCTTAATTTTTGATAGTTATTACGACAATTTTAGGGGGGTAATATTATTCGTTAGGGTGTTTGAAGGACAAGTTAAAAAAGGCACTAAAATTAAAACCTTTATGAGCGAGAAAGAGTTTGAAGTAGTTGAAGTTGGAACTTTTAATCCAGCCCTTATTGAAAAAGACGCGTTATATAGTGGTGAAGTAGGCTATATTGCCGCTTCAATTAAGTCTATTCAAGATATAGCAGTAGGCGATACGGTATACGACGTTGAAAATCCAACCGACAAGGCTCTTGACGGATATAAAGAAGCGCAACCCGTAGTATTTAGTGGTATATATCCACTTGACGGCTCGCGTTTTAACGACTTAAAAGAAGCCCTTTTAAAATTAAAACTTAACGATGCCGCCTTAACTTTCGAGCCTGATAATTCTACTGCTTTAGGCTTTGGTTTTAGGTGTGGCTTTTTAGGTTTACTTCATATGGAAATTATTCAAGAAAGGTTAGAAAGGGAATTTGGTCTTGATATTATTACGACTGCTCCTTCTGTATCTTATTTCGTTCATAAGACTGACGGTCAAGTTTTAACTGTTGAAAATCCAACTAAATTACCACCTTTAACTGAAATTGATTATATGGAAGAACCGGTAATTAAGGCAAATATTTACACTCCACCAGAATATGTAGGCGCAATTATGGAACTTTGCCAAGAAAAACGTTGTGTTTTTAACGATATGGTGTACATTGATTCTAAGCGCGTTAAATTAGATTATATTTTACCGTTAAACGAAATAGTTTTTGACTTTTTTGACGGTTTAAAATCAAGAACAAGGGGTTACGCTTCGTTCGATTACGAACTTTCGGGCTATGTAAAAAGCGACCTTGTAAAATTAGATATTTTATTAAACGGTGATATTTGCGACGCTTTATCTATTATCGTTCATAAAGAAAAAGCGTACGCTAGGGGTAGGGCTATTGCTGAAAAGTTAAAAGACGTTATTCCAAGGCAAATGTTTGAAATACCTATACAAGCAGCAGTTGGTGGCAAAGTAATTGCAAGGGAAACTGTAAAAGCACTTAGGAAAGACGTTTTAGCAAAATGTTACGGTGGCGACATCACAAGAAAGAAAAAACTTTTAGAAAAACAAAAAGAAGGTAAAAAGAAGATGAGAAAGTTAGGCTCGGTTGAAATACCTTCTGAAGCGTTTATGTCTATTTTAAAAATTGACTCAGGTGACTAATATGGCAGGAATTTATATTCACGTTCCGTTTTGCAAAAGCAAATGCACTTACTGTGATTTTGCTTCGTATCCACACGAAATAGGTAAATGTGAACTTTATTTTGCGTGCCTTTACAAAGAAATGAAGGCAAAATTTTCGCAGATGAAAGACAAAAAGTTTACGTCAATTTATTTTGGTGGCGGTACTCCAAGTTTTATAGAGCCTAAGTTTATTTACGGTGCAATGAAGTTGATTTTCGACGAGTGTAAAGTAACCAAAAATGCCGAAATTACTTTAGAAGTTAACCCCGGCACTATTGACGATAAAAAGGTAAAAGTTTTTAAAAACGCTGGAATTAACCGTTTTAGCGTAGGGCTTCAGTCGGCAAACGACCAAACTTTAGAAAATATTAATAGAATACATAACAAGCAAGATTTTATTAAATGTATGTATTTACTTAAAGACTTTAATACGTCAGTAGATATAATGATAGGTTTACCAAACGAAACGTACGCTGACGTTAAAAACACTATTGACTTTGTTTGTACTTTTAAAAACGTAAACCACATATCACTTTACACCCTTAAAGCCGAAGAAGGCACGCCTATGTTTACAAAGTATTTAAACGGCGAACTTTTAAGTGATGACGAAATGGCTGAAATTTACGAAAAATGTGTCGTATACCTAAAAGAAAAAGGCTTTAATAGGTACGAAGTATCTAACTTTTGTAAGGGCAACTATTATTCAAGGCATAACTTCAATTATTGGAATAGGGGCGAATACATTGGGTTTGGTGTAAGTGCATCGTCTTTTATCGACGATAGGCGTTTTACTAATACCGAAAGCATCGACAATTACTGTAAATGTATTTTAGCAAACAAAGTTGCTGAAATTTTTTCTGAAAATATCGAAGGTTTCGAGCGTAATAAAGAATACGCAATGTTAAGTTTAAGAACTGTTAAAGGGGTAAATTTAGACGAGTATTATAAAATTTTTGCAACTAATTTTAACGACGATTTTAATGAAGCGATAAAAAAGAATTTAAATTATTTAGATATTAACGAAAAACGAGTGAAAATAAAAGACGAATACTTGTTCGTACAAAACAGTATTTTAGTCGATTTTATTGATTAAGGAATTTATGGGAAATTTTGTTCATTTACATGTGCATACTGAATATTCAATGCTTGACGGTATGGCAAGAATAGGTGAAGTAACTAAACGTGCCGCTTCACTTGGAATGCCGGCTTTAGCAATTACCGACCACGGAAATATGTACGGTGCCGTGGCATTTTATAATGCGTGCAAGCAAGCAGGTATCAAGGCCATTATAGGTACTGAGTTTTATGTGTGCGACGATTTAACTATGCACAGCAAAAACAAAATTGACGAAAACGACGAAGGATATAAAGATAGACGACACTTAGTTATTTTAGCAAAAAATGAAATTGGTTATAAAAACTTATCGTTATTAAACGCTATTGCGTTTAGAGACGGTCTTTATTATAAACCCCGTATTGACTTAAAAACGTTAAAAGAACATAGTGAAGGTTTAATATGTTTATCAGGTTGTATCGGTGGTGATATTCCACAAGCAATTTTAAACTATAACGACGCTTTGGCTGAAAAGTTAGTTGAGTTTTTTAAAGACACTTTTAAAGACGATTTTTATATTGAACTTCAAAACCAATATTTGCAAGAGCAAAAGGTGGTAAACGCTAAATTAAAGTATTTAGCAAAAAAATACGGTGTAAAAACGGTTGCAACTAATGACGTGCACTATATTAATAAAGAAGACGCATACACTCACGATATTCTTTTATGCGTTCAAACTCGTAGGCTTGAAAACGACCAAAATCGTATGAAAATGCCTTGCGACGAGTTTTATTTAAAAACTTACGAAGAAATGCAACAAGTATTTCCAGACGATGAAGAAGCCCTTTTAACGACACTTGAAATTGCTGAAAAATGCAACTATCATTTTGAATTTGGTAAATATAAGTTTCCTAGGTTCGTTCCACCTAACGGAAAAACTCCGGTTGAATATATTAGGGAACTCGTTGACGAAGGCGTTAAATTAAAAACTGACGGTGAAACTAAAGAAATTCGTGATAGAATTGAAATGGAACTTTCAGTTATTGAAAAACAAGGCTTTATCGAGTACTACTTAATCGTATGGGATTATATTAATAACGCTCGTAAAATGGGTATTTCGGTAGGCCCAGGTAGGGGTAGTGGCGCAGGCTCGCTAGTTGCTTTTTTAATAGGAATTACCGATATTGACCCACTTAAATACGACTTGTACTTTGAAAGGTTTTTAAATTCTGAAAGGGTATCTGCACCCGACTTTGACGTTGACTTTGAAGACGCGCGCAGGCAAGAAGTTATCGAGTACGTTAAAGGTAAATACGGCGCTGATTCGGTTGCAAAAATCGTTACTTTCGGCACTATGGCTGCAAAAGCCGTATTAAAAGATATTTGTAAAGTAATGAATATACCTTTTTCTGAAAGTAATGCCTTAACTAAACTATTGCCTAAAAAAGTTACTAATAACGGCAAAACCTACGACTTAAATAGGCCTAATATTTTAGCAAAAGCATTTGGTTTTTACAATCCAAGCAAAAAAGAACTTGACGACGGTATCACGGCTGATTGTTTTAAGGTAAAAGAATTAGTTGATTTATATAACGATAACGAACAAATTCAAAAAGTTGTAGATATAGCAATACAACTTGAAGATTTACCACGTCAAGCAAGTACGCACGCTTGTGGTGTAATTATCGGCCACGATATTTTAGATAAACATATGCCGTTATCTAAAAACAAAGAAGATATTACTACGCAATATGTAGGTGGTGAACTTGAAAGTTTAGGCTTTTTAAAGATGGACTTTTTAGGTTTACGAAACTTAAGCGATATTAAACTTTGTATTGATTACGTTAAAGAACTTCACGGGGTAGACGTTCAATTTGATAGAAACGGTTACAACGATTCAAAAGTATTCGACCTTATTTCAACGGGTAATACTACGGCGATATTCCAAATAGAATCGGCAGGTTTTAAAAACTTCTTATCAAGGTTAAAGCCAAACTGTTTAGAAGATATTATTGCAGCCGTGTCTCTATTTAGACCGGGTCCAATGGATTCTATTCCTAACTTTATTAAAAACAAGCATAATCCCGAACAAATTGTATACGCGCATCCACTTTTAGAACCTATCTTAAAACAAACCTATGGTTGTATTGTTTATCAAGAACAAGTTATGAGAATTGTTCAAGATTTAGCAGGTTACACGCTAGGTCAAGCCGATAACGTTAGGCGTATGATGGGTAAAAAGAAGATTGCCGATATGGAAAGGGAACAAGGCACTTTCATTTACGGTAAAGGTGAAACGGTAGACAAATACGGCAAGGTTAGCAAGGCAATAGACGGCTGTATAAAGCGTGGCGTTCCAGAAAGCGTTGCTAAAAAAATATGGAACGAAATGAAAGACTTTGCTAAATACGCCTTTAACAAATCTCACGCAGCGGCGTACTCGCTCGTAACTTATCAAACGGCGTATTTAAAATGTTATTATAAAACTGAGTTTTTAACGGCAGTATTAAACAACCGTATCACAAAAAGCGACGAAATTATTAACTACGTTACTTACGCTAAAAGTGAAGGTATAGCCGTATTGCAACCAAATATTAACGAAAGTGAAACGTACTTTTCAGTTAAAGGTAAAGATATTCGCTTTGGCTTAGCAGGTATTAAGCATGTAGGTATCGGTCCAATAGATTTAATTATTGAAGAAAGGACTAAAAATGGCAAATTCACGTCTTTTGAAGATTTTTGTTTAAGGTGCTATTCTTATATAAACAAAAAATTGGTTGAAAGTTTAATTTTTGCAGGGGCTTTCGATTTATTTGGCATTTATAGAAGTCGACTTATAGCGTGCTACGAAGAAGTTTTAGATAAAGCGCAAGCAATTAATAAGTCAAAAGACGATAACCAAATTTCAATTTTTGGTATTTTAAACCAAACTGAAAAAATTGATGTTAAATATCCAAATTTAAACGAATATGACAACAAAACACTTTTATCGTATGAAAAGGCTGTTGCTGGCGTGTATATAACGGGACATCCACTTGCTAACTACGAAAATGAATTAAAGCGTTATTTCTTTAACACTGCGCTTTGTAAAAACTACGAAGAAGACGAAGACGGCGAAAAAACTTATTTAGATATAGAAGACGGCGAAGTCGTTGGACTAGCAGGTGTTTTAACGGGTGTAAAAAAGGTTACTACGAAAAGTGGACAATCAATGCTGTCACTCGTAATTGAAGATATGTACGGCACGATTGAAGGGGTAATTTTTCCTAAACTATACGATAAACTTAAAGACGTATGCGAGCAAGATAATATCGTAAGAATTAAAGGTAAAATACAAATTCGTGACGAACGTTCACCAAGTCTAGTCGTTGACGAAATGAGTTTATTAAACGAAACGGCTTCTAAAGAAGAAATAGAAGTTAAAGAAAGTGTAAAAACGCAGTATTTAGGGTTAATTTTTAACGGTCAGTCAACTGACGAAGTGTTAGATATTTTATCGGCGTACCCTGGCGACGTAAAGGTAGTATTTAAAGTTGACGGTAAAAATTTAATGGCTTCGATTAAGATAAGAAAGTGTAACGGGCTGTTAAACGAGTTGGCTTCGTTATTTGAAGAAAAAGACGTAATATTTTTTGAAAAATAATTAAAAATATATTGTAAAAATTTTTAGTATATGATATACTAAAAAAAGTTAAAAAATTAGGTGGTGCATTATGAAAAAGGTGGCAATTATAACAAGTGGTGGCGATGCTCCAGGTATGAACGCTTGCGTTAGGGCTTGCGTTCGTTACGCTATATATAACGGATTTAAGGTTTACGGGGTTGACCGTGGTTACGTTGGCTTGGTGAACGGTAATTTGTTTGAAATGAATAAGCGTTCGGTATCTGATATTATTCATAGGGGTGGTACTATTTTAAAAACGGCAAGGTGCGTTGAATTTAAAGAATTAGAATATCAACGTAAAGCCGCTGAAACACTTCGTTCTTACGGTATTGAATATTTAATCGTTATCGGTGGCGACGGTTCTTTTAGGGGTGCAAGAGATTTATCTGTTAATTTCGGTATAAACGTTGTATGTATACCGGCAACTATTGATAACGACTTAGCCTATACGAATTACACCCTTGGTTTTGATACGGCAGTAAATACCGTTCTTTCGGCTATTAATAATTTACGCGACACAATGACTTCACACGATAGGGTGTCTTTAGTTGAAGTTATGGGTAGGAATTGTGGCGATATCGCTTTATACGCTACTATTTGTGGTGGTGCTGAATATTGCTTAGTGCCTGAAGTTCCGGTTGACGTTAAAGGTATTTGCGATTCTCTTAAAGAAAGCCAAGTAGAAGGCAAAGCGTCAAATATGATAATTATGGCTGAAGGCGTTCCAAATAAAGAACAAATTAAGGAAATTATTAAAAATGAAACTGGCTTAGATATTAAAATTACTCACTTAGGTCATACTCAAAGGGGTGGTTCTCCAACTATGGCTGACAGGTTTTTAGCGGCAAAATATGCAGTTCATGCCGTTGACCTTTTAATCCAAGGTCAAACTAATAGGGCAGTAGGTATAGTTGATAATAAAATTATTGATAAAGATATAATTGAAGCCGTTTCTATGAAAAAAGAGTACGATAAAAAGTTGCACAAAATTGCTCATGTGCTTTCACTTTAATATAAAATCTTGCAACTCGTTGCAAGATTTTAAACTTTATTATAAATTTAATATTTTACGACTATTTAAGTAATATTTACTGGTAAAGGAGAATTTTTATGAAGAATTTAGTTGGTGGGGCGATATTTGCTCAATCGGGTGGTCCTACTTCGGTAATTAACGCTAGCGCAGCAGGTGTATTTACTGAAGCGTTAAAACAAAAAAACATAACTCACATTTACGGCTCGGCTTACGGCATTAAAGGCGTTTTAGACGAAATGTTTTACGATATTTCAAAAGAAGACGCTTACGAACTTAATTTATTAAAATATACGCCGTCGTCGGCTTTAGGTAGCGTTAGATATAAACTTAAAGATTATAAAAAAGACGATACCGACTATAAAAGAATTTTAGAAGTATTTAAAAAATACAATATTCGTTACTTTTTCTATAACGGTGGTAACGACAGTATGGATACTTGTAATAAGATTTCAAAATTTATTAAAAAATCGGGCTATGACTGTAACGTTATAGGCGTTCCAAAAACTATTGATAACGACTTATACGGCACCGACCACTGTCCAGGCTTTGCTTCGGCTGCAAAATATATTGCAACGTCTATTATGGAATTAAGCCTTGACGCTAAAGTTTACGATATTCCTAGTATTTTGATTATTGAAACTATGGGAAGGAACGCTGGTTGGTTGACGGGTGCTTCGGCAATAGCAACTTATAAAGGCGAAGGTCCAGACCTTATTTATTTACCTGAAGTACCTTTTAGCGTTGATAAATTTATCAATGATATTAAAGACGTTTGTGATAGAAAGAACAATCAATGTATCGTAGTTGTATCTGAAGGTGTTAAAGACGAAAACGGTAATTTAATTGGCGAAGTTTTAGGTCAAGCAAATACCGTGAACGCTGACGGGTTTGGTCATAAACAGTTAGGTGGCGTAGCCCTTCAATTAGCAAGCATAGTTAAAGAAAGGCTTGGTTTTAAAACAAGAAGCATTGAATTTTCACTTATGCAAAGGTGTGCAAGCCACGTTGCTTCTAAAACTGACGTTGAAGAAGCGTTTAAGGCGGGCGTAAAGGCCGTTAAATCGGCTGTAAACGGCGCAACTGATAAAATGGTTATATATAAGCGTACATACGTTAATGGTAAATATAAATGTAAATTTGCCCTTGGCAGTTTAACGCTTGCCGCTAATACTGAAAAGACCGTTCCTATCGACTACGTTACTAATAACGGTACTTTCGTTTCTCAAGAATTTATTGATTACGTTTTACCGCTTGTTGAAGGTGAGTCAAGACCGCCTTTTGAAAATGGCGTACCAAGATTTGCTAAACTTAAAAAAGTATTAGTTGAAAAGAAATAAAAATTAAAATAATAAAATCCACGACGATGAAATGCACTCTAAAGTTAAACGCTTTAGGTAGTACGTTTCACTAAGTCGTGGATTTTTTCGTTACAAAAAATATAAAACGTTTATAATTTTACCTAATAAATTATTTGTGTAACCTAGAATAATTTTCAGTTTATAAAAATAAGGTATAATAAATACCGTTTCGACAATAGACGTAGTAATTCGTCAAAATTTCTTACGGTATAACTTTTAGTTTTAAATATAATGGAGTAGTAGTTTTGAATAAAAAATTAATTCGTAAAATTTTACTAACGGTATTTGCTTTAAGTTTAATCGTAATAACTACGACTATAAACTATTCAAATGGTTACGCTACGGTCTTTTTTGGTGGTAGCCCAAGAAAGTTGCCTATTTACAACGTCGCTAGAAACGATAATAAAATTGCCATTTCTTTCGACTGTGCTTACGGTAACGAGTATACTAAAAAAATTCTAGACGTTTTAGACGAGCATCAAGTAAAATGCACCTTTTTTACGGTAGAGTTTTGGACTAATAAATTTGTTAGCGATTTAGTTGAAATTGATAAACGAGGTCACGAAATAGGTACTCACTCTAAAACGCACCCCAATATGAGCAAGTTAAGTAAAGAGCAGATTGCTGATGAGTTGATGTCGTCAAAGTCGGCTATTGAAAAAATCACGGGCAAAAAGGTTACTTTGTTTAGACCACCTTTTGGCGACTACGATAACGAAGTTATCGAAACGGCAACCGAACTTGGTTTATATACTATTCAATGGGATGTAGATAGCCTTGATTGGAAAGATTTATCGGCAAAGCAAATTACTAGCAGAATAGTATCTAAAGTTAAAAGTGGCTCGATAATATTGTGTCACAATAACGGTTTACATACGTTAGAAGCCTTATCATACGTTTTACCAACGCTAAAAGCAAAGGGTTATACCTTCGTGCCGATAGGCGAATTAATTTATAAATCAAATTACTTGATTAATTCGTTTGGAACACAACTGCCAAACAAAAGTTAAATGGAGGTCTTATGAACAATTTTGAAAAACAAAACAATAAAGTTTACCTTAGTGGTGAAATAGTAACGGGTGCAAGATTTTCTCACGAAATATACGGTGAAGGTTTTTACGAAATGGACGTTTTAGTTAAACGTTTATCAGGTCAAAGCGACGTATTGCCAATAACCGTAAGCGAAAGACTTATCGAAAAGAGCAACTTAAAAATCGGTAGTTATTTATCGGCAATAGGTCAGTTTAGAAGTTACAATAAGCAAGTTGACGGCAAAAGTAAATTAATGCTAACCGTTTTTATAAGAGAAATTTTAGACGTAAAATATTCGCAAAACCCAAATATAATCGTTTTAACGGGTTTTATTTGCAAATCACCTATTTATAGGACTACGCCGTTCTGCCGTGAAATAGCCGACCTTTTAATTGCCGTAAACCGTGCATACAATAAAAGTGATTATATACCTTGTATAGCGTGGGGTAGAAACGCAAGGTTCGTTAAAAATTTACAAGTTGGTGAAAGGGTAATTTTAAGTGGAAGAATTCAGTCACGCGAATATCAAAAAAAGATAAGCGAAACTGAAGTTAAGTTAATGACGGCTTACGAAGTATCAATTTCAAAATTAGCAGTTTGCGACAGCGTAGATAATTTTGACTTAGAAAACGAGTTTTTAAACGAATTATCTATTGAACAAAAAGAAAGTGTTTAAAAATTGTTTTTACTTATGACTTTTAGCAAATAAGATTAAAATTTAACTTTAGCCGTTTAAATTTATTTGTTATTGACAATATATATAAAATATGCTATTATAATACAGGGTTAAACCTGTATTTTTTTTGGTAAAAAAGGGTATTATGCAAGCAACTTATTTAATAGGCGAACTTTATATTAAAATTGAATATAATTTTATTCAAACGGGTGAGTTTTTAAAAAACTATATTAAGCCTAGCGATAAAGTTGATTTTAGTGTAACCGTTAGTTTAGACGAAGTTAATTTATCTTACGAAAGCAAAAAAGAAATTCCACTTGAACTTCACGAAACTCTTTGCATCTACGGTAAAATATGTAGGAAAATATTAACCGATTATAACGGTTTATTGTTCCACGCTTCAGCCGTATGTATAGACGGCAACGCCTATATGTTTACAGCGCCTAGTGGAACGGGTAAAAGCACTCACACTGCCTTGTTAAAAGAATTGTTAGGAGATAGATTAAAGTATATAAACGACGATAAACCACTTCTTCGTTTTAATAAAGAAGATAACTGTTTTTACGTTTACGGCACTCCTTGGGATGGTAAGCATCACCGAAGTGAAAATATTAAAGCGCCTTTAAAAGCAATTTGTTTTATAACCCGTGGCGAGCCACAAATTATTAAAATTGACGTTATAAAGGCTATTCCACTTTTAATGGAACAAACTTTACGCTGGCACGACGATAATAGCATTGATTATTATTTAGAAATGTTAAATAAATTATCTAAAAGCGTAGATTTTTACGCAATGAAATGCACTAACCATATCGACAGTGCAAAATTCTCGTATGAAAATATAATAAAAAAATATAATTAACGGTAAAAAATTATGAAAATTGCTAACGGATTTAAACTTAAAATATTACAAGGCAAAGACGGTGAAAGTGAAAAGGGCGTAATCGTAACGGTAGGCGAAGCGTCTAAAAAATTAAACGGCATTATCTCGTTAAACGAACAAGCAACGCTTATTTTTAAGTGTATTGACAAAGGTTTTACTAAAGAGCAAATCGTTGAAGAAATGTTTAAGGTATACGAAGTTGACAAGGCTGTTTTAGAAAAAGACGTTGATAGTGCGATTGCAAGTTTTAAAGAAATAGGAGCGATTGATGATTAATTCTACGCTTGAAGAAACTTTAAATAGCGTTGGTTTTATTTGTGTTGAAACTAAAGGCAGTAGTATGCAACCCCTACTTTTTTCGGGGCGTGATAAAGTATGTATCGAAAGTCTTAAAAAAAGGGCTAATAAAGGCGATATTTTACTTTATAAGCGTACTGACGGTTCATATATTTTGCATAGGGTAAACAAGGTTTATAAAAATTCTTACGCAATGTGGGGGGACAACCATACATATCTAGAGTACGGTGTTAAAGACGAGCAAGTCTTAGGAATAGCCGTAGGGTATTATAAAGGCGAAACTTATATTGATTTTAAAAAATCTTGCAAATATAAAGCGTATAAATTTTTTTGGTGCAGTTCACTTTTTATGCGCAAAATTTACCGTAAAATAGGCAGAATTTTTAAAAACGACAAAACTTAAAACGTGCTTAAAATTTAAAAATTAAATTATATATTTTAAAGAGTTCGGTATTTTATCGGGCTCATTTTTAATTTATTTTTTGCAGATTTTTTGGTTTAGAAATTTTATATTTATAGCGTAACGGCAAAGGCTTGTCGAGTAGTTTATTGGTCTTTTTTGCCGTTAAAAATGCACCCCTAAAGTAACTAACTTTCGGGGTGCGTTTTGATATAATTATTAATATGCTTTTAAAGTTTATCGTTAAAAAGTAATTTCTTTTCTAATATTAAGGCGCAAACGGTAATGGCAAGTGCTATTGAAAGTACGGCTATTACGTCGCTTAACTTTTTACTTGCATCGTCGCTAGCAATGGTAATATCGTTTGTAGTATGACCATTTTCAATAATTATTTTATCTTTTAAATAGCCTTCAATAATATATCCTGACGGCGTTAAAGTGCTGTCTAAAGAAATAAGTGCAATAGTTTTGCCGTTAAAAGTGATAGTTTTAAGTAAATAAACTTGGTCGTTTTTAGCGAGCGAATTAATTGTAAAATTGCCGTCGACAATAGGGCGTGAATAAGCCTTAACATCGTTAGTTAAATATTTAACTTCGCCTGCATAATCTTTAACGGCTATGTTATTAACGTCGTATTCGGTTGGAGTAATAAGCGTAGCGTCTTCTTCAACCGACGATTTTCTAACCAAGGCGTAAAAACTTGGCGAATACGAAATTAAATAATAATTGTCTAATTCGCTAATAACGACGTAAATTTTTGTAGTGTTAGGGTTTGGTATTGCTTCAATATTTTTAAAATACAAGTTAGTGCCGTCAACCGTATAATCGTTTACGCTAACTTTAAACATTTTAGCCTTTTCGTCAACTTGAATAAATTTCAAATCTAAATTAATAGTATCAAGATTAACGTCGTTTGCTGAAATACTCTTTAAATGGTCAATTTGTAAATCGTTATTAGTGCTTTTTATAATACAAGCGTTACTTAAAATATAAAACTTATCGTTTAAGTAGTTAAGAGCAATATCTTTACAAACTAAACCGTTAATAGTTAAATTAATTTCGTAAGGGGTTTGAGTATAATTTTTATTA
>JAZOUX010000090.1:0-4589 GCA_045658325.1 Christensenellaceae bacterium | reverse complement strand
CTCTATCCTTAGGTTGAACGTCGTTCATTTTAACGCCGTCAATGTAAAGTTCACCGTCAGAAATTTCTTCAAGACCGGCAATCATACGAAGTGTAGTTGATTTACCACAACCAGATGGACCTACGAATACGATAAACTCTTTATCTTCAATATCTAAAGTAAAGTCAGTAACCGCTTGAACGCCTGATTGGTAAATTTTGTAAATGTGTTGTAAGTTTAAACTTGCCATTTGCAAATCCCCCCTATTCTAATTTCGTATTAATTATATCATAAGAAAAAGCGATTTGCAATAATTTTTTGCACTAAAATCAATAACTATTATTGTGCTTTTTGCACATAAACACTAAAACGCTTAAACGTTTTTAAAATTCTTGCCAACTTTACATATTTTTGCTATACTATATAAAAATAATTACAGCGACATTTGGGGGAATTTATGAAATTAAGCAAATTTCAACGCTCAAACACAGTTAATTTTAAACATTTAATAACGCTTGAAAACGTTAGCGAAAACGATATTTACGAAATATTGGCTTTATCTAAAGAGTTAAAAGATATGCGTAGCGTTTTTCAAAACGTTAAAGTTTTAAACGATAAATACGTTCTTTTAATAACTAAACCGACGGTACTTGGAACTGAAATAGCCTTTCAAATAGCCGTTAAAGAGTTAGGGGGTTCGCCCGTTATAAACTCTCTTTCTGGTGAAACGTTAGAAAGTTGCTTGCAAGACGAAGAATATATTACTTCCCTTTCTAATTACGGAATTTCGCTAATAGCCGTTTCAACAAGCAAAATTTCAGACAGTACAACTTTAGAAAAATTTACCAATTTACCTATCGTTAACTCTAATAATGAAAATAGCCCTTGCGTTGCTCTATCGGCAATGCTTACTATTTTAGAAGCCAAACAAGATATTGCTAACTTAAAAGCAGTTATTGCGGGCGACTTAAATATTGAAGATTATTCGTTACTTATCGGGTTAGCAAAACTCGGCGCAAATATTACGTTATTACCGTCAAGCGACGGAAGGTTTAATCAAGACGCTTTAAATTACGCTAGTCAGTTTAGTGATATTAAAATTGAAAAAGACAAAAAACTCGCTTTAAAAGACGCTGATATTATTTACGCACTTAAAAACGGTGAAAACGGTAATTTATATATAGAAGAAAGCGACTTAGCCGTTTGCGAACACGCATATATTTTAAGTTCGCTTCCGGTAGATAAAACGCTTCTTTCAAAATCGCTTATAAGCAGTGAAAGGTCGTTAATTTTTAATCAATCGCAAAATTTATTACATATAGGCAAAGCAATTCTTTCGTTAGTTATAGGCAAAAATAAATAAAAACGTTTGACAATAGCAAAATGCTTTGATATAATATGACTATAAATAAAAAACCTGTGATACAGAATAGTAACTTATTTTTTAAGCGTAGAGAGTTTCGGGTTGGTGTAACGGAACGTTAAAGTTTAAGTGAATGGGCTGTTGAGGGCAACCGAAAGCGCAAGTTAGTAGTAGTTGACGGCAACCACTGTCGTTACAAAGTGGCTCGTGTTTTAGCACGAAGTAAGGGCGTATATTACGCTAAATTTGGGTGGCACCACGATAAAATCGTCCCATAAACGACTTGTTCGTTTATGGGTTTTTTTGGTTTTTTAGCTAAAAACCTTATTTAAAGGTTAACGTAAATTAATACAAGATTAATTAATAATTTATCTATTTAGGAGAATATTATTATGGATAAACATTTAGAATTTAGAGATTATTTAAAAAACTTTCCGTCTAAAGACGGTTACTTTGGCGAATACGGTGGGGCGTATCTTCCTAAAGAACTTATCCCCGCATTTAAAGAAATAGACCAAGCGTACGAAGCAATTTGTCACTCTGCGCAATTTATTAACGAACTTAGAAGAATTAGAAAAGAGTTTCAAGGTAGACCAACACCGGTATATCACTGCGAAAGATTATCTAAACTTTTTGGTAACTGCCAAATTTATTTAAAAAGGGAAGATTTAAATCACACTGGCGCACATAAACTCAATCACTGTATGGGTGAAGGGTTACTTGCTAAATATATGGGCAAAAAGAAATTAATTGCTGAAACAGGCGCAGGTCAACACGGCGTTGCTCTTGCTACTGCCGCGGCGTACTTTGGACTTGAGTGCGACGTTTATATGGGCGAAGTTGATATTGAAAAGCAACACCCTAACGTTATTAGGATGCAAATGCTCGGTGCAAACGTAATTCCGGTAACTAAAGGTTTAAAAACTTTAAAAGAAGCCGTTGACGCTGCTTTCGACGCATACTTAAAAGAATACGACCACGCTATTTACTGTATTGGCTCAACGCTTGGACCACACCCTTTCCCTAAAATGGTAAGAGATTTCCAATCAATTATCGGTATTGAAGCAAGGGAACAATTTTTAGAAATGACTGGAATTATGCCAGATGCTATTTGTGCGTGCGTAGGCGGTGGCTCTAACTCTCTTGGTATGTTTACTCCTTTCTTAGCAGACCCAGTTGAAATTTACGGCGTTGAACCGTTAGGCAAAGGCTCAGCAGTAGGCGACCATGCTGCAACTATGCAATATGGTACTAAAGGTAGACTTCACGGTTTTGATAGTTATCTTTTAC
The DNA here is from genome assembly GCA_045658325.1 of Christensenellaceae bacterium. Lineage (GTDB taxonomy): Bacteria > Bacillota > Clostridia > Christensenellales > Borkfalkiaceae > HGM11412. The sequence goes on along the minus strand of JAZOUX010000090.1, from coordinate 1,957 downwards.
AAGACGAAAACGGCGAACCGTTACCAGTTTACTCTATTGCTTGCGGTTTAGACTACCCTGGCGTAGGACCAGAACACGCTTATTTAAGAGATAAAGGTAGAGTCAATTACGTTACTGCCGACGACGAAGAAGCAATGGAAGCCTTTTTCTTGCTTTCAAGATACGAAGGTATCGTTCCGGCAGTTGAAAGTTCACACGCAGTTGCATATGCAATTAAATATGCTAAAGAACATCCAACCGGCTCAATTTTAGTAAACCTTTCTGGTCGTGGTGACAAAGACGCTGACTTCGTTTACGAAAAATACGGCACGGGCGAAAGATTTATTGAAAAATATAAAAAAGGTTAATTAACTCATAATAAAAAACACGCTAGTTTGTTTAATGCAAAACAGCGTGTTTTTAAATTAAATTTTTTTATTTATCGTTATAATGTTCGTTTACTGCATTATGTGAATGTATAAATTTATACAAAGCAACAAATGGTCCAATACCAAACAAAGCACTACCAAGAAAACTCCATAATAAGAAATTTCCACCCGTAACAGTAACGTTAGAAAGGTTGTTTTTTATGCCATAAATATTCATTCTTTCAGAAGCCTTATACCACCAAACAACAATATAAATACCAAAAGTAACTAACGATAATAAAAGAGTTACTATAAGACCTTGCGTGTTTTTACCATCTTCTTTGCATACTTTGTTTAATTCAACCGAAACCCTATGCTTATAATAGAGTGGATAAATACCACAAGTGATTGCAGATAACAAGATAAACTTTAATAAGCCCCTTGACGTTTTAAAAGTTTCCATAAATTTTCTCCTCTTGTTTATTTTAATATTAATATTATATAGACAAAAATTGTCTGTGTCAAGAAATTTAGACTATTTTTGTCTATAATTTAATTATGAAAGTAGAATTTTCAGAAAGATTAAAACAATTAAGGCTTGACGCGAACTTAAAGCAATCTGAGTTAGCCAACGTATTAAACACTACACAAAGACGTATTTCTTATTTTGAAATAGGTAAAATTGAGCCTGATTTAGCAACGCTTTGCTCTATCGCAAAATATTTTGACGTTTCTACTGACTTTTTATTAGGACTTAAAGATTATTAAACTTCACCAATTTAAAAGTACGCTACGTTTCGTATTAGCGAAGTATAGCGTACTTTTTTATTTTTTATTTTACGTTTTTAGTTGCTAAAACGCTTAACGTTTGACCGTCTACAAGATAGCAAGTCGTTTTTTTATCACTTTCAACAAAGCCTACATAATAATAATTTTTGTCAACGTCGTAAAGTAAACGAACGTGTATTTCAGCACAAACTTTATCGCCTTTAAATAGTTTTTTTATTGTGTTTTTGTCGCTTTTTGCTACGCTTTTTAAAACTTCTTGATAATTTTTCGTTCCTTCAAAAAACATTGATTTTACGGTTATTGACTGGCACTCGGTATCTTTATAAAGTTTTATTTCTAACTCTTTAAAGTTATTAAATTTTTCAACTACCGTTTCAAGAGTAAATTTATTAGTTATTGGATTAAAGGTAAAATTGCCTTTGTATTCTTTATTATCAATAATAAAGGACGCACTAACACCGTCAACACTTTGCGTTTTGCTTTCAATTTTTATGATAACGTAATTTTCAACGCTACCTATAAAAGCGTCGGCAATAAAAGGCGTTTCCCTTTGCTCTTCGTAAAGAGTAATTTTGTAATTTTCGTTCTCACCAAGGTATACGTTTTGACGGTTTTGTGAAACGTAATAAGTTAAGTCAACGTCTTTATAGCAAGACGCAAAAGAAAACGAGCATATTAAAACAATTAATATTAAAAGGCTAAATTTTTTCATATAAACACCAAATATAGTACAATTTATTAAATATAAGTAAAATATATTACAAGTATAAGAATAAATAATATTTTTTTTATTGATTTTTTTTAAAGTTTTTGGTATCATT
>JAZOUX010000089.1:0-8240 GCA_045658325.1 Christensenellaceae bacterium | reverse complement strand
GTAAAATATTTTATTATTCAATTTTTATAATTTTAACTAATAAAATAAATTTAACAAAAGTCGAAAAATATTTTATATTGACCGTGCTATTTATAGCGTTTATTTTATCTTTTACAGCAATTAATATAAATGGAGATATTTTTAGTATAAAAATATAATTTAGTTAGCATATTACTCTTGCAATTTTACATAAAAAATGTTAATATAAATACGAGGTAGTGCGTAGTGAAATTTCAAGAACTAAAAAAAAGTGTTAATGCTGGCGAAGTAAAACGCTTATATTTAATAATGGGTGAAGACGCGTATTTGCGTGAAAATGCGTATACTATATTAAAAAGCGTCTATTTAAGTCAGCCCGACTTAAACTTAAATACGTTTATTGGCGACGATATTTTTAAAGACCCTGAAACGTTTTTAACGGCAGTTCAAAGTTACCCGTTTATGAGTGAAAAGCGTTTCGTCGTGGTTAGAGAGTTTTATCCTACGGCGCAAGACCTTAAAAACAAAGTTATAAAACGTGCTTTTACTGAAGTGGTTGAAAGTACCGTTTTAATAATAATAAATTCAAAAAATAGCGAAGCGTTAAAAAAAATAGACGGGGTTGAAATTGTTGATTGTAGCAAACTTGATTTACCAACCGTTAGTTTATTCGTTAGAAAGAAGGCAAAGGAACACTCGTTAATTATTCAAAATTCAGTCATTGAAGCGTTAAGCGAGTTTTGCTCGTACGATATGAGCAAAATTGATATGGAATTAAATAAATTAGTTGCCTACTGTAACGGCGAAGGTGAAATATCTATGCAAGCCGTTGAAACGGTAGTATCTAAAGACGACGATTATCAAATTTACGAGTTAAGTGAAAATATTGCAAACGGCAAAACTGATAAAGCGTACGAAACGCTTAAAAGTATGCTAACCAAAAACGAAGATAAGCAAAAGTTGTTTATTTCAATATATTATCATTTTAGGCGACTTTTTTATTCGTTAATAAGCGTAGCGAGTGACGGCGAACTTGCAAAAAGTTTACAAGTCCACGAATACGCCGTAAAAAAGGCAAGGGTGCAAGCCAAAAAGTTTACACCCAAAAGTTTAAAGGGCATAGTTGATAAACTTGCTAGTTACGACGTTGCGTTTAAAAGTGGTAAAATAGCCTTAACCGACGCTTTGTTTAACTCGATTTTAAACGTTATTATGGGAGATTAGTATGGAAAAGTTAATTGAGATATTTCAAAATGCGTTTTCAAACGTAATTGCTAATTTTTCTTCTTCATATTTATTATACGTTGCTGAATTGCTACTAATATTTTTAGCAGTTTTTTTCGTAATGGGTATTTTAATTAATAACAACGCAGGTTTAATAAGCGTGTTATTTATAATTTACGTTGTTGCAGTAAGCGTAATTTGTGTATTAATAAACGCTCAACCTTTAATGTACTTATTATTTATATTAATTTTCGTTTTAGGCGTAGTAACCTTATACGCTTCTGAAATTAAAAGGTCAACTTGGCGTACGCATTTACCAAAAGCGCAATTCCACGAAACGCCTAACGACAAAAGTTTGGTACAATCGGCAACAAATAATATTAATGAAATTATTAAAGCACTTCAAAATATGTCTAAAAACGACGTTGGTGCAATTATAGTTTTATGCAACACTAAAGTGCCAGATAATATTATAAATAGTGGCGTTAAAATTGACTCGGCTATATCTAGTTCGTTAATTGAAAGTATATTTTTTCCAAAAACTCCACTTCACGACGGTGCTATGATAATTCAAGGCAATAAAATAATGGCTGCTGGTTGCTTTTTACCACTCTCACAAGAAACTGACTTGCCTAAAGATTTAGGTACAAGGCATAGGGCAGGTATTGGTATAACTGAAAATATCAACGCGACGGCGATAATTGTATCTGAAGAAACGGGCATTATATCTTTTGCAAAAGCGGGCAAAATAACTAGGTACGCCGATTCTGAAATGTTGCGAAAAGTGTTAAAAGATTTCTATTGGCAAGACTTATTCGGTCAAAAGTGAGGTAATTAATTATGGATAAACAAAAACCGCAATTTTTAAAGGTTGTATTACAAATAGTTGTAGCACTCGTTTTATCAGTAGCAATCTTTTTAACTTTAAATTCATTATAAAATAAAAAACGCAAGTTAAACTTGCGTTTTTTTAATAAGTTAAATGTTATTTTTCGTACACTTCTCTTTTTAAAATATAAATTTGGTCGAGTTGACGGTAATCTTCAGCATAATCTAAACCGTAACCGACAACGAATTCGTCGGGAATAGAAAAGCCTATATATTCAACGTCTATCTCAACTTTACGCCTATCAGGCTTACTAAGTAAAGTGCATATTTTAAGTGAAGCAGGGTTTCTTTGAAGTAAAAGCCTTTTTAAATATGATAAAGTATTGCCAGAGTCAACTATATCTTCAACGATAATAACGTCTTTACCGCTTATAGCAACGCTTAAATCTTTAATAACGTTAACTTCGCCAGAAGACTTAGTTTCGCTTCCGTAACTAGAAACGGCCATACACTCAACTTGAGCGGGAATAGTTAATTTTTTAAGTAAATCAGCCATAAAGAAAATACTGCCTTTTAAAATACAAATAAAAAGTGGTTTTTTACCTTTATAGTCGTTACTAATTTGGTCGGCCATTTCTTGAATTTTATTTTCTATCTGTTCTTTAGAAATCAATACTTTTTCAAAATCGTTAAACATATTTCACCTTTTGTTAGCCCTAATGGGGCGACGAGTAATAGCGAATAAACGAAAATTACGGTGTACCAAGTTAGCACACCGTACGTTTTACAAATTAACTCTTAAACTCTTTCAACTTTTTTGCTTTTAAGACAACGAGCACAAACGTATTCAGAAGTAATAGTTCCGTTATTAACAACCCTTACTTTTTGAACGTTAGCGTTATATAAGCGTGGAGTTTTACGGTTACTATGGCTTACTAAATTACCAGATAATTTACCTTTACCACAAACACTGCAAACTTTAGACATAACTGCACCTCCATACGAAATGATAAATTAAGCATAAATAATATAGCATTTATTGTAAAAAAATGCAACTGTTTTGAGTATAAAATATAAATTAAAATTAACATTTTATAAAAAAACGTTAAATTAAATAAAATTTGTTGCAAAATTAAATAAATTATAGTAAAATATAAAAAAGAAATTTTTAAAGGAGTAGACTATGGCTGTTAAAACAAGCAACGCTTACGGTAAAATTTCAATATCAGACAACGCAATAGCAAAAGTAGTAGCCCGTGCATCGTTAGAGTGTTACGGTATCGTTGAGTTGGTTTCAGCAAAACTTTCAGATAGTCTTGCTCTATTATTAAAGAAAAAGAATACGACTAGGGGCGTAAAGATTGTAACGGTAGGCGACAGAATATTTATCGACGTATATGTGGTTATTAAATTCGGCATATCAATATCAGCCGTTGCTGAATCTTTAAAAGACGCAATTAAATATAAAGTAGAAAAGTTTACGGGTATGATAGTTGATACGGTAAACGTAAATATTACGGGCGTTAAACTCTAATCGTGTAAGGGAGATTATTTTGATTAAGACGATAAACGGTGCAATGTTCGCCAAAATGGTAACAAACGCATCAAAACTTTTAGATATAAATAGAGATAAAATTGACTCGTTAAACGTATTCCCGGTTCCAGACGGTGATACGGGTACAAATATGGCGCTTACGCTTAAATCGGCTATTGCAGAATTAAAAAACTGCAAGTCAAACGCTTTACCTGAAATTGCTGAAAGCGTTTCTAAAAGCGCATTAAAAGGTGCAAGGGGCAATAGTGGTGTAATATCTTCACAAGTTTTTCGTGGTCTTTGCGCAGTATTAAAAGAAGTTCAAGAAGCCGACGTTAAAACTTTTGCAAAGGCATTAAAAAACGCTACGACTATTGCTTATAGCGCAGTTCAAAAGCCAATGGAAGGTACGATGCTTACCGTGTCAAGAATGATTTCTGAGTACGCCGTACAAACAAAATGCAAATATTTTGAAGACTTTTTCAAAGAATTAGTTGAAAAGGGTGAAGAAGCAGTAAACTTAACGCCTGAATTATTACCAGTTTTAAAGAAAGCAGGCGTTGTAGATAGTGGTGGTATGGGTTTATTAACTATCTACCGTGGTATGCAAAAAGCCATTTTAGGTGAAGAAATTGAAGGTGGCGAGCCAGAAATTGAAATTAAAAAAGAAGACGTATCTCTTGAACACGCCGATATTTTAAATTTAGGCACTATCGAATTTGGTTACTGTACTGAATTTTTCATTATTAACATTAAAAAGAAAACAACTTTAACCGATATTGATAGGTTAAGGGAATATTTAACCACGATTGGCGACTGTGTACTCGTTATAGGCGATTTAGAGTTTATTAAAGTACACGTTCACACCAATAATCCAGGTCGCGCGTTATCAAGGGCGTTAGAACTTGGTGAAATTGATAAAATTAAAATTGAAAATATGCTTGAACAAAACCGTGAACTTATTAAAAAATATCAAGCAGAAAAGAAGCCTATGGGTATGCTTGCTATTTGTTCTGGTGAAGGTTTATCGGCAATATTTAAAGATTTGATGGTTGACCAAGTTATTGAAGGTGGTCAAACTATGAATCCAAGCGCGTCTGACATTGCAAACGCCGTATGTAAAATCAACGCTGAAAATATTTTCATTTTCCCTAACAATAAAAACATTATTTTAGCGGCTGAACAAAGTAAACAACTTATTGAAGGCAAAAAAATACATGTAGTGCCTACTAAAAATATACCGCACGGTATTACGGCGGCGTTAAATTTCAACCCTGAAGACTCGGTTGAAGTTAATAAAATCAATATGTATCACGCTTTAGACAACGTAACGGCTGGTCAAGTAACTTACGCCGTTAGGACTACTGAAGTTGACGGTTTAAGTTTAAAAAAGGGCGATATAATCGGTCTTAACGACAAAAAAATATTGGTTAAAGGCTCGTCAATCGCAAGTTGTACTATTGATTTAGTCGAAGCGTTAAAAGATAGTCACCACTCAATGATAAATTTATACTACGGTAACGACGTTTTAGAAGAAGATGCTGAAAAGGTTCGTGACCAAATTCAAGATAATTATCCTGATATGGACGTTGAGTTATTTTACGGTGGTCAACAAGTATACTACTTTATAGTATCACTCGAATAGGAGTAGGGGGGCGATTTCGTTCCCCCTTTTATTATATGGAATTAGCACTTTGTAAAGGTTTAAGCGATAAGCGTATAGCCGATTTAAATAAACTAAATATTTATTCGTTAGAAGATTTAATCAAGCATTATCCTAGAGCGTATCTTGACCTTACTAAAGTTAATTCGGTTAGAAATGCTTTAAATAACGAACGCATCTTAACAGTTGCAAAAGTCAACACAGTACCAACCGTACAAAAGGGTGGTAGAGTAAATTACGTTAAGGTATACTGTTCGTCGGGCGAAGACACTTTTAGTGTAATTTGGTTTAATCAACCTTACGTTGCAAGCAAACTTAAAGTGGGTGCTGAATACTTTTTTTACGGGCGAATTTCTAATAAAACGGGTTTAATTACAATGACCAACCCAACCTTTGAAGAAGTAGATAAAAACAACCGTTTAAAAGGAATAGTCCCCGTTTATTCGCTTAAAGGAAACCTAACTCAAAGCATTGTTAAAAGTAGCGTAATAAACGCTATAAATTTAGTAAAACCAACTAGCGTTATACCTGAAAATATTATTAATAAATACGCTTTAAGCGACTTAAAAAGCGCGTACTATACGGTGCATAATCCATCTAGTGAATTAGCCTTAAAAAACGCTAGCGAAAGGATTGCTTTAGAAGAATATTTTTTACTTATTTCAGCCTTTAAAGTTATAAAAGGAGATAAAAAGTGTGCAAAAACGCACAAATATACGGTAAATGCCACTGAATTAAAGGGTTTTATATCAAAATTCGGTTTTGAGTTTACCGACGGTCAAAAAAAAGCAGTCAATGAAATTTATACCGATTTAAAAAGCCCGTTTATAATGAATAGGCTTCTTCAAGGAGACGTAGGTAGTGGTAAAACGGCAGTTTGTTTTACGGCAATTTTTTCGGCTGTAAAAAGTGGTTATCAAGCGGTAATTTTAGCACCTACAGAAGTCTTGGCTATGCAAAACTATACGCTAGTTAAAAAATATTTTAGCGAATATAATTCAGTATTTTTAAGTGGCTCGGTTTCGCAAAAAGACAAAAAACAAATCAAGCAAAATATTAAAGACGGTTTAGTTGATATAGTAGTAGGCACTCACGCCGTTTTAGAAAGTAACGTTGAATTTAAAAATTTAGTTTTATGCGTGTGTGACGAACAACAACGATTTGGTGTAGCCCAACGAAGTAGTCTTTCTTCAAAAGGCGAAAGCCCCGACGTTTTAGTAATGAGCGCTACGCCAATACCAAGAACGTTATCACTAATTTTTTACGGCGACTTAGATATTTCAACTATTTACGACAAGCCGATAAATAGGGCAACCGTTAAAACCAATATCGTTCCGTACTCAAAATATCAAGGTATGTTAGCCTTTATTGATAATGAAATTAGTAAAGAACGTCAAATTTATTTCGTATGTCCTAAAATCGAAGGCGATGATGAGGGCACGCTTATAAGCGTTACCGAACTTTATCAAGAGTTAGTTAGTATATTGCCAAATGCCAAAATAGGTTTGCTTCACGGCAAACTGAAAGATAAAGAAAAAACTCAAATAATGCAAGACTTTAAAAATAAAAAGTACGATGCCTTGTGTTCAACTACGGTAATAGAAGTAGGCGTTGACGTGCCTAACGCTACCGTTATGGTTATTTACAACGCTGAAAGATTTGGTTTAAGCCAATTACACCAACTTCGTGGTCGAGTAGGTAGGTCGTCGCTTCAAAGTTATTGTTTTTTACTTAACGGAACTGAAAGTGACAAAGCGAAAGAAAGGCTAAACGTTTTATGTACTGTTAGCGACGGGTTTAAAATTAGTGAAGTTGATTACGATATTCGTGGTGGTGGAGAATTTTTAGGTGAAAAACAGTCGGGTAAATTTATTAGCAGTTTAAACGGATTAAAATATTCGTCAAACGCCATTTTTTTTGCAAAAACTTTAACTGAAGAAGCCTTTAGTGACGCTGAAAACATAAAAAGGCTAAACAAACTAGCAAAAGAAAAATATTTTGCTTTAAAAGATGTAATTTTAAATTAAAAAAATACCCTCATGGGTATTTTTTATTTTATCAAATTTAATTATTTTCGCTTTGAACTTTCGAGTGTAAAAAATCGTAAAAATTTTTATATTCGTCTTGGTTAATGCTTTTTGGGTACGACATAATTTTTAAAACTAAATCGTCGTCGGTTTTTCTAAATTTTAATTGTAAATGATAGTGGTTTGTTAAATTAAAACCGTTCTTTTTATAAAAATTTACACGTCTTGTAGTTAAATTGCAAGTAGGTTCTTCAACTTCTAAAATTATTTTTTTATTTTTTTCTTTTAATAAAGAAAGGGCCTTTTCGCCGTAGCCTTTATTTCTAAGGTTAGGAATAATTGCAAAGTGTTCTAAAAATATAAAGTCCTTGTCTTCCCAATAAAGCATAATACCAATTAAAAGGTTGTTTTCAATAATAAAATCAAAATGGTAATTCTTAAAGGTTAAGGCGATATTATGGTTATATTCGTCACGCCTTTCAATAAGTGGAAAGGCGTTTATATATAGGTTGTATGCGTCAAAATAAAAACGCTTGTTATTTTCGTTTAGTCGTTCAAGTTGCATATAAATACCTTAAAAATTAGTTTTTTATAATGATAAACTTATAATTTAAAAAAGTCAACGATATATGTGTGAAATTGCAATGACCTTATAAAATTTTTTTAATACTAATAGAAATACATTTTAAAGATAGAGAGACTAATTAATTTATTGTATTAATTCCGTTTGTTCTAATAAATTTCAGTTTAAATCAGTTTTTAATACTGTTAAACGAAAATTCGCTACCTACCGTATATTTATTGTAATAAATTAGGGTAGTTTTCTTCTAATTTGCGTTTTAATTCATCAATTTTATTTAAAATTTAAAAAAGTAGTTAAAAACGCTTGCTTTTTTAAAAAGTATTTGGTATATTGTTAAAGCATTCGCAAATGATGGGAGTTTAGCTCAGTTGGGAGAGCATCTGCCTTACAAGCAGAGGGTCA
>JAZOUX010000088.1:0-1914 GCA_045658325.1 Christensenellaceae bacterium | reverse complement strand
TAAACTTAAAAAGCATAGTGAGTTTTGTTTTTGATATATTTTAGTCGGTTATTTTCTTTTATTTTAGTCAGTTAATTTCTTTTTACTTAAAAGTTTAACTTGTTCAAATTCGTCTTGAATTTCTTTTGAAGGCTCTTTAGTTAAGAGTGAAACAACTAAAATTACTATCGAAGAAAGGATAAACGCTGGTAAAAGTTCGTAAATAGCAAATTGACCGAGCAATGGGTTAATTACTAAATTCCAAATAAATACCATTGAACCACCCGTAATCATACCGGCAATCGCACCTGCCCTTGTAGTACGTTTATAGAAAAGCGAGAATAACATAAGTGGTCCAAAAGTAGCACCAAAACCAGCCCATGCAAACGATACGATTTTAAATATAATACTATTTTCGTCAAGGGCGATTAATATACCGATTAATGCAATCACAACTATTACTATTCTTGAAACAAACATAATTTGTTTGTCACTAGCGTCTTTTTTAACAATACCACCGAAAATGTTTTTAGCAAACGCTGATGCAGCAATTAAAATGTACGAGTCAGAAGAACTAATCGTTGCCGCTAAAATACCAGCCATTACAACACCTGCGATAAGTGGTGGGAATAAGTTAGTTGATATTAAAATAAAGATATTTTCGGCTTCGCCTTTTGAAGCGAAAGCGTCGGCAAATAACGCCCTACCCACTACACCTATAAACACTGCTACGAAAAGTGAAATAACAACCCATACCGTAGCGATTATTCTTGATCTTTTAAGTTCGCCTTGTTTACGAATAGCCATAAATCTTAATAATACTTGTGGCATACCAAAATAACCAAGACCCCAAGCAAGAGTTGACAATATAGTAATAAAACCGTAACTGCTTGGTTCACCAAAAGTATTTGGACCGGTTGGATTTGCTTGCGTAAAGAACGAGAAGAAACCTGGAATATTTTTAGCGTTTTCAATAACGTTACCAATACCACCAGCCGATATTACGCCAACAATAAGAGTTACACTTAAGGCTACTATCATTACTATCGCTTGCATAAAGTCGCGAACGCTTTCTGCTAAGAAACCACCTAAGAAAGTATAAATTACTACGAATACTGCACCTAAAATCATCATTAATTTGTAATCTTGATTAAATAACGTGCTAAATAATTTACCACAAGTTACAAAACAACTTGACGCGTATACAGTAAAAAATATTAAAATAAAAGTTGCCGAAATCGTAAGAATTACTTTATTTTTTTCTTTAAAACGGTTACTAAAGAATTCTGGTAAAGTGATTGCGTTTGCTGCTACTTCACTATAATTTCTTAACCTTTTAGCAACTACTAACCAGTTAATATAAGTACCTATTGCTAAACCGATAGCAGTCCAAGCAGCGTCGGCAATACCACACCAATAAGCAACGCCTGGTAAACCCATTAAAAGCCAACCACTCATATCGCTTGCTTCGGCACTCATTGCGGCTACCCAAGGTCCAAGTGAACGTCCGCCTAAAAAGAAATTTTCAGAACTTTTTGCTGACTTTTTCATAAAGTAGATGCCTATACCTATTACTGCGCCCATATATACGACCATTGATATAAGCCATTGAATTTGATTAGAATCCATTTCGCACTCCTTTATATTAGAAAAACTAATATTAACGTTAAAATTTGAATAATTCATTAAATATGACATAAATATAGCAAAAATAATACAATTTGTCAACTAATTTAACTAATTTTTATAAATTTTTATTAATTTTTATATATTTTTGTATTATATTTTCTCATACTAAATTATACTGCCGAGTTACATAAAAACTTTTACTAGTGGCAAACTATTATAAATGAAAACATTTTTAAAAATTACGACATTTTCTTTAAGTATAATATTAATATTAAGTTTATCTTTTTTTACTTATTATATAGTAAT
>JAZOUX010000087.1:0-3392 GCA_045658325.1 Christensenellaceae bacterium | reverse complement strand
ATACTTTACAAATATTGTTAAAAATGGTAATATTGTAGCAAGGAGAATATGTAAAATGGAAAAAACCGTAACGATTATTGAAAATATCAAAAAATTAAAAGAAGAAAAAAAATTAACGAACAAACAATTAAGTGAAATTTCGTCAATTCCACTTGGAACTTTAAATAAAATTTTGGCAGGTAAAATTAAAAGTATTAAACTTGAAACGCTTGAAAAATTAACTCAAAGTTTAAACCATAACCCACTTGAAGCCAAAAACGATTACGGTTATGTAAGGGTAGGTACGGCAAGTATAAAAATAAAATTAGCCGACGTAAAAAGTAACGTTGAAAGTATTATGGCTGAAATAGACAACGCCGTATTAAACAAAGTAGAAGTTTTAGTTTTTCAAGAAATGACTATAACCGGATACACGATAAGCGATTTAGTATATCAACAGGCTTTACTTAAAAAGGCTAAAGAAGGTCTTTTAGAAATAGTTGAATTTTCTAAAAATAAAAATATATTAATTTACGTTGGTATGCCGTTAAAGGTCAACAATATTTTATATAACGTAGCGTGTGCTATTTTCGACGGTCAAATTTTAAGTATAACGCCAAAAACAAATATTAGTAGTAACGAAAGTAGATATTTTAGTTCTTATGACGGCGAAAATATTACAGTTGACGTTTTAGGTAAAGATTGTTTATTTGGTACTAAAATAATTTTAGTTAATAAAGATAATGAAAACGTTAAAATTTCTTGCGAAATAGGTGGCGATTTATTTAGCCAAATTTCTCCGTCTTCGTACCATTATAAAAACGGTAGTGTAATCAACGTAAATTTAGCGTGTTTTAACGAAGTGGTTTCTAGTATAGACGAGCGTATTTTGACTGTAAAAGCCCACTCTTTAAAAAACTACGGTGCTTATGCGATATGTAACGGTGGTTACGGTGAAAGCACTAGCGACTTTATATATACGGGGCATAGTTTAATTTGTGAAAAGGGTGAAATAGTTAAAGAAAGTCAACTTTTTAAAACGGGATTAATTTTTATAGACGTTGACGCTGAAGAATTAAATTACTTTAAATGCAAATTATTAAAAAACGAACTAAAAACTGACGGTAATTATTCGTATATAAATTTTGATTTACAAAAAAAGAATTTAGAAATTATTAAAGAATATTCAAAAACACCGTTTATTAGCCAAAATAAAAAACAATTAGAAAAAGACTGCAACTTAATTTTAGAATTACAAGCCAACGCTTTAAGCCAACGTATTAACCATATAAACGCTAAAACCTTAGTAATAGGCGTGTCGGGTGGTCTTGACAGTACGTTAGCACTACTCGTGTGTAAAAGGGCGATGGAACTTTCAAATAAAAGTGCGACAGATATTTTAGGTATAACTATGCCTTGCTTTGGCACGTCGGCTAGGACTAAGTCTAACGCCATTATTATAATGGAAGAATTAGGCGTAACTATAAAAGAAATTGATATAAGTAACGCCGTCTTATGTCATTTTAACGATATAGGTCACGATAAAGACGTTGTCGACGTTACTTTTGAAAATTCGCAAGCAAGGGAAAGAACACAAATTTTAATGGATTTAGCCAATAAAACGGGTGGCATAGTAGTTGGTACGGGCGATTTAAGTGAATTAGCACTTGGTTTTTGCACTTATAACGGCGACCATATGAGTATGTACTCGGTAAACGCTTCAATACCTAAAACGCTGATGCGTGAAATAATTTTTTATCAAGCAAAAAAGCATACTGATAGGCTTAAAGAGTCTTTATTAGATATAATCGAGACTCCGGTTTCACCCGAACTTTTACCTACTAAAGAAGATGATTTTGCTCAAAAAACTGAAGATATAGTTGGACCGTATATTTTACACGACTTTTTCTTGTATCATATAATAAATTGTGGTTTTAGTCCGTTAAAAGTGTTTTATATTGCAAAAAAGACTTTTAAAGATATTTATAGCGAAAAAACTATTTATAAATGGCTTTCAAGTTTTTATAGAAGATTTTTTACACAGCAGTTTAAAAGGTCTTGTCAACCTGACGGTGCTAAGGTTACTGAAATTTCTTTATCAATTAGGGGAGATTGGCGTATGCCAAGCGACGTAACTTATAAGTTATGGCTTAGTGAACTTGAAAAAATAAAAGTAAAATAAAAAAAAGAGTGTTTTAGAAAATCTAAAACACTCTTTTTAGTTGTCCTTATAAAACTAAAATACCTGCAAAAATTAAAATTCCAACTGCAACTAAACATAAAGCACCTTCAAGCATAACTACATAGTTTGAAGCTGTTTGAAGAACGTCTAAACCCTTTGACAAGAAGTAGCATATAAAAATTAAAGACCAAATAAGCCAAAGCGCACCGAACATCAAATTAGCGTTCATAATATAGAAAGCGCCAAGAGCAATAGCGATTATTGCTACCATTAAACTAAACCAACCAAGGCATGTTTCTCTTAAATCCCAAATGTGAACGGCACTAATAAATAGATTAGTTAAACTAAAAAGCAAAAGCGAGCCGTATTCTAATAAAGTGCCACTGTCAACTGAAGTTAATATACCGTAAACGGCAAAAAAGGTAACTAAAACGCCTGATATAACGTTCATAACGACTACTTCGTTATTGTCGTTTTCATCAATAATAGGTAAAAAACCGTTTAGGAACATTGAAATTCCCACTAAAATCAAACTAATTGTAAACATTTTTATTTTCTCCTTGCTATAATATTTGACAAAAATAAAAATTTTATACAAAAAAACACTTTTAACCGTTTTTTTGCTAAAAGTGTTTTAATTTATTTAGTTTTCTTCAATTAAAACGTATGCCGTTTTTGCAAACCTTTTAACCGACTCAATACCCTTATCGCATTTAGCCCTTGACGAGTAGTCTTCACTAATACAAATAAGTCTATTTAATTTAGAAAAAAGTTTAAAACGGTAATGTCCGTACTTATCTGAACTAATAGTAAAGTTACCGTCGTCAATGTTCTTTTTAATAGTTTCGATACCAGTTTTAACCCCCGTAAGTGACGTGTAAGTTTCAGTCCTTAATAACACACCACCGTTAGAAGCAACTAATTCAGCAAAATATTTAGAATTTTCTTGCTTGATTTTCCATTTGCCGGTGTACGCCTTTTTAGTCGTAACGTCGGCTTCTTTTTTATCTTCAGTTTTGATAGGCTTAACGATAGCAGTTTCTTCTGTCGTTTGAGTGGTTTTAGATGACTTTTTAGTAGCAGTAGGGGCTTCTTTTTTAGTTGTTTTAGTAGTAGGTTTTTCTTCTACCGTTTGAGTAGTTTTAGCCGACTTTTTAGTAGTAGGCTTATCTTCGTTTACCTTAGTTGTTTTAGTCGATTTTTTAGTTGGTTTTTTAGTAATAGCCGTTTC
>JAZOUX010000086.1:0-5351 GCA_045658325.1 Christensenellaceae bacterium | reverse complement strand
GTTGTGGTAGGCGATTCTTCTACTATTTTTTCAGGTGGAATTGAAGATATAAATTTTGTTTTATCTGCTACGTTGTTAGCGATATTATTAATTTCTTGCTGAGTATAAATAGATTGTATTTTTTTATTTTCGTTAATAACTTTAATTTCTTTTTTCTTAGATATTAATTTTGAGGTTACGATTAAAAAGACTATCAATATAATAATACCGATAATGCACAATAATATGAGTGGCAAATGGTTGTCATATAAATAGATAGCCGTATTTATTACGCTTTGAAAAAACTCCTTCATTTTATCACCTTAAACGAAAATATAGTATTTACTATACTTATTTTATATCTTTTTATGTAAATAGTCAATCATACAATTGCAAATTTTTTAAAAAAGTGATAAAATAAGACTAAATAGGGAGTGAATAGGGTATGAATAGGGAAAATTCTTCTTATGAGTTAGTAATAATTGGCGGTGGTTTTAGTGGAATTATTACTGCAATATCTGTTTTAGAAAAGCAAAAAAATTGCAAAATCGCTATTATTGAAAAATTAGATAGAATTGGTAAAAAAATATTATCTACCGGTAACGGTCAATGCAATTTATCTAACGTTGCTTGTGGTATTGAAAATGGGCATTATCACGGTAAAAATGCTGAATTTTGCGCCTATTCACTTGAAAAATACGGCTATAAAAGTATGGTAAATTTCTTTAAGGGTATAGGCGTTCAAACGACGGTAGACGGTGATAAAATTTACCCCCTTTCAATGCAAGCAAACAGCGTTTTAGACGCGTTAAGATTTAAACTTGAAAGTTTAGGGGTAGACGTGTACTATAATAGTAAAGTTTTTAAAATTTTAAAAAATAATTTCGGCTTTAAAATTTTTTCTAAAACAGAAAATAGTGAATTTATCGTAAACGCCGAAAAGGTTGTGCTTGCAACAGGTGGCAAAAGTGCCGACCATTTAGGTTCAGACGGTTCGGGTTATAGTTTATATGAAAATTTCGGTCATAAAACCACTAAATTATATCCGTCTATTTGCGCTTTAAAAACTGAAAGCGTAAAAGGGCTTAAAGGAATAAAACAAAAGGCAGTATGCTTTGCTTACGACGGTAAAAGATATTTAAGCGATTGTTACGGTGATATACTTTTTACAGATAACGGTGTTAGTGGTAACACGGTATTTTATTTATCGTCGTATTTAGTAGATAAAAAAGACGCTAGGTTAGTAATTGATTTTTGTCCGTCAACCACTGCTAGCGATTTAATTAAAATATTATACGACAAAATTAAAAATTGTCCGTACTTAAAAATTCAAAATTTATTATCGTCAATAGTAAATAACAAACTTGGCGAAAGAATAATTTTAACGTCGTTAAACATAGCGTATAACGACCTATCTAATAGCGTAAAAGGTTTAACTAACGCCCAACTCGAAAGCATAGTAAAAACGTGCAAAAACTTTACGCTTAAAGTTACGGGTGACACAGGCTTTAAAAACAGTCAAGTTACGAAAGGTGGTTTAGATACCGTTGACTTTAATAATACGACAATGGAAAGTAAATTACAAAAAGGCTTATTCGCCGTTGGCGAAGTTTTAGATATAGACGGTGACTGTGGTGGATTTAATTTGCAGTTCGCTTATTCGTCAAGCCAAGTAGCAAGTGAAGGTATTTTATTTTTATGATAACGCTAAATAACGTAAAACTTAAAGTTTTTGAAAAGGAAGATTTGTTGCTTCAAAAAGGCGTAAAGATAAGTGGTAATAAAAATTTAAAATACTTTAAAATATTAAAAAAATCTATCGACGCAAGAGATAAAAATAATATTTTTTACGTTTACAATATCGCTTTAAGTGAAACGCCTATAATCAATACTAAAAAACAGTATGGCAAAATTGCTAAAAAAGGCAATATTTTAGTCGTAGGTGCAGGGCCTTGTGGTCTTTTTTGCGCTCTTGATTTATTGCGTTACGGCTTTACTGTAACCTTAATTGAAAGGGGGGACAAGGTTGAAGATAGGCAAAACGCCGTAAATACTTTTATAAAAGACAAGGTTTTAGATACTGACAGTAACGTTCAATTTGGCGAAGGTGGTGCCGGTGCTTTTTCAGACGGCAAGTTAAATACCCAAGTAAACAGTCCTTATATAAAAGAAGTGGTTGACGATTTTGTAACTTTTGGCGCACCAAAAGAAATAGCGTATTTATCTAAACCACATATAGGTAGTGATAATTTACCAAATATAGTAAAAAATATTAGAAACGAAATAGTTAAGTTGGGTGGTAAAGTTCGTTTTAGGTCTACTTTAACCGATTTTGAAATTAAAAACTGTAAAATAGTAAGCGTTAAAATAAACGGTCAAACTGAATATTTTGACGAAGTCGTTTTAGCGGTAGGTCATAGCGCAAGAGACGTTTTTGAACTTTTATTAAACAAAGGCGTATTTTTAGAAAGTAAAAATTTTGCCGTAGGCTTTAGAATTGAACACTTGCAAAAGAATATAAACATAGCGCAATACGGTGAAAAGTACGCTAATTTACTTCCTTCAGCCGAATATAAACTTGTAAGCCACGCTAGTGATAAAAGCGTATTTACGTTTTGTATGTGTCCAGGTGGCGTGGTAATGCCGTCTTCTTCAAGTAAAAACACATTAGTAGTAAACGGTATGAGTAATTATAAGCGTGACGGCGAAAACAGTAATAGCGCCCTTATTATTCAAGTTGATAAAAGTGATTTTTCTAGCGATGTTTTAGGTGGACTAAATTATCAAAAAAGTTTAGAAGAAAAAGCGTTTACGTTAGGTGGGGGAAATTACAAAGCCCCTATTCAACTGGTAGGTGATTATATTAAAAATCAAAAAAGCACTACGCTAGGAAGCATTAATGCGTCTTACGAAATTGGTTATAAATTAACTAATTTACGCCCTTTATTATCGCCGTCGTTAAACGATAAATTAAGTTTAGCGATTACCGATATGGGTAAAAGGCTTAAAGGTTTTGACTGTTACGATGCCGTATTAACGGGTATTGAAAGTAGGACTTCGTCACCAATAAAGGTTACAAGGGGCGATAAATTAAACAGCGTAAACGTCGAAAACTTATACCCATCTGGCGAAGGCTGTGGATACGCTGGTGGTATATCAAGCGCGGGAGCAGACGGCAAAAAAGTGGCGTATAGTTTAGCCTTAAAATACGGTTTAAAAACAATTAAATAACGTAAAAACCCACTGCTAGGCAGTGGGTTAATTTTATTCAATTACGTTTTGTCTTTCAAATAATGGCGAGTGAAAAAATTCTTGAAGCGAAATATCAAAACCTTCGCAAATAGCGTATAGCGTACTAATTTTTACAGAGCCACTTCTTTTCTTTTTTATAGAAGTTAAAGTGCTTTGTGGTACGCCACTTGCTATGAACAAATCGTATTTAGTCATTTTCTTTTCTAAACAGAGTTGTTCTATTCGTAAAATTACAGCATCTGCAAGTTTCATTTTTGTATTCCCCCATACTAAATTACGGTTTTAGTATATGAGAAATAAAAATAATTTTACTGCTATATTTAGCATTTATTGTAAATTTGTGATTTTTATGCTATAATATTGTTATGAAAGTAACGTTTATAGGGCATAATGATATTAAAATTACCGATACTCTTGTTACAAATATTAAATACACAATTATTAAACTTGTAAATAAAGGTGTAAAAATATTTTTGTTTGGTAGTAAAAGTCGCTTTAACTATATTTGTTTAGGTATCACGAATAATTTAAAGAAGATTTATAAAGACATAATTTGTATAAACGTACGGGCAGAATATCCTATAATAAATGAAGCCTACAAAAATTATTTGCTAAAATTTTATAATCAAACATATTATCCTAAAAAGATTTGTGGTTCGGGTAAACGTGCCTATGTAGAAAGAAATTATATTATGATAGATTGTTCAAGTATTTGTGTGTTTTATTATGATAACAATTATTATAAAGAAAAAAGTGGTACGAAAATAGCCTATGAGTACGCTATAAAAAAACACAAAACGATTATTAATCTTTTTAAAGGCTAAATAACGTAAAAAACCCACTGCTTAGCAGTGGGTTAATTTTATTTAATTATTCAAGCCAAAAATAGGTTTTAGGGGCAAGTCCATTTTTGCCGGGAACTCGCCTAATTTCTAATTTTAACTTGCCTTGTTTTTTTAGTGCCCTTAACACTTCGTAAATAGTAAGTGCAATAGGGAAACATTGTGCGTTAGGGAATAATTTAGAACTTATTTTATTTCGTAATTGACCGTAACTTAATTTTTCAGCCGACAACTCGTTTACGATTAGTTCGTAAGCCCTAGATACAACTTCGGCATCGTATGGAGAACTTTCGCTAGGGAGTTTGTCAAACGGCTTTAAAGTAAAATGGTCTTCATATATTATGCCAGCCGTGAACGACGGTAAAATTATCGGCTCGCGAGCATCTTCAGGAATAGCAAGCGCACTTGAACTTAAATAAGCCCCATGCTCGCAAAAAGCAAGCATCATAGGTTGGCTCATCTTGGCAAAAGTAATACTGTTAGGCTCGTTTACAGATAAATACAAATCAACGTCGTTGCTTGGTAAGTCCATAAGCGCCGTTTCGCTTGCTTTTAGTAGAGAATAGCCTTCGTTTAACAATTTATAAACGTATTGAGTAGTTAAATCGCTAATATGAACGCCGTCGCCATCTTTAACTTTTATTTTAGGATTTTCAAAAGTGAGTTTTGATGGAATATCGTAGCCTTCTTCAAGTAATTTATCGGCTTTTTTGCCAATTTCTTCAAGTCTATCAGTAAAATAACCAGGACCACCGTTAGAAACGTGTGATAAAACAGGAACACCGTCTTTTCTAGCAATGAACGGGTGTGCCCACTCAACGCTAATTTCTTTGCCACCAATAGTCCTACTGTGAATAAATCCAATATTACCAGGTAAATCTAAAGCGTTGGTACTTTTTAACAACTCGTCAAGGTCGCCAACGACTTTTGCATAGTAAATTTTACCGTCGCAAATAGTTGAAATACCTGTAAAGTACCCCGAATTAAATCCTTCTAAAGTGCGCATCATTTCAATTAAAATGGGTGCCGCTTGTTTTTTGCCAATATAGCCTGCTATTGTACACATAGATGCTCCCTAATTACTTAATTAAAATTAAATATTAAATAAATGATACAACAAAATAACATAGTAGTCAATAGCATTTTAAAAATATTCGGTTAATTAATTTTATTAAAATTTACCATTAATAAAAATGAAATATTTAAGGCAACTTAATAAAATTAAGTGCTTTTAATTTTATTCAAATATGTAAAAAAATATAGAATTTTTAACAAAAT
>JAZOUX010000085.1:0-6883 GCA_045658325.1 Christensenellaceae bacterium | reverse complement strand
GCATTTGTTTTGACAATACCGACGATTTATACATAATTGAACAAGCAGGCATAGCCTTTGGTGAATTTCAATATATGTTAGACGGTTACGATTCGTCATCTCTTTACGAATCAATACCAAACTTTCATAATACTAGAAAGCGTATTACCGATTTAGAAAACGCGTATACCTATTCTTTCGACGTAAGGCGTAACAACTGTAAAGAAGAAGCCGAATATATTATAAATAATAAAGACAAGGCTTCAATTTTGTGCGACCTTTTAAGTCAAGGCAAGTTACCTTTAAGGGTTACGCATAACGATACTAAATGTAACAACGTAGTCTTTTCAAAAAACACGTTAAAACCGCTTGCCGTTATTGACTTAGATACGATAATGCCGGGGCTTTGTGGTTACGACTTTGGCGACGGTGCAAGAAGTATTTGTTGTACGACTATGGAAGACGAGCGTGATTTATCTAAAGTAAAATTTAATTTAGATAAATTTGAAAGTTTTACGAAAGGTTATTTAAAACATTTAAAACACTCTTTAACCGAAACTGAAAAGCAAACTTTGCCAGACAGCATTTACGCTATGACGGTTGAACTTGCTTCAAGGTTTTTACTTGATTATATAAACGGTGATACTTATTTTAAAATTTCTTGCGAAGACCACAACTTAGCAAGAACTCGTTGTCAGTTAGCGTTAGCCAAAGATATCGAGTTAAAAATGGATATAATTAGGGGAATAACCAATAAATATTTGTAATTTATGGCACTTAACGAACTTTTAAAATCAAAAAACTTAAAAGAAATGAATATTAAAGAACTTAATCTTCTTTGTAAAGAAATTCGTTCTACGATAATATCTACCGTAGGTAATAACGGGGGGCATTTAGCATCTAACCTTGGCGTTGTTGAACTCACGGTAGCACTTTATTACGTTTTTGATTTTCCTAATGATAAAATTATTTTTGACGTAGGGCATCAGTCCTACGTTCATAAAATTTTATCGGGTAGGCTTGACGAATTTTCAACTATTCGTAAAAAAGACGGGTTAAGTGGTTTTCCAGATAGCACTGAAAGTGAGTTTGACGCTTTTTCATCGGGGCATGCTGGCACGTCTATTTCTGCTGGGCTAGGCTACTGTTATTCTCGTGATAGTCAAAATCAAGATTACTACGTTGTTAACGTTGTTGGCGACGCTTCTTTTTTCAACGGTGAAAATTTAGAAGCAATTACTTCAAGCGAAACTAAACCTAAAAACTTTTTAGTTATTTTAAACGACAACGGTATGTCGATAAATAAAAATAATAACGGTAGTTATAAGTTTATATCAAAACTCACGACTACAAAAAGTTACAACAATTTTAATGTCTTTATGTCAAAGGTTTTTGGTAGGGGGCTTATAGGCAAGTTTTTAAAGGGCGTTAAAAATTGGATAAAGCGTTGTTTTTCGTCATACACTATTTTTGACAGTTTTTATTTAAAATACGTTGGCGTTTTTGACGGCCACGATTTAAAATCACTTATAAAACTTTTAAAGAATATTAAAGACAGTAAAAATCCAACGTTATTACACGTTAAAACTTGTAAAGGTAAGGGTTTTGAAAGGGCAGAGCAAGACGCTACAACTTATCACGGCATAGGCAAAAATTTAGAAGCGCAAACCCATACATTTTCTTCAAACGTAAGTCCAATTTTATTTAAACAAGTTAAAAACCACCCTAATTTAGTTACTATAACGGCTGGTATGAAGGACGGCGTTGGATTAAACGATTTTTATGCGATATACCCAAATAAAGTAATAGATACGGGCATTTCAGAAGAATACGCCGTAACTTTGGCTGGGGGTATGGCAATATCGGGCAGTAAACCGATAGTGTTTATCTACTCAACCTTTCTTCAAAGGGCGTACGACCAAATTTTACACGACGTATGTTTGCAAAATTTACCGGTAGTTTTTTGCGTGGATAGAGCAGGGTTAGTTGGTAGTGACGGCAAAACGCATCAAGGCGTGTTCGACCTATCATATTTAACTAGTATTCCTAATCTAACGGTACTTTCTCCTAAAGACGTAGTTGAATTTGAAACTATGTTAGACGTAGCGTTAAACTTAAATAAACCCGTAGCAATACGTTATCCAAACGGCGAAGTTAACAATATTCATACGGTAAGTGAGTTTGACAAATGTCTTTTATGGGAAGAGTTAAGTTTAGGCGAAAATATTTGTATTTTATCAACGGGTAGCCGTATGGTAAACTTAGCCTTGCAAGTTAAAAATGCGTTAAATAAAAATATTGCAATAGTTAACGCCCGTACCGTAAAACCACTTGACGAAAACATTTTAAATAAATATAAAAATTATAAAATAATAACGCTTGAAGAAAACGTTTTACAAGGTGGTTTTAGTAGTTTAGTATTAAATTATTACGCTAGCAAAGGTATAAAAGCAGACGTAACTGCATTTGGTGTAAAAGACGAGTTCATAGAACACGCTAGCGTAGATAGTCAATTAAAGTATAACGGTTTAGCCGTTGAAAATATTATAAATTTTTTACTATAAGGAGAAATTATGGAATTTAGCCCTAACAGTTGGATACTGTATTTGATTGCAGGTATAATAATTTTATTCGTTTTAGCGCAATCGGTATTTTTTCTCGTTCGTGCTGTTAAACGCGCAAAAGAGTTAGGAATTGAAGGCGAAAAAGTTAAAAAAGTAATATCGTCGTCAGCCGTATTTACCATAGCGCCAGCCGTATCAATATTAATTGGTATTATCGTACTTTCAGTAAGTTTAGGCGTACCACTTCCTTGGCTTAGGTTATCGGTAGTAGGCTCGCTTTCGTATGAAACAACTTCGGCTGGTTTAGTTTTAGAAGCCTTAGGCTTAAAGGGTAGCGAATTAGTTTCAGACGCTTCTAGTTTCGTAACCGTAGCAATAGTTATGACGGTAGGTATTATGGCAGGATTATTATTTGTGCCAATGTTTACTAAAAAAATTCAGTCGGGTTTTATAAAAATAGGTATGAAAGATAAAAAATGGGGCGAAATACTTAATAACGCTATGTTCTTAGGTATGATTTCAGCGTTTTTAGGCTTCGTTTTCTGTGACGTAACTAACTTATTCCAAAATGATGCTTTCTTAGAAAATTTAAACGTTACTAGAACGGCTTGTTTAATTCCCGTTTTAGTTATGTTTAGTTCGGCTATAACTATGGTTATATGTGGTTTACTTTCTAAAAAGTTTAAAATTAGGTGGCTCAACGACTACGCGCTTCCGTTTAGTTTAATTTGTGGTATGGTAATGGCAATTCCTATTACCGCGTGGTTAGGTTAAGGGGGGTGTAGTTATGAAAAAGCAAATGACTTATTTAGAAAGCGTACACCACTACGGTAAAATTTGGGGCTTATTTTTATGTGCTTTAATATTAAGTTTTCCTATATTTATAATGGTAATTTATCAAGTATTACCTAGGTGGGAAGCGTTAGCAGTAGGTTTAATAGGCGTAGTTCCAATGTATTGGGCTGTTGGTATTATTGAAATGTTCACGTTTACGCCAATGCTCGGTGCTGGTGGCACTTATTTATCTTTCGTTACAGGTAATATTTCAAACCTAAAATTACCTTGCGCTATTGACGCTCTTGATAAAACGGGCTATAAAGCAAGCAGTGAAGAAGGCGAAGTTATATCAACTATTTCTATTGCCGTATCAAGTATAGTAACTACTTTAATTATACTTTTAGGCGTAATTTTAATTATTCCACTTTCGCCAATATTGCAAAATCCACAATTAAAAGTGGCTTTTGACCAACTTTTACCAGCGTTATTTGGTGGACTTGGCGTAGTATTTATATCTAAAAACTTTAAATTAGCAATAGCACCTGTATTACTAATGCTAGTGTTATTCGTTTCAATACCAGCCTTAAACGCTGGCTCGGTAGGTATTATGGTTCCTGTAGCCGTAGTATTTTCAATAGTAGTTGCAAGAATTATGTACAAAAAAGGTATAATTTAAGGAGTAATTATGTGGAATTATATTCTACTTGGCATTTTAGTGGTAATAGTAATATTTTTACTTGTAATTTTAGTTCGCACTTTTACCTTTAAACAAAAAAATAACGTAGTTATTGATAATAGCCAAGTTAATTTTGATAAAGACGACGCTATAAAATGTTTACAAACTTTAGTTAAGTTTAAAACCATTTCTTATAAAGATAGTTCGCTTGAAGACGATAATGAATTTGAAAAACTTATTGAAAGTTTACCTTTATTGTATCCAAACGTATTTAAAACTTGTACGTTTACAAGGTTAGAAGATAGAGCGTTATTGTTTAAGTGGCAAGGTGAAAATCACGATAATCCTTGCGTATTAATGGCGCATTACGACGTTGTTCCCGTAAACGAAGAGTTATGGCAAATGCCTGCTTTTGACGGAATTATTAAAGACGGCGTTTTATGGGGAAGGGGTACTTTAGATACGAAAGTTACTTTCAACGGCGTATTATTTTCGGCAAACTACTTGATTGGTCAAGGTTTTACGCCTAAAAACGATATATATTTTGCCTTTTCTGGTGGTGAAGAAGTTAACGGCAAAGGCGCAGTAAATATCGTTGATTATTTTGAAAACAACGGTATTACACCAGCACTTGTCGTAGACGAAGGTGGAGCAGTAGTTGAAAACGTGTTCCCGGGCGTAAAATCGGCTTGTGGGCTTATCGGTATTGCTGAAAAGGGTATGATTGACGTTGAATATAAATGCAATTCACAAGGTGGACACGCTTCAGCGCCAAAGCCACATACTCCCGTTGGTATTTTATCAAAAGCGTGTACTAAAATTGAAAATAAACCGTTTAAAATGCACATAACTAAGCCGGTTAAAGAAATGTTCGATACTTTAGGTAGGCACTCAACATTTCTTTATAAAATGATTTTTGCTAACTTATGGTGTTTTAAAGGAATTTTAAATATGCTTGCTAAAAAGCAAGGGGGCGAAATGAACGCTTTAATGAGAACTACCGTGGCATTTACTCAAATGGAAGGTAGTAAGGCTTCAAACGTTATTCCACCCGTTGCTAAAATGGTATCAAACATAAGGCTTAATCCTTGCGACACGGTTGACAGTGCATTAAAATATTTAGAAAAAGTCGTTGACGATAAAAACGTTCAAATAACTAAAATTCACGGTATGAACCCAAGTCGTATATCTCAAACTGACTGCGACGGTTATAATAGGGTAGCAACTGCTGTTGCATCAACTTGGAAAGGTGCTATCGTTTCGCCGTACTTAATGGTGCAGTGTTCTGATAGCCGTCATTATGGCAGAATAAGCGATAAAGTTTACCGTTTTTCAGCAATGGACTTAACGAGTGAAGAAAGGGCAACGATTCACGGTAACAACGAACGTATTAGATTAGAAACAATTTGTAAAGCCGTTGAATTTTATATTAGACTAATTAAACAATGTTAAAAAATTAAAAGCCGTAGTTTTTATACTACGGCTATTTTCGTTTACTAATATTCAAGTTTTAAAATAAGTTGAATATATGAAAAGGTATTTATAAATAAAAAAATAATTTTTAAGCACTACACTAAACGGCGTGGTGTTTTTTTGTTCTAAAAACGGTGTTCTAATAATAAAATAAAGTATGTTTGAGTATTTGCCTTTAAACGCTTTAAAAGAAGTAAATAAACTAAACAAAGACGATATATGTGAACTTAGAATAAGGGCAAACGGTTATTCAACCGTTTGTTTAATAGGACAAGTAGTTCCGTTTAAATACGTTTTTACCCTAAAAGATATTGAAGAAATAGTTTTAAAGGTGTGTAAAAGGTCGATTTATTCGTACGAAGAACAATTAAAACAAGGTTTTATAACGACAGACTACGGCGAAAGAATAGGATTATCAGGCGAATTTGTGTACGATAAAAACAATATTTTAACTATTAAAAACTTTTCTTCACTATGCGTAAGAGTTCCTAAGCAAGTTAAAGGATTTTCGCTTAAATTTTTTAACGAATATTACGATGGGAAAAGCGTTTTAATAGTGTCCAAAACAGGTATTGGCAAAACTACTTTTTTGCGAGATTTAACCCTTAACGTATCAAACAAGACGCTTCAAAATATCGTAATTATTGACGAAAGGAACGAGATTGCGTGCAAAAACTACGACTTTTCTTTTGACGTTGGTAAAACTTGCGACGTTTTAACTTATTCCAGCAAAAACTACGGCTTTTTAGTTGCTTTACGCACTCTTAACCCAGAAATTGTAGTGACTGACGAATTAGTCGACAAAAGCGATTTTAACGGCGTTATAAAGGCTCATTTAGCGGGATTAAAAATATTTGCAACGCTCCACGCTGAAAGCGAGCAAGAGTTATTAAAAAAGCCGTATTTAAAAGACGTTTTTAATTTAGGTGTTTTTAATAAAATTGTATTTTTAAGTAAAGACGGCGAAAATAGAAAAGTTACCGTGTTTTCGTCAAAATTAGATAAATTATGCTGTTATTTAAATTAATTTTAGGCGTATCTATAATATTGCTCCTACTAAAAATTGCAAAAAATAAATGCCATAGTAAAAAACAAGTCGCCGACTTTTACTATTCTTTATATATTTTATGTGAAGATTTTTATGGTGAAATGCTTTATAAAAAAACTCCCGTCGAAGCCTTTTTAAAAAAACAAAACGGCAACGAATTATTTAATAGGGTTGTAGAAGATTTTTTGCTTGGCAGTTTAGATAGTAGCGTATTTAATAGTTTAATTGACAGTAGCGAAACTGAAAGTATATTAGCCTTTTTTTCGTCGCTTGGAGAAAGTAATACTAACGCTCAAAAAAATTTATTGGCATCGTATAAAGACCTTTTTTTAAAGCGTTATAACGAAAAAATAAAGGCGTTTAATA
>JAZOUX010000084.1:0-24508 GCA_045658325.1 Christensenellaceae bacterium | reverse complement strand
CCCACTTTGTGAAGACCAAGGGCTAATACTGTACCCTTTTGAGTTTTAGAACAAGAAATTGTACTTTTTACAAGTGTAACTTTAATTTGCATAATTCTTCTCCTTAATCTCTAATTTCTTCAACAGTTTTACCACGAAGACGA
The DNA here is from genome assembly GCA_045658325.1 of Christensenellaceae bacterium. GTDB lineage: Bacteria > Bacillota > Clostridia > Christensenellales > Borkfalkiaceae > HGM11412. Next base: position 24,365 of record JAZOUX010000084.1, on the reverse strand, counting down.
GCAATTTCTTCAATTGACTTAAGTCCGTAAAGACCAGCGATTGCTGCTTTTACCATATTGATAGGATTGCTTGTACCATGTGATTTAGTTCTAATGTTCTTAACACCTACTGCTTCCATTACCGCACGAACTGGACCACCAGCGATAACACCGGTACCTTCTTCGGCTGGGAGCATTACGATAGAACCTCTACCAAATTTACCTACAGTTTCGTGTGAAATTGTAGTGCCTACGAGAGCAACTTTCTTCATTGCTTTTTTTGCTTGAGCAGTTGCTTTATCAATTGCTTCTGGAACTTCGTTTGCTTTACCCATACCGCAACCAACTCTACCGTTTTCGTCACCTACTACTACTAAAGCGGCAAAACGCATCTTACGACCACCTTTTACAACCTTAGTTACACGATTAACTGAAATAAGTTTTTTAATTAAGCCGTCTTTTTCTTCTTGTTTTCTAGGGGCTCTGTTTTCTCTTGCCATATCCATTTACCTCCTATTAGAATTTAAGGCCGGCTTCTCTTGCGCCGTCTGCTAAGCATTCAACACGACCAGTGTAAATATATCCACCTCTATCGAATACTACGTTTTCAATACCTTTTGCAAGGGCCTTTTTAGCAAGTTCTTGTCCTACAACTTTACTTGCTTCTTTCTTAGTTAAGTCTTTAACCAATTCCATTACAGCCTTTTCAACAGTTGAACAAGCAACTAAAGTGTTTCCTGTTACGTCGTCAATTATCTGTGCATAAATATGATTAAGACTTCTATAAACGCAAAGCCTTGGGCATTCTGCTGTTCCAGAAACCTTTTTTCTAACTCTTGCGTGTCTTTTTAATCTATCAGCATTTTTATCGATTTTTGATATCATATCAGTTTACTCCTTACTTACCTGCAGTTTTACCTTCCTTACGTTCGATTACTTCGTCGCTATAACGAATACCGTATCCGTGGTAAGGTTCAGGTTTTCTAATGGCTCTAATCTTAGCGGCTTCACCACCAACGAGTTCTTTACTAATACCTTTAACAGCAATTTCAGTTACTGAAACAACCGTTAACGTAATACCTTCAACAGCCTTATATTCAACTGGGTGGCTTAAACCTACGTTTAAAGTAACGTCTTTACCGTTTTGCGTTACTTTCCAACCTACACCGTTTACAATAAGATTTTTTTGATAACCTTGCGTTACGCCGATTACCATATCTGCTAAAAGCGCTCTGTATAAGCCGTGTTTAGCCTTTGTAGTATTGATTTCATTTGCTCTTGTAACGATAATTTCACCGTTTTCAACTTTAACACCGATAACCGCGTTATCAAATGTTTGAGTTAAAGTTCCAAGTGGTCCTTTTACCGTTAAAAGATTGCCTTCTACTTTAAGTTCTACGCCCGCTGGCATTTTAATAGGGGCTTTACCAATTCTTGACATTGTCTATTCCCCCTTATTACCATACATAAGCAAGAACTTCGCCACCGTGGTTAGCCTTTCTTGCTTCTTTATCGGTCATTATTCCCTTAGGTGTAGAAATAATAGCGATTCCTAATCCACCAAGAACTTTTGGAAGTTCGTCGTGGCCTGCATAAATACGAAGACCTGGTTTTGAAATTCTTTTAAGTCCGTTTATAACTTTTTCACCGTTTGGTCCGTATTTTAAAGTGATAACGATTTTACCTTGAACGCCTTCTTCAACAGTTTCAAAACCATTGATGTAGCCTTCTTGTAAAAGAAGTCTAGCAATTTCTTTTTTAATGTTTGATGCCGGAACTTCAACCGTTTCATGCTTTACTACTAACGCGTTTCTTATGCGTGTGAGCATATCTGCAATTGTATCTGTCATTTTATGTTCCTCCTTATTACCAACTTGACTTCTTTACGCCTGGAATTTGTCCTTTATACGCTAAATTTCTGAAGCATATACGACAAATACCGTACTTACGCAATACAGCGTGTGGACGACCACAAATACTGCATCTTGTATAAGCCCTAGTAGAGAACTTTGGTTCTTTTTGTTGTTTATTTATCATTGCTTTTTTTGCCATGATTGTATATCTCCTTAATTAGCTTTAAAAGGCATACCCATTGCTTTAAGTAATTCGTATGCTTCTTCGTCCGTTTTCGCAGTAGTTACGAAACAAATGTCAAAACCCCTTATTTTATCCACTTGGTCATATTGAATTTCCGGGAATATAAGTTGTTCTTTAACGCCCATTGCGTAGTTACCCCTTCCGTCAAAAGATTTTGAAGGAACACCCTTAAAGTCTCTTACCCTTGGAAGTGCTATTGAAACGAATTTGTCAAAGAATTGTAACATTCTTTCACCCCTTAACGTAACTTTTATACCAACTGTCATACCTTCTCTAACTTTGAAGTTTGCAACTGACTTTTTGGCTTTAGTTAACACTGGTTTTTGACCAGCAATAAGGGCTAATTCCTTTTCAACTTGTTGAACGCTTTTTGCGTTATCTTTAACGTCGCCAAGACCACCGTTGATTGTTATTTTAACGAGTTTTGGAACTTGGTTTACGTTTTTATAGTTAAAGTGCTTCATAAGATATGGTACGACTTCGTTAGCGTACTGTTCTCTTACTCTACATGCCGATTCGGTTGCAGTTACTTTAGCAACCTGAGTCTTTTCTGCCATAATAGATTCTCCTTATTCTTTTATTCTGCTACTTCTTCGTCTTTCTTAGTAGCCTTTTTTCTTGTTGAAGCCTTTTTAACTTCTTTAACTTCACCCGTTGTTTCAGTTTCGGCTGAAGCCTTAGTCGTTCTACGCTTTCTTGGTGCTTTTACTTCTTCTGTAGAAGGCGTTTCAGTTGCTTCTACTTCAGCAGTTTTAGTTGCTTTTTTAGTAGCCCTTTTCTTAGGTTCTTCCTTTGGAGCAACTTTCACGTCGAGTGAAGCGTTACATTTTTTACAAATTCTTACTTTTTTGCCGTCTACGATAGCGTAGCCTACCCTAGTTGCTTTACCGCAAACTGGGCAAATAACAAGTACGTTAGAAGCGTCGATAGGACCTTCTTTTTTGATTTTTTGACTTGTTTCTTGTGCTGAACGTGCTTTACGATTCTTTTCTTGAACGTTCACACCTTCAACAACGATTTTGTTTTCCTTTGGAAATGCTACAAGAACCTTTCCCGTCTTTTTAACGTCTTTACCTGTTAATACAACAACAGTATCGTTTTTCTTAACTTTCATAGTCCACTCCTTATAACACTTCTGGAGCAAGAGATACAATTTTCATATAATCTCTGTCTCTTAATTCTCTTGCAACAGGTCCAAAGATACGCGTGCCCCTTGGTTGTTTATTATTATCAATAATAACTGCTGCATTTTCGTCAAACTTAATGTGAGTACCGTCTGGTCTACGAAGACCTTTTGCAGTCCTAACAATTACAGCCTTAACTACGTCTTTTTTACCAACAACTCCGCCTGGAGTTGCACTCTTTACGCTGGCTACAATAACGTCACCGATGTTACCAGTTCTTCTAAAAGAACCGCCGAGAACTCTTATACACATAATCTCTTTTGCGCCAGAATTATCTGCAACTTTCAAAATAGTTTGTGGTTGTATCATATTTGTTCCCCCCCTATTACTTAGCCTTTTCAATAATTTCAGAAACTCTCCAATTCTTTGATTTAGAAAGTTTTCTAGTTTCAACTATTCTAACTTTATCACCAATGCCACATTCGTTATTTTCGTCGTGAGCCTTGAATTTTACAGTTTTAGTAATAGTCTTTTTGTAAAGTGGATGTTTACTTTTATCAGTAACTTCTACAACGACAGTTTTGTCCATTTTGTCAGAAACAACGATACCAACTCTTTCTTTTCTTAAATTTCTATCCATGTTTGTTTCCTCCATTACGCTTTAAGTTCTCTTTCGCGAAGAATTGTCTTAATTCTTGCGATATCCTTCTTAACCGTTCTTAATACAGTAGGGTTTTCAAGTTGTCCCGTTGCATGACGGAAACGAAGGTTAAATAATTCTTCTTTTAACGAGTCAAGTTTAGCAACTAATTCGTCGTTAGTCATACCTTTAATTTCTTGTATTTTCATTAACCTTCACCGCCTTCTTGTTCTATTTCTTTAACCATAAACTTTGTTTTAATTGGAAGTTTATGACCTGCAAGACGCATTGCTTCTCTTGCAGTTGCTTCATCTACACCGTCCATTTCAAATAAAACTCTACCTGGTTTAACAACGGCTACCCAATATTCAACTGAACCTTTACCAGAACCCATTCTTGTTTCTGCTGGTTTTTGTGTAATTGGTTTGTGTGGGAAGATGTCTATCCAAACTTGACCGCCACGTTTAATAAATCTAGTCATAGCAACACGGGCTGCTTCAATTTGATTTGAAGTAATCCAAGCAGGTTCCATTGCTACAAGACCGTATTTACCATAAGTAATTTGGTTACCCTTATTGGCTTTACCAGTCATTCTTCCTCTATGAACTCTTCTTCTTTTTACTCTTTTAGGCATCAACATATTATGCTTCGCCTCCTTCACTTATTTTAGAAACTTTTCCTAAAACTTCACCTTTATAAATCCATACTTTAACACCGATAATACCGAAAGTAGTATGTGCTTCACTGAAACCGTAATCGATATCAGCCCTTAAAGTTTGAAGTGGAATTGAACCTTCATGGTATTGTTCGCTACGAGCAATTTCTGCACCGTCTAAACGACCACTTACCATAATCTTAATACCCTTAACGCCAAGACGCATAGCCCTTGAAATTGCTTGCTTCATACTTCTTCTAAAAGATGCTCTCTTTTCAAGTTGTGAAGCAACGTTTTCTGCTACGAGTTGAGCGTCGCTATCTGGTTTTTTAACTTCTACGATATTAATTGCAATTTGTTTGTTTTTAGCAATTTTAGAAAGTTTACCTTTCATTACTTCGATTTCAGCACCTGCTTTACCGATAAGTACGCCTGGTCTTGCAGTAAACACAGTAATTGTAACCTTGTTTGCTGCCCTTTCAATTCTAATTGAAGAAACGGCTGCTTGGAAATAAGTTTCTTTAAGGTATTTTCTTAATTCGTAGTCTTCTTTAAGGTTTACTGAGAAACCTTTTTTATCTGCATACCATTGAGTATCCCAATCTTTAATAACGCCAACTCTTAAACCGTGTGGATTAACTTTTTGTCCCATAATTCCTCCTACTTTGCAAGCACATCAAGAATAACCGTGATGTGACTTGTGCGTTTTAAAATTCTAAACGCTCTACCGTGAGCCATTGGCCTCATTCTTTTAAGTGTTGGACCTTGGTCTGCATAACATTCAGCGATTTTTAAATCGTCTCTGTTCATGCCAAGATTGTGTTCAGCGTTAGCAACTGCAGAAAGAACAACCTTTTTAATTGGGTCTGCACCAGCTTTAGACGTATTTGTTAAAATAGCAATAGCGTCTTTTACGCTTTTACCCCTAATATTATCAAGTACGACTCTAACTTTATAAGGAGAAATTCTAACGTATTTAGCAATCGCTTTTGCTCTTTTGTCTTTATTTTCCTCAATTCTTTGAGTCTTTAATTTCATATTCTTAGCCATTTGAAATCTCCTTATTTACCATCAGATGTTTTAGAACCAGCGTGTCCTTTGAACGTTCTAGTTGGAGCAAATTCACCAAGTTTACAACCTACCATATCTTCAGTTATATAAACCGGAACGTGCTTTCTACCATCGTGAACTGCGATTGTGTGTCCAACCATTTGAGGGAATATAGTAGATGCCCTTGACCAAGTTTTTAAAACCGTCTTTTTGTTTTCAGCGTTAAGCGCTTCTACTCTTTTAAGTAATCTTTCTTGCACGAAAGGACCTTTTTTAACACTTCTACTCATTTTTTCTCCCCCTTATTAGTTTACTCTTTTAAGAATCATCTTATCTGTTCTACTCTTCTTCTTTCTAGTCTTATAACCAAGAGCAGGTTTACCCCATGGAGTTACAGGACCAGAACGGCCGATAGGTGCTCTACCTTCACCACCACCGTGTGGGTGATCGCATGGGTTCATAACTGAACCACGCACTGTAGGTCTAATACCCATATGTCTAACTTTACCAGCCTTACCTATTCTTATAATTTCGTGGTCTAAGTTACCTACTTGACCAATAGTTGCTTTACATTTAACAAGAATAAGTCTCATTTCACCACTTGGCATTTTAACTTGTGCATATTTTCCTTCTTTAGCCATAAGTTGAGCCGACATACCTGCCGCTCTAACAAGTTGACCACCTTTACCAGGTTGAAGTTCAATATTATGAATCATTGTACCAACTGGAATATCTTCGATTGCAAGCGCGTTACCTGGTTTAATATCAGCCGTTGAACCGCTTAATACCTTATCGCCTACGCTAAGACCGAGTGGAGCAAGAATATATCTCTTTTCACCGTCGGCATAAACTAAAAGCGCGATATTTGCCGTTCTATTTGGGTCGTATTCAACCGTTTTAACGATTGCTGGGATACCGTCTTTATTTCTCTTAAAGTCAATAATACGGTATTTTCTTTTATTTCCACCACCTTGGTGTCTTACAGTAATTTTACCTTGAGCATTTCTACCGGCGTTATGTTTTTGGTCTTCTAATAACGACCTTTCTGGTTTAGTACATGTAATTTCTTCAAACGTACTTACCGTCATAAAACGACGTGCAGAAGAGGTAGGTTTATATCTTTTAATACCCATTTACTTTTCCTCCTTAAGACAATGAGTCAAAGAACTCAATGCTCTTGCTGTCTTGCTTTAATTGAACGATTGCCTTTTTGTAATCTGGAGTATAACCTTCGTTTCTACCCATTCTTCTATACTTACCGTGGCAATTTACCGTGTTAACCGATTGAACTTTTACGCCGAAAAGTTTTTCAACTGCAAGTTTAATTTCGGTTTTGTTTGAATTTTTAGCAACGATAAATACATATTTTTTAGTTGCTATTTCTGCATAACTCTTTTCAGTTAAAAGGGGTCTAATAATTACGTCTCTTGCTTCCATTATTCGCTAACCTCCTCATTTAAGTCTGCATAAAATCCTTCAATAGTTTCAACAGCACCTTGTGCCATAACTACCACTGCGTTTTTAACAACGTCGTATGTGTTGAGTTGTTCAACAGGCATCGTTGCAAGCGTAGGTATGTTTGCTGCCGCTCTAATTACTTTTACGTCGTTATTAGCCATAACCATTAAAACGGTTTTGTCTAAATTGAACGCGCTAAGAAATGCTACCATTTCTTTTGTTTTACCGTTTTCAACAACTAAATTGTCAATTACGATAAATTCGTTATCTGCTACTTTTTTAGAAAGTGCTGATAAAAGTGCTATTCTTTTTGCTCTTACGTTCATTTTCTTAGAGAAATCTCTTGACTTTGGAGCAAATACTACACCACCTTTAATCCATTGTGGGGCTCTTGTTGAACCTTGACGAGCACTACCTGTACCCTTTTGTCTATAAGGTTTTTTACCACCACCCCTTACTTCCGACCTTGTTAAAGAACTTTTAGTTCCTTGACGTTCGTTAGCAAGCCTTGTAACTACTGCTTGGTGTATTAAAGGTTCGTTATATTCAATAGCAAAGATGTCACTTAATTCCATACTGCCGGTCTCTTGACCTTTCATATTATAAATTTTAACGCTTGGCATATCTCTACTCTCCTTATGCTTTTACACTGTCAGAAATAACTACGATACCGCCAGTAGGACCAGGAATTGCACCCTTAATTAAAAGTGCGTTTCTTGCTTCGTCTACTTTAACGATTTCAAGATTCTGAACGGTTACTTTTTCATGTCCGTATTGACCAGGCATGTGTTTGTTCTTAAATACCCTTGATGGAGAACTGATTGAACCCATTGAACCTACTTCTCTGTGAACAGGACCAACACCGTGTGTCATTTTCAATCTTTGTTGATTCCATCTTTTAATAACGCCACTAAAACCGTGACCTTTTGACGTTCCCGCTACGTCAACTTTGTCACCTACGACAAATTGAGTAACAGTTAAAACTGCGCCAACTTCGTAACCTTTTACGTCGTCGAACCTAAATTCTTTAAGATATTTTTTAGGTGCTACGCCTGCTTTTTTGAACTGTCCTTGCGCTGGTTTGTTAAGGTTTGCTTCTTTTACGTCACCAAAACCAACTTTTACTGCTTCATAGCCGTCCTTTTCAATCGTCTTAATTTGTACGACTGGACATGGACCAGCTTCAACTACGGTAACAGGGATTACTTTTCCGTCTGCAGAAAAGACCTGTGTCATACCTAATTTTTTACCAATGATTGCTTTATTCATAGATAAAGTTCACCTCCATAAAATACTTTTAATTTTAAATTTTTTGATTACAAATTACAACTTGATTTTTACGTCTACACCTGCTGGCAAATGTATACTATCAAGTATTTTTGCGTTTGACGAATAAATGTCAATTAACCTTTTGTGAGTCCTAATTTCAAATTGTTCTCTGCTATCTTTATACTTGTGTGGAGACCTTAAAATAGTAACTATTTCCTTTTCCGTAGGAAGGGGAATAGGTCCACTAATCTTTGCACCTGCTTTTTTCATTGCTTCAACAATTCTTTCAGTTGCTTGGTCAACCATTCTGTGGTCGTATGCAGCCAATTTGATTCTAATTTTTTGTCCTGCCATTGATTTTTCTCCTTTTTTTATACTAACTGTTAATGTGGTCAACATTGCCGTGTGTGTCGCACCTTAAGACAATAAAAAAATCACTCGCTGCTGTGTGTTGATGCGAATGACATTCTACGCCCTTGGGTGGTTAGTCGCAAGAGTTTAACTCTCACATTTGTCAACAAAAATTATCTATGCCAATCTTGATTTCCGGACTCAAGAAAGCATTTAAAGTAACTTTTTGTCTCTACCCTATTTAACACAGCCTTTATATAATATATTATATCTACTTAAAAGTCAAACGTTTTTTATCACTTTTTTTACATTTTTTTTAATATTTTTTATTTTATTTTTTGCATACAATATATTGTATCTAACTTTGTTTTTACAAACTAAATACGACAAAAAAATAGTAAAAAATTCTTGCCAAAATACAAAATTAGTGTTACAATTTAGAAAAAGGAGAAATTTATGAGTACAGACGGCGTGCGAAGTAGACAATTTAATAACTTAGTGCGCTATTTTTTGCGCACTGTTTAGGTGGGCAAATCTCGTAGAATTTTACCCGTTTTTTGTTATATATTATATATAGAAAAGCGTTTTAGTTGTTTGCCCGTCTTAAAACGGGCTTTTTTTATGCCCAAAGGAGACTATTATGAGCGAAAAAAATAACCTTATAGAAAACAACGAAAGCGTAGTACCTGAAAAAAGAAATTACTTAGAAGAGTTACTTTCGTTAATTAGAAGCGATTTAAATAAAAAAGACCTTAAAGACGCTTTAAGTGATTATCACGACAACGACATTGCTGAAATTATACCCCTTTTATCTTCAAGCGAAAGAAAAAGGCTTTATAAGACCTTAGGTATCGACGGCACTAGTGACGTATTTTCATACCTTGACGACGTTGAAGATTATTTAGATGAACTTGGCAATGATAAAGTTGCCGATATTATCGAGTTGATGGATGCCGACGATGCTGTTGAAGTTTTAGACGTTTTAGAAGAAGAAAGAAAAAACGAGATTATAAAACTCATTGACGACGAAGCGTTAGAAGATATAGAACTTATTAACTCTTACGATAACAATTTAATTGGTAGTAAAATGACTACCAACTTCGTCACGGTAGATAAAGACGTTACCGTAAAAAAAGCAATGTCTTCAGTAATAAAGCAAGCGGCTGATAACGACAATATTACCACAATATACGTTTTAGACGGCAATACTTTTTACGGTGCAGTTGAACTTAGAGATTTAGTTATTGCAAGGGATACAACTCATTTTGAAAGCATAGTATCAACCAACTACCCTTACGTTTACGCTAACGAGACGATAAGCGACTGTATCGAGCAGTTAAAAGACTATTTAGAAGATTCAATACCCGTTCTTAACGAAAATAACGAATTAATTGGAGTTATTACGTCAGCCGACTTAGTTGAAGTTGCCGTTGACGAAATTAGCGACGACTACGCAAAATTAGCCGGTTTAACGAGTGAAGAAGATTTAGACGAGCCTATTTTTAAAAGCGTTAAAAAACGTATTCCTTGGCTTTTAATTTTGTTAGTTGTAGGCTTTGGAATTTCGTACGTTACACAATTATTTCAAAACGTTATACCACTTTCGCTTATAATTATTTACTCTTTCCAAACGCTTATTTTAAGTATGAGTGGTAACACTAGTACACAAAGCCTTGGCGTAACGATTCGTGTAGTATCCGACGAACAGTTAACGACTAAACAAAAGTTTTCGTTTATATTAAAAGAATTAAAGGTTAGCGTATTGAACGGCCTTATAGTTGGATTAATATCATTTTTATTCGTAGGTTTATACTTAGCGTTTATAGTTCCTAACGATATAGCACATCTTAACGTATCGCCGTTTGCCATATCGGGCTGTATAGGTATTTCGCTATTTATTGCAATGATAATTGCTGGGCTTATAGGTACACTTATACCTATGTTCTTTAAAAAGGTAGGAATAGACCCAGCAATAGCGTCTGGCCCACTTATTACTACCCTTAACGATTTTATTTCGGTTTGCTGTTACTACGGAATTTCATTTTTGATGCTTGTTAATTTATTAGGTTTAGCATAATAGATAAAAAAAAGACTAACGTGAGTTAGTCTTTTTTAAATTTTAATAATCATTTCTTCCTAATAGATAGTCAATACTAACCGAAAAAGTATTGGCTATTTTTATAAGCATTTCAAAATCACACTCACGCTCGCCATTTTCCCAGTAAGAAATTAAACGTGTAGAAACGTTCAACCTTGTACCTATTTCTGCTCTTGACATATTTTTTTCTGTTCTTAACTCATAAAACCTTTCGGCAAATTTATTTTTCATATTTAAATTATAGAACAAAATGTTCTAAAATAGTTGACACGGAACAAATTGTTCCGTATAATAATATTATGCTCAATATGAGTAAATTGTTACACGCTAAGGATAAATATGAGTAATGTTTTTAAATTAAAAACTCTTGGTGAAAATACTAGCGTTATTTTAGAAATGCAATGTGATGATTTTTTTGATTTTGCTGATACGACCAAGTATAGTAACTATTATATTTTTTTAACTAAAACTCACTTTATAGTATTAAAAGAAAAAGGATTTTTTAACTCAACCCAAATTTTAAAAAAATATAGTTTAAGTGAAATTAGAACCGATAATGGTATTCCCGAGTTCTACACTATTAAAAAGAAAGTTAATTTAGAGGGTGATTATTACGAAAATGGTTACTTAGGCTTTACTATACAGTTTCAAAGTTCTATGAAAGGTCTATATTTTAAATATAGCAACAAAGATGAAAAAAGAAAAATAGGTACAGAAATAAAACGCTGGACTAATAAGATTAAAGAAATATACAAAACAACCTACAATTTAAGTGCAACGCAAAATAACGTATTATTAACTCGTTACTGCATAAATTGTGGAACACAATTGCAAGGTTATAAAGGCGATAGCACAAATTGCCCTAATTGCAATACTACCAACAACTTTTAAATAACGTTTACAAAGGAACAAACTATGGGGTTACTTGGGAAAATTATAGGTTTAGCAGTAACCGTTGCTGGTGCAGCAACAGTTGCAACTAAACTAGCCAAAAAGAAAGAAGAAAGAGAAGAACAAGAAAAAAGAATAACTGAATTAGAAAACGAATTAAGCAAAAAACAAGAAATAGACAAACAGCGCGAAAAAGAAATCCAATCATTACAAAATGCTTTGCAAACTAAAAAACAAGAAGAACAAAACCAACATACAAAATGTAAAAATTGTGGCACACAAAATTTACCTAACGCTTCATTTTGTAATATTTGTGGACAAGAATTGTTTATTCATAAAAAAGTTGTTACCAAATATTGTACAAATTGTGGCGGACAAACGAGCGGTTTAGAAGGTCAAGTTGCTATATGCAAATATTGTGATTCCAAATTTACTTTATAAAAAGACTAACGTAAAATTTTTCGTTAGTCTTTTTAATATGTATTTAGATAATCGCTTCGCCTAAGTAAAAAGTCATCTAATTTAATTCGGCTATAAGTTTATGTATTTTAAAGTTATTTAAAACGAATTTCGTTTCGTATTCGGTAGGAATATTATCGCTTATATCTTCGCTATACAAATCGTCTGTTACGTAAATAAGTTTAAAACCGTTTTCAATAAGTGAATTTTTAGAATACTCAAAAAATCCATCGTTATCAGTTTTTAAATAAATTTTAGCATCTTTTTTAAGCAATTTTTTATAAATTTCTAAATAATATTTATAGGTAAGTCTATGGTTTTCATACTGCTTTTTAGGATACGGACACGAAAAATTTAAATATAAATTACAAACAACGCCGTCTTTAATAAAATATGGTAAAAGTTCAGCGCCCATATTTAAAAATTTTACGTTTTTTAAGCCCCTTTCTTTAGCAAGTTCGCCAGCAGACACAATTACGTTTTCACATACTTCAACGCCTATAAAATTGATATTAGGGTTACGAATAGCCTTTTCAATCAAAAAGCCACCCTTGCCACAACCTATTTCCATTTCAATAGGATTGTCATTGCCAAATAATGCAAAAGTATTTATATAATTATATCGTTTTTCTTCTTCTAAATGAAAATGTTCGCCCGTAACTGATAAAATTACATAATCACAACAATTTTCAAGTCTTAAAGGAAGATTTTTCTTTCTACGCATTCTCATTGTAAATCACCGTTATCGGTATAACCGAATTCACTTAAATACTTTTCTTTATCACGCCAATTTTCAATAACTTTTACATACGTCGTTAAAAAAACTTTTGCCCCTAAAAACTTTTCCATACCTTCACGGGCAAAGGCGCTAACTTCTTTAATCGCTTTACCTTGTTTGCCTATTAAAATAGCCTTATGGTTTTGTTTTTCACATATAATATCTAAACTTATATCGTATATGCCACTTTCTCTACGGCTAAATTCGTTGACAATTACGGCTATACCGTGCGGAATTTCTTTATCGAATTTCAAAAGCACCTTTTCACGCATTATTTCGCCAATCATAAACCTTTCACTTTTATCTGAAACAATATCTTCAGTAAAAATTTTATCGCTTTCTGGAAGGTATTTTAAAATAGAATTTAACAATTCTTTAATATTTCTACCCTTTCTTGCTGAAACGGGAACTATTTCACAAATATTGTCAAGCGTAGCAAGTTTAACTAAATTTTCAGGAATTTTATCTTTAACGGTAATGTCCGTTTTACTCATAGCAACTATACAAGGAACTTCGCCTTGACAAATTGAAGCAAGTATATTAAATTCTTCTTCTTTTATGCCGTCGTGACCATCTATTACGAATAAAACCAAGTCAACTTCTTTAGCCGTTCTGCGTGCCGTTTTTTGCATTTTTTTGTTTAACGCCGTTCCCGATTTATAAAACCCCGGTGTATCTTCAAATACTATTTGATAGTCGTTAGTCGTTAAAATACCAAGTATTCTATCACGGGTAGTTTGTGGCTTTGGTGAAACTATTGCTATCTTTTCGCCTACTAAAACGTTTATTAAAGTTGATTTACCAGCATTTGCTTTACCTACTACGGCAACCGTTCCGCATTTCATCTTAATACCCCTATCTTTTGCATAATTTCGTCTTGTAAATTTTTCATTTCAATTTCTTCATTTTCTATTAAATGGTCGTAACCGAATAAATGAAGTAACCCGTGGCAAATTAAAAAAGTAATTTCCCTTTCAAATGAGTGACCGTACTCTACGGCTTGCTCTTCAGCCCTTTTAACGCACACCACTATCGAGCCCATAAATATAGCGTTTTGCTCAGCGTCGTAATCGAAAGGATAATCTTTTTTAGTTATCGTTTTACCTTTAACGCCGTCTAGCGACGGAAAAGACAATACGTCGGTTACCTTATCAATTTGCCTAAATTGCTTGTTTAAACTTTTTATTTTTGCTTTGCTTACGAATTCAAGTTCAAAAAACAAATTTTCTTTTTGACGTAACGTCTTATAAACCTGTTCGACAAGTGGCTCGATATTAACGGGCGAAGATTTGCATATAACTTTTAAATTAGTTTGCATTTTTCTTACCAACCTTAAGTTTTGGGTATTTTACCCTACCGTGATATACGCCGGCAAGCGTACTTGTGATAGTATGCCTTATAATATCAAGTTCCCTTAATGTAATATCACACTCGGTAAATTGGTCTAAATCCATTCTCTCTTCAACAATTTCCCTAACTGCTTTATCAACTAGTTCGTGAGTTCTATTGTTAATAGTTCTAACTTTTGCTTCACTAGCGTCGCAAATCATAATAATTGCTGCAATTTTAGTTTGTGGTTTTGGACCTTGATAGCAAAAGTCGTCCATATCAAGTTGACCGTCGGTAAACTTTTTAGCCTTAGCGTAAAAGAACTTAATAGGCATTGTACCGTGATGTTGCTCAGCAATATCGGCAAGTATTGACGGTAAACGCCTTTTTCTAATAAGTTCAGCACCGTCTTTAGCGTGTGATTTAATAATATCAGTTGAAAGTTCTGGCGAAAGTTCGTCGTGCAAGTTTACGTCAGTTTGATTTTCAGCAAAATATTCTGGATTTTTAAGTTTACCTATATCGTGATAGTATGCGCATGCCCTTGCTAAAAGCGGATTTTCCCCTATGGCGTTTGAACACGCTTCGGCAAGAGTTGCTACCAATATCGTATGGTTAAACGTACCCGGTGCAGTTTGAATTAAGTTTTTAATAAGTTTTACTTTATGGTCGGTTAATTCGCTTAACCTAAAATTAGTAACTGCCCCGAACAAAATCTCGATAAACGGAAGAATTACTATAAATAAAACGTTAGTTAAAATACCACTACAAAAAGCGTATACCAAGTTGTCCGTAAACGAAAACTCAATACCAATAGACGCTAAAATTACCGGAATTGAAATTACGCCACCCGTCAATAATACTTTAAACCTTGAAGATTTGCCGTCAACTAAAAACACTGCAAGCGTACCCGTAATAAACGTTATTGCCATTGACGTAATAGCCAAAGCGTTCGATTCATACATTAAGTAGTCAACCACTATCATATACGAAGCAAAAACTATATTCATAAATACTGCTGTTTTCTTTTCAGTTACAAACAACATTAATAAACAGCATAAACTTATAGGTCTTAAATAAACGTTAATTAAACCAAAGGCGTAGTTTGCTATTACTGAAACGGTTAAAATAGTGTATATCATAAATTGATTTGACAATTTATATATAAAATCACCCTTTTCATTATAAAAATATAAAAAAGTAACGGCTATTAAAAGGGCAACGGCTATTCCACCGAAAACTACGCTTTTAATATTTTCAATATCGCTAAAAAAGATATTAATATCTTGAAAGCCGTTATTCCTTATTACTATCGCTACGAATAAAAGCGACATTAAGACGATATAATCAAAGAATAATGCAAAACCGTGCTTTACAAAATCTTTGCCTTTCCATCCAATTCTTCTTAAATCTTTTGCCATTAGTTTTCCCCTTTATCAACCTTTTCTTTAGAGTAGGCTTTAATAATTTCACCCACCAACGCATTTCGTACAACGTCTTTATACGTTAAGTTTACAACTTGAATATCTTTTACTTGATTTAATATGCTTACGGCGTGTTTTAAACCACTTTCTTTACCAGACGGCAAATCTATTTGGGTAACGTCGCCCGTGATTACCATTTTACTGCCTTGACCAAGCCTTGTTAAAAACATTTTCATTTGTTCTTTAGTCGTGTTTTGGGCTTCGTCTAAAATAATAAACGCGTCGGTTAACGTTCTACCACGCATATAAGCGAGTGGAGCAATTTCAATAACGCCCCTTTCTATTAGTTTTTGATACGTTTCTAACCCGAACATTTCTTGCAAAGCGTCGTACAACGGTCTTAAATAAGGGTCTACTTTATTTTGCAAATCTCCCGGTAAAAAGCCCAACTTTTCACCCGCTTCAACGGCTGGCCTAGTTAAAATAATTTTTTCAACTTCTTTCATTTTATATGACTGTACGGCTAACGCTACGGCAAGATACGTTTTACCCGTTCCTGCTGGACCTACGCCGAAAACTACGCTGTTATTTTTAATCGCTTCAACGTACTGTTTTTGACCGTAAGTTTTGCATTTTATTTGCCTACCCCTTGAAGTAATCGCAACTACACCACTAACCAACTTTTCAAAACCGTCAATACTGCCGTTCCTTGCAATATCAATGCAGTATATTATAACCGACTTATCAACCGTTTCACCCATAGAAATTATTGAAGCAAGTTTATTTATAACCTTTTCACAAAGTTCAACGTTGCTTTCTTCACCCGTTATAACAATGCCATTTTCGTTTACGAAGGTGCTAACGTCAGTTTCACGCATAATAAGTTCTAAGTTTTGGTCAAAAACGCCTAATAACGCCGATAACACGTCTTTTTCTTTAATTTTTACTAGAGTTTGTATTTTACTCAATTTATCCACCTATATAACGATTTAGCGTTAGCGTAACGCTAAAACCGCCTTTAATTAATTCAATTTTTTCATTAACCACTTCATCTTCAAATTTAAAAGCAAGTATTTTTTTAGTTTGGTTAATATACTCTATACTTGTATTTTTTGTTAAAAAATTCTCTTTATACTCGTAACTTATAATAGCGTAGCCTAGCGCAAAACTTTCGTACCTTTCTTCGTTAGTGCCAACGGCGTAGCCACCTATTAAAACGTCGCCTTTTTTGACCGTATCACCCACGTTAAACTGAGCCGTGCCACGAAGTACGTTTAACTTTATTATAACGCCGTCAATATCGCTTACTAAGTTTTTACCGTTACGGTTTATCGACGGATATTCAGCCTTACATAAACTGCTTTCTACTATTAGCCTATTACCACTTTTTTTACAACTTACGAAAGATAAATTAGGGCTATTTTCTAAAATATAATTTTCAAGTGAATAATAGTCGATTTTTGAAAACTTGCCGTATTTTTGCACGCCGAACTCTCCAAGCAAATGCGTGGTTTCGTTTGCAACCGTTTTACCAGAGCCTGTAAAATCAATTTGCAAAATACTATCCCCTAAAAATGCCGAAAGAACGCAAAATATGATAAACCCTACAACCACGCTAAAATTTATTAGCAAGTTTATTAAAGGCGACAATACCCCTTTATACCATACTTTTTTTACATTATAGCACATATTTTTACAAATAGCAAAAAAAATGTTACGTTTATCGTAATCTACTGTAATAATGACATTATTACAGTCTTGCCTTTTTAGTTCTAAAACGTCAACGCCACGCCTATGCAAAATTTCAATAAAATAATTTTCTTTATCGCACTCGACTAAACACCTTAATCTAAGTAGCCCCTTATTAATTTTCAAATTCAATTTTTAATACCTTTCCTATAATCGTTAAGTCGTTTTCTAAGTACGACTTTAATTTTAAACCGTTTCCAAATATATTTAATTTACCCTTTTTAACTGCAACCGTTACAACTTCGTTCTTAACGTCTATAATTTTTAAAACGCCTTCGATATACGCTCCCTTATCCCCTATTACAGTCGCCCTATAAGTCGGCAAAAGAGATAAATCGTCTAAATTTAAGCATTTTAAAATACAATCACTAAGTCCCATAATTCGCCCCTTTTTATATGTATATTAAAAAATTATTAAACTATTCTATACTTGAGTTTAACTTTTGATTGACAAAAATTGAAAGTGTTGTTATTATATGTTCGTTGATAACCATTTAAAAGGGGGTTAGTATGAAAAATTTATATATTCCAAAAAACTACAAGTGCAAGCAAGACTTAATTTCTACTGAAAAGGCAATTAAGTTCGTTAAAGATAATTTTGAAAAGGCACTTGCAAATAAACTCTCTTTAATTAGGGTTTCTGCGCCTATTTTAGTATTTTCTAACACAGGCTTAAACGACGATTTAAACGGCGTTGAAAGGGCTGTACGCTTTGATATTAAAGAACTTGACGGTAGAAATGCTGAAATAGTACACTCTCTTGCAAAATGGAAAAGGACTGCGCTTAAAAAGTACGGCTTTGATAAAAAAACGGGCTTATACACTGATATGAACGCTATTCGCCGTGACGACGATATTGATAATATTCACTCAATTTACGTTGACCAATGGGATTGGGAAAAGATTATTGACAAAGGTGAAAGAACGGTTGATTATCTTAAAAAAACGGTGCAAGATATAGTTGACGTTATTTACGAAGTAAACGAAATGGCTAAAAAAGAATTTAGCGAACTCTCGTTAAATATGACTAAAAAGGTTACCTTTATCACAACTAGCGAAGCCGAAGAAATGTACCCTGATTTAACACCAAAGCAAAGGGAAATTGCTCTTACTAAAAAGTACGGCACTGTATTTTTAATGCAAATTGGTAAAAAACTTAAAAACGGCTTACCACACGACGGCAGAGCGCCCGATTACGACGATTGGGATTTAAACGGCGACATTTTACTTTATAACGAAGTTTTAGAGTCTTCTTTTGAAATTTCAAGTATGGGCATTAGGGTAAACGCTGAGTCGTTAAAAAGGCAACTTGAAGAAAGAAATAAAACTGAAAGATTAAACTTATACTATCATAAACAAATTATGAATAACGAATTACCTTTAACTATCGGTGGTGGTATAGGTCAATCACGTCTTTGTATGTTTATTTTACAAAAAGCGCACATCGGTGAAGTTCAAGTTTCTCTTTGGCCTGACGGTCTTGAAGAAGAGGCTAAAAAATACGACATACATATACTTTAAAATAAAAAAGACTAAAAAATGGTATTCAAAAGCGAAAACACCTAAAATATAGAAAAATCCGCAACTAAATTGTTGCGGATTTTTAATATTTTTTTTGCTTTTACTAAATCGCACTAAAAAATTAATCTTCTAATCCAAGCAAATAATCGGCTGTTACTCCAAAATACACGGCACAACTTGCTATTGCCGTTGCAGTTGGCTCACTTTGACTATTTACCCACTTTGATACTGCCCTTTGTGATACGCCTATCTCTTTTGCTAATATTGTTTGGGTTATTCCCTTTTCTTTCATTAAATAATTTAATACTTTACCAAATTCCATAAATATATTTTAGAACTATTTTTCTAAAATTAGTTGACATAGAACTATTGTTCTAATATAATATTATTATATTCAATTTAGAGGTATCAATTTATGTATAACTTATTAGTAACAGGACAAATACCGGTAAACAACTCAATGGCTGAGGCTTTTATAGGCACAATAGGCATATTTATAGCAATTTGTTTTATAATAAATTCAATATTGCTTGTAATAGCTGTTGAAATTGCCGAGAAAAAAAATTGCAATTCAGCTATTTGGTTTTTTCTAGTTCTATTTTTTGGTATAATTGCGTTTGTTATTTTATTAGCTTTGCCTAATCCACAATCTACCAACTCTCAACCAAACACTTCGTCTAGTTACGAATCGGCAACTACCACTTGGATATGCAAAACTTGTGGTTGTAGAAACGGAGATACTAGAAATACTTGTTATAATTGTAACAACCCAAAACTTGACAATGATGACAAATAGAAACTTCTTGTACGGTAAATTTAGGGAACTTGCCTTAATCGTAACACGAAAATAGTTTTTCTACATCATATTGCATTAATCGTATAAAAAAGACTAACGAAATTTTTCGTTAGTCTTTTATTTATGCAAAATTATTAAATATTAATATTTAATTGAAATACATTTTCGTTCTACCATATCAGTCGTGATATTCGAGCCTACTCTAACCAAATTCACCCTTCTGTTTTCAGTATCAATACTGCAAACGGTTAATAAGTCAGCACTTTTAGTTCCTTGAATTCTTATTAAGTCACTTGCACAACAATGATAAACGTCGCCCGCCGACGCAAAAGCAAACACGTTTTGATATGGATACTTTTTATTTCTACCCACTATATCCTTATGGACGTGTCCCGTAAAATAACCGATAAAAGCACCTTTTAAGTTAGTAAAATCTGCCTTTACGCTAATTGTAGAATAACGTGAATATTCTTTTAAAGGTTTTACAGAATAATCTAGCGTTTTTCCGTTTACCCAAGCATCAACAATGCTTGCTATAACGTTATTATCTTCGTAGGCTTTGGTAACGTAAACGTTAAAGGTTGAGCCTTCTTGCGTAAAGTTGGTATCAATCGTTTCGCTATCTTCAAAATACGAGTGGCTAGCAATCAATAAATGATAACCTTCTTTCATTTCTTTTAAAGTTTTTATAATAAAATCTATTTGCTCTTGACTATAACAATCAGCGCCCCTATTATAAATAAATTGGCCGTTTTCATCTTTATCGTCTGGTTGCAAATAATTGTCTAAAACTAATAAGGTTACCTTGTATTCGTCAAAATCTACGCTATAATACGTTTTATCTAAATTAGGCAATTGCATAGTATTCTTCGTTGGAGCAAAAAACTTATCAAAAACTTGTTGTTTCGAGCCTTTAAAGCCCTTTTTATAGGTATTGCCACCATCGTGATTACCAACTACGCTATAAAAAGGTTTTTTGCTTTTATTTACTAATTTCGTATACCAAACGCCGTCGTTATCAGAAAAACCAGATGGTTGAAGGTCACCAAGTTGAATACCAAAATCTAAACTTTTAATTTTATTTAAGTAGTAAATAGCCGACTTTAACCTTTCGTAACAGCCGTGAATATCGGCTATCGCCATAAAAGAAAGTCCTTTTTTATAATTCAATTTATACTGCCCGTGAACGCCGTATTTACAAGATGCGTAAACGTAGTCTAAAACGTCTTTATTGTATTTTAATATTTTTTTATAAGATAAACTAGTTGAATTAAATTTACTCATTTTATAATGATTTAAAAAATCGTCTAGGCTATCGTTATTTTTAAATATTTTTTTATATATGCGCTTATTGCTCATTTTTTAGTCACACCTTTCAATTTTTAAAATAAATTGATTTTCTTTCATAAAATCATCAAGTTGTGTTGATGAAAATTCTTTATTGCTCTTTAAAGTTGCATGATATTCGATAGTGCCGTCTTGCTTTCTATCTATTATTAAATGATTAAGCCTATCAACACCGAAAAAGTCTTTAATAATTTTATTTTCAACGTCGGTATCAGTTTGTAAAAATACTATGTTTACAAGGTAGTATTTATCTTTTGAAAACACCTTAATACCAGAGTGCAACAACCATTGCGAAAGGACTATGAGTATAGTTGAGACAACTGCAATAACGTATAAACCCGCACCGCAAGCCATACCTACGCCCGCCGTAACCCAAATACCCGCAGCCGTCGTTAAACCACGAATTTCGTTCTTTTTAAAAATAATCATACCAGCGCCTAAAAAGCCTATTCCTGGAATAATTTGCGCGGCAATTCTTGCAGGGTCGAAATCAAGGGTTTTTGAAAAATTTAAAGATATTACCGTAAATAAACACGAACCTAAACACATTATAGTATGAGTTCTAACACCAGCCTCTTTGCCACGTCTTTTTCTTTCAAGGCCTATGATAAAACCAAATATTGCAGAAACTATAATGCTTATACATAATTGCAATTCATTAACTATTTTTAATAAAATTTCTTCCATATTTTACCTCTTTTTGATATTTTTTTTTGACGTTTGCTCTTTTTTGATTTTTAATAAAATTTGTCTATCTTTTGAAAAATCTAACGACGGTAGCGTTTTTAATTTAGTTAAAACTTCTTCAAGAGTAATGACGGTAGTTTTTAACGCACCTTCGTTACGCTTTGCTAATTCGTTCTTTTCTTTTTCTTTAATTTCCGTTTTAATTACAAAGTAATTACTTACGCCGATAGGAACGTATTTACCACCTTGTTTATATAGCCTATAAAGTAAATTCCTAAAAAAATTAACGTCATCAAATCGAATTTCTTCACTAAAAGCAAGTGCCTTTCCTTCAAATACGCCTTTTTTATTCCTTACCCTACGGCAAACGTTATCTCTAAACGAATTTATAAGTTTAGTCTTTTCTTTTTTATTTAAAGAACCATCGCTACAAGGTATGATTTGGTTTTGCCCGTTATAACCTTCGGTAATAAAATTTTTATTTATAAACTCTTTAACGGTTAAGTTTTGAGATTTGCATAAATATTTAAAAAGCAATAACGTTGCCCTTGCGTCTTCGTCGGAACGGTGAGGCAAATATTCTTCACCTAGTTCAGCCATAGCCTTTTCAAGCGAAGTGAGAGTTTGCTTGTTAGTTAACTTTTTGTAAAGCAACTGAACGTCGTAAAAAGCATATTTTATCTTTTTTAATTTGTAAACGGCACATACGTCGTTTAAAAAGTCAACGTCGTTCATAACTGAAAAGCCAATAATTAGGTCGCAACTACTGAACAACGACTTGATTTCTTCATAAAAATGCGAAAAATTAGGTTGTTTTAAAATATCTTCTTTCGAGTATCTTAAAGGAATATGTACGCTAAACCTTTTAGTACACGGCGACATTACGATATCTTTTTGCTCTATTATATTAAAATTTTCGTCGGCTATGCAATAGCCCAAAGAACACATACTGCCGTCGCTGTGCGAACCCGTCGTGCTTTCAATGTCATAGGCTAAAATCCTCATACTTTCCTTTAAACGTAAGTCCGCCTTAATATGACGGACTTAAACTTTTTATTCTTTATCTTCTTCTGGATAGTTATTTTCAACGTAAATGTTAAACGCTTCGGCATCTTCATTAGTCATTATACCTAAGAAAGATTTGTTCAATTCTAGAATTAATTCCCTGTTCATAGAAGCGTATTCATCTAGTTTTTGTTCATACTCAGAAAATTCTTCGCCTTGTGCTGGATTTTGCATAGCGTCAGTAATATCAATAACGTAAGTGTAATTGTAAAAATATTCAGCAGAATAAACGCCTAACAAATATTTTTTACTATCAACGTTTACGATTGACGGTTTAAAGAAATTGTCGTTAAGAGCCATTTCAAGACCGTTTAATTGGTAAAGTTTTACTTCGTCACTATCAATATTGGCTACATAGAAAAACCCGGTCGTATCAGCAAAATAGAATAAATTGTCTTCAACGAAATAAAGTTTTAAGTCACTGCAGTCTGCTTGAATCGACGTAAGCCTTTCACCCTTAGCAACTGAATAATCAAATTTACATAAGCCGTAGTAAGCGTCAACGTAGTAAACTTCATTTAACGATTTAACGTAAGCGTTTACCGTAATTGCGTTTGAAACGTAATTATCGTTATAACCTATGTTTTTAACGAAAGCGTCTTTACTGTTGTCGTCGTTATCAAAGTTATCAATTAATTGACCGTTGTTATTATAGTCGATACCAAAGTAAATAACCGTATTATCGTCTAACTTAGTAATATTATAGAATAAATATTTGCCCGTATTTTTAATTAACGTAATCGTGAATCCTTGGTAACCACCTTCCTTTATCATTGGGTAACCTTTTTCATCTCTATCGCCCCTATTTCCTGCGTAACTACCAGCACCTGAAAGACATAATTTAGCGTCTTGGTCGCCAACGGTGTAACTGTAAAGGTCGTGGAACTTTTCGTTAGCATCTTCGTCTAATAATTCTTCTGAATAACCTACCGTAGTAAAAAATAACGTATTTGAGTTATCGTCCGGGAAAATAATTTGTTGACATTCTTTAGAAGTCCAAACCGATTTAGATTGAACGTTTACTACTTTAATGTAGTTTTTAGAAGTATTTTCGTCAATTTCTTCAGCGTAAGTGTAAATAAGGTAAACTACGCCGTCCTTTTCAGTAAACGAATATTCTACCGTATTATCTATCGACGTTGCAATAGGATTACTATCTAACTTGCCCGTTTTTAAATTAAATTTGTAAAATTCAGTTTGAGTGTTTTTTACTTCGCCCGAAGCGTTCTTTTTATCACTTGGCGTTGCAAAATAAACGTTATCACCGTAAAAATATACGCCTTTATTATATTGACCGGTAATAAAAAGTTTAGGTATTACCGTTTCAACCGTTGCTTCACTTGGATTTGCTAAACCCGATTTTGCAACCCTTACGAGTGCGCCTTTGGTAACTTTGTTAAATTCGTTAGAATCTTCTATATTAGCCTTACCGTTTACAAAGTAGATATAATCACCCTTTTCAATAACCGCACAACCGTTAGTAGATGCCGTTACGACACCGTCGGTATTACTTAATACCGTCGTTTTTAAAACACAACCCGTAAACATAAACACGCAAGATAAAACAACGATAATCAATAAAGATAACTTCTTTTTCA
>JAZOUX010000083.1:0-7248 GCA_045658325.1 Christensenellaceae bacterium | reverse complement strand
AAGATAACTTCTTTTTCATTATAAATCTCCCTTTTATGGAATAATTTTAAAATTTGTATAATAAAATATATAAAGTGTATTCGCAATAATAATATTATTATTGTATTATTATATACTAAAACTTGTAAAATATCAATAATTTTTTTACGAAAATCGTTAAATGTTTTTATAAAAATGGAGTAAATTTTGGAAAATTTTGGTTTATTTGAATTAATTAGTAAAATTCTATCGCAAAAGCAACCCCTAGAGCCGAAAAAGAACGATAATATTTATAAGCAAAAACAAGGTAACGTACCTACCGTTACCCCACTACCTGCCTATTACACACAGTCGTCGATTATCTCTTTAATAAAACAGCACGAAAAGTTGTCTAAGCAAATAGACTTGGACAATAAGAAAAAATAACGTTAATACATAGTATTAAAGTTTTATTATAAAAATAAGACTTGCTAGGTTTTTACACCTTTGCAAGTCTTATTTTTTACTTTTTATTCATTAATCTTTTAATCTTTTGAACGGCTTTTAAACCGGCTTCGTAACCCCTTTCGTAAGCAAATATCAATTTATCAACTTTATATTGACTCATATCGCCAAGGTCTGGTCTTATAAGAACGTTTGGTTTGTATTTTTTTAAGTTACGCTCTGTTATGTGACAGTCGTTTACTTCAACTACCCTTAGCCCTTGCGCTAAAATATTGGTTGATTCTTTATAAGGTTGCAACTGACCTAAAACGTCAACTACAATAGTTATATTACAATTTGCTTCTTTTGCTTCTTTTAGTGGTAATCTTACGAAAACACCGCCGTCTACTAAAACTTTACCGTCAATTTCAACGGGTTTAAAAACGGTAGGTATAGTTGAACTTGCCCTTACGGCTGGCTCAACTAAACCTTTGTTTAAAAGCACGCTTTCACCACTAACTATATCAACGGCAACGCAACTAAAAGGTATTTGCAAATCTTCAAAGTGAGAGTCCCCTATATATTTTGACAAAATACTTCTTAATTTTACCGATTTTAAAAGCGACGTTTTATTAAGTGGAAATATTGAAAAGTCGGCTATATGATTCATTTTTAAATTTTTAGCAATTTCAACAAGTTCACTAGGTTTCATACCTTTACTGTAACAAGCACCTACTACCGAACCCATTGAACAACCTATAATACGGTCGGGTTTTATTCCATTTTCTTCAAAGGCTTGCAATACGCCTACGTGCGCAACACCCCTTGCTCCACCTGCACCTAAAACTAAACAAATTGTTTTTGACATAATTATACCTTCTTTATTTTTAACGTAAAATAATTTTTTTAAGCCTTTTTTATAAAAAATAAGACGAAAAATGCCGTTGCTTACGCCTCGGCATTTTTGTTATTAGTTTACTTAGAAAGTCTTTCTTCAAGAGCGTTAAGTTCTTGTTCGAGTTCTTTAGGAAGCCTATCACCAAATTGTGCGTAGAATTCTTTAATACCCTTAACTTCTTCAAGCCACATTGATTTATCTACTGAAAGTAATTCTTCAACAACTTTTTCGTCAATATCAAGACCTTCAATGTTAATGTCTTTAGCGTAAGGAAGATAACCGATAGCAGATTCTCTAGCGTCAACGTTACCTTCACATCTATCAATAATCCATTCAAGTACGCGAAGGTTATCACCGAAGCCTGGCCAAATGAAGTTGCCTTCATCGTCAGTTCTAAACCAGTTAACGTTGAAAATTTTTGGTTGTTTAGCAATATTTTTACCCATATTTACCCAGTGAGCAAAATAGTCAGCCATATTGTAACCAACGAAAGGCCTCATAGCCATTGGGTCCCTTCTTACAACACCAACTGCACCAGTTGCCGCAGCAGTAGTTTCAGAAGCCATAATCGAACCTACGAATACACCGTTGTTCCAATCCCACGATTGATATACGAGTGGAGCAGTTTTAGCCCTTCTACCACCGAATACGATTGCAGTTACAGGAACACCTTCTGGTGCTTCAAATTCACTTGAAATACATGGGCAGTTAATTGCTGGAGCAGTAAAACGACTGTTTGGATGTGCTGCTTTAACGGCTTTACCGTCGGCATCAACCATACCAGGCCACCATTCTTTACCAGTCCAATCAATAAGATAATCAGGCATTTTCTTGTCAGCATTATCTTTTTCCATTGCTTCCCACCAAACTGTGTTAGTTTTAGGATCTAATGCAACGTTAGTGAAAATAGCGTTCTTCATTGCTGATTCAAGAGCGTTAAAGTTAGATTTTTTATTAGTACCAGGAGCAACGCCAAAGAAACCGTTTTCTGGGTTGATTGCCCAAAGTCTACCGTCTTTACCTACACGGAGCCAAGCAATATCGTCACCCACTGTCCATACTTTATAACCCTTTTCAAGATATTCCTTTGGTGGAATAAGCATTGCAAGGTTAGTTTTACCGCAAGCAGATGGGAACGCTGCCGTGATATAGTTAATTTCTCCGTTTGGTTTTTGAATACCAACGATAAGCATATGTTCAGCCATCCAGCCTTCGTTCTTACCTTGGTATGAAGCGATACGAAGTGCAAAACATTTTTTACCTAATAATACGTTTCCGCCGTAACCAGAGTTAACCGACCAAATAGTGTTATCTTCTGGGAAGTGAAGAATATATCTCTTTTCAGGGTCAAGGTCTGCTTTTGCGTGAAGACCACGAACGAAATCGTTGCTGTCGCCAAGAACGTCTAAAACGGCTTTGCCAACACGAGTCATAATCTTCATTGAAAGAACAACGTAGATAGAGTCTGTTACTTCAACGCCTGCTTTTGAGAAAGTTGAACCTACTGCACCCATTGAATATGGGATAACGTACATAGTTTTACCTTTCATACTACCTTTAAAGATTTCGCCTACTTTTGAGTATGCTTCTTGTGGGTCCATCCAGTTATTAATTGGACCAGCGTCTTCTTTGTTTTTGCAACAAATGAAAGTTCTACCTTCTACACGAGCAACGTCGTTAGTTGCCGAACGGTGAAGATAACAACCAGGAAGTTTTTCTTGGTTAAGTTTAATCATTTCACCAGTAGCAAGCGCAACTTGTCTTAATTCTTCGTATTGTTCTTCTTCGCCAGTAATCCAAACTACTTTTTCTGGTTGGCAAAGTGCAATACTGTCGTTAACGAACTTTAATACTTGTTCATTACTAGTTAATGGTTTATTTGACATTTTAGCCTCCTATAAATTTCATAGAAATTTTTATTATTTATTTAACATTACACAAAGCAAAAAACTCCGCCAGTGTAATCTACTATATTTTACCACAATAACTTTCCGTTGTAAACCCTTTTTTTGTTTTTTTTCGACTTTTTGTTTTACGATTTTTTTATTTTTAAAACATTTATCGCCACAAAATTGCAAAAACGTCTATTTTTTTGGCTTACGAAATATATATAATGTAAAAAAGGTAATTTTATGAGTTTTTCAAAGTTATTAATACTTAAAAGCAGTTGCGACGAATTTTTACCCACGGGCAAAATTATCGGCGTTTTAAAAATAGAAAAACACGAAAAAGTTGCGTTTATGGTAGAACTTTACTACCCTTTACCTAACGAGTGTTATTTATTAGTTGCAGACCAAGTTAGCCGTTTTAACTTCACCCTTTCTACTTCACTTAAGCAAACGTTTACAATAGACGGCGATTTAAACGTATTAGATTTTGCTTTTTGTATTTACGAAAAGGCTTCGTTAAAAATTTTATCTATAACGTTTAACGGAAATATACGTTTTAATAAAGACCAAATAACAAACTTTTTAAACCAAGACGCATTTTATAAAAAGGACGACCACGATTATGACGACGAACAAATTGCCACCGAAAACTACTACGCTACAAACGGCGTATCTTACCAAAATGAAAACGTTAACGTCGCTTATAAAAAAACAGCGCAAGAAAAAGAAAATACAACTTTGCCTTTACTCAATGAAAACTTGCCAATCCCAATCGAAAACTATTTTTTTAAAGTACACTCAAAAGTAGACGAATTACTTTTAAACAACCCTAAAAACGAATTTTTAAATAACGTTTATAAAAACGGAGTTTTCGTTGACGTTAAATATAATAAAAACAACTACTACACCTTCGGCGTTATTTACGAAGACAGCTGTTTAAAAAACGCCAAATATATTTGCTACGTCGTTTTAGGCAGTTACAATAAAATTCCTAACGGTTTTGAAAATATAAGCAAGTTTATTCCTTTAAAAAGTTATCTTCCGTACGGCGACGGCTACTATATAATTTTTCAAGACGCTATTTTAGGCAAAACTTTAAGTTTTAAAAATTAACTTATCTGTCAATAATTAACTAAGGAGATATATTATGCAAAAAGTAGTTATAATTGGCGGTGGCGTTAGCGGTCTTACGGCGGGAATTTTCGCCCTTAAACAAGGCTACGACGTTACCATTTACGAAAAAGGTAATCAAGCAGGTGGTAATTTAACTAGTTGGACTAGAGATAATATTACTATTGACGGATGTATTCATTGGCTTACGGGCACTAACGAAAACACTTCAACTTATAAACTTTGGAAGCAAGTTGAAGCATTTAAAGACCAAGATATTTTAAAGTTAGATAGGCTTTTTACTAATTACCGTAACGGTAAAACCGCTACCCTTTTTAGAGATATTGATAAAACTGAAAAGCAACTTATTTTACTTTCGCCCGAAGACGAAAAGGAGATTAAATCGTTTATTTTAGCAACAAAACTCACCAAATATTTTTTAGGAGTTGGTGGTGTAAATAATAATAAAAAAGCGTCGTTTAAAGAGTTTTTTAAATATTTGCCTTTGCTAATAAAATACTATAATTTAAGTCTTTTAGACCTTTCAAAAAAGTTTAAAAACAAAACTATAAGTGGACTTTTTACTAATTTTATAGGTGGTAAATTTTCTTCGCTTGCCCTATTAATAACCTACGCTAATTTTGTAGGTGGTAACGCTGATTTAATTAAGGGTGGCTCAAAAGTAATGGCTAATAATTTAGTAAAATACTTTTTGGCAATAGGTGGTAAACTCATTTTAAAAAACGGTGTTAAAAAGGCTAATATTGAAAACGATAAAGTCGTCTCGGTAATTTTAGACGATAATAGCACGGTATATTTAGATTATCTAATTGCAACCGGCGACGCTAAATTCATTTATAATGATTTGCTAAACGTAACAATGCCCAAACAGTTAAAAAGGTGGTATAATTTTGAAGAAGATTTGCTATTTTCAAGTATTGGAATTGCCTTTAAAGTTGACAAAAACAAAGTGCCGTTTAATGTTGACTGCGCGTTTAGTATTCCACTTAAATATCAAAGTTTATTAAGGACTAAAAGTATAAATTTAAGAGAATATTCTTACGACGAAGCGTTTATTGAAAAGGATAAAACGGTAATTCAAAGCCTTACTTTTTTAAACGAACTAGACTGTCTAAAACTTATAAATTTGCGTAAAAATTATACTCAATATAAAATTGAAAAGGAGCGAATTTGCAACCTTTATAAAGACTGCATTGAAGAAATTTTACCCGCCTTAAAAGGTCATATTAAAGTTATTGACTGTTGGACACCAGCAACGTATAAACGCTATAATTATTCAAAAATAGGCTCGTGGATGAGTTTTATCGTTCCTAAAAAAACAATTCCGTTAAACTGTCCTAACGTAGTTAAAGGGGTTAAAAACGTTATTATCGCTTCACAATGGCTAACAGCCCCAGGTGGTCTACCAATTTGCGTTGAGCAAGCCAAAAAAGCCGTAAAAACCCTTTTAAAACTTAGCAAAAAACAGAAATTTGGTAGAGTTAAATGGCAAACTATAAAGTCTAATAATTGACAAACATTTTAAAACGTGATATACTTTTATAAACTAAAAAAGTGCTTAAGTTTAGCACTTTTTTAGTTTATACGTTTGTTATGAAATTTTTAAAAAACTTAAAATCTTACTTTTCTAAATACGATATTTTATTATTTATAATTCGCGTTACTATTTTAACCTCACTATTTTTTATATTTGATAGGGCTAACTATTTAACGTTAATAATTTCTATTTTAAGCGTTATAATGCTAATTTTAATAGCAAAAGGCAACGTTATAGGTCAATTTTTAAGCGTAATTTTTTGTACGTTTTACAGTATTATTTCGCATAAAAATAGATACTATGGCGAGTTAATTACTTATATGTTTATGACTATGCCCGCAGCGATTTTATCAATAATTTCGTGGCTTAAAAACCCGTATAAAGACAAAAAGTTGCAAGTTAAAGTCAACACTATTACATTTAAAGAAGTTGTTTTAATGTTTTTATTAACCACTATCGTAACAGTTATTTTTTTCTTTATTTTAAAATGGTTTAATACTAACAATTTAATTTTTTCTACACTTTCGATTAGCACTAGTTTTATAGCCGTTTACTTAACTTTTAAACGAAGCGAATATTACGCTTTAGGCTACGCGTTAAACGATATAGTTTTGATAATTTTATGGGTTTTAGCAAGTATTCAAGACGTTCAATACATATCTTTAGTAACTTGTTTTGTTGTATTTTTAATAAACGATATTTACGGTTTTATTAGTTGGTCTAAAATGAAAAAAGCGCAAACTGAATAGATGGTAAAATTTTTATAGAAAAAAATGAAAATACCGTCAAAATATTTTGACTTTAAAACAATTATATGTTAATATATTTAGGCTAACTTGTTTAAGTTGGTAAAAATTTAATATTAATTTACATTTGAGTTATGGAAAAGTACCCAAGAGGCTCAAGGGGCTCCCCTGCTAAGGGAGTAGTATGTGATAAACGTAGCGCGGGTTCGAATCCCGCCTTTTCCGCCAAAGACCGCTGTAAATGTGTTTCAATGCACGTTTAGGCGGTTTTTTTATGCCTAAAAATACGCAAATTTGCGTTTTTTGGGGAATAATTTGGGGAATTTAATAATTAATTTTTTGCGCTTGCTCAATTTGATATGTAATATCAAAATGAGTATATACGCTTGCAGTTATATTTTTTAACGTGTGTCCTTGCCAAATCGAAACAAGTTCGTTGTCAACGAATTTACGACAGCACGTCGCAAACGTATGTCTTAAGTCTTTTAAACGTCCGCCGGTAATTCTTCGATATTCGTTTTGTATAACGTAAACGGAATAATTGCTCGGCGAAAAATTTTCAAGTTGCTCCCGGTATTCATATAACGGCTTTAAAATAGGAATTTGACGTTCCGTTTGCCGTGTTCCGCTTTTAACTTTGCCGTT
>JAZOUX010000082.1:0-4080 GCA_045658325.1 Christensenellaceae bacterium | reverse complement strand
AGAAATAGGAATAAACCAAGCAAAAGAAATTGAAAATATTGTAAACGGCGTAAACAAATACGCAAAATTTGAAATTATAAAAGATATTCAAGGTGTTGAAAGAATAGTAAAGGTGAATATTTATGACTAATAAAAAACTTGAAGCAATTTTAGAAAGGTATGAAAAACTTAACGAGTTAGTTTCTTCTCAAGAAGTTTTATCTAATATGGATACTTATAGAAAGTACACCAAAGAAATTGCCGATATGGAAGAAACGGTAACCGTTTATAAAGAATACAAAAAATTATTTAATGAAAAGGAAGAAGCCGAAGCATCGCTTTCTATTGAAACTGACGGCGATATGAAAGACTTTTTACAAGAAGAAATTAAAAATTTAAAAAAGCGTTTAGAAGAAATTAACGCCCAGTTAAAAATTCTTTTAATACCTAAAGACCCCGACGACGATAAAAGCGTTATCGTTGAAATAAGGGCAGGTGCAGGTGGTGAAGAAGCCGCGCTTTTCGCCTACGAATTATATCGTATGTATGTGTGTTACGCTGAAAAAAATAATTGGAAAGCCGAAGAAGTTGATTCTAATAACACCGAACTAGGTGGCGTAAAAGAAGTGGTCTTTTCAGTATCTGGTAAAGGCGTATACGGTAAATTAAAGTACGAAAGTGGCGTTCATAGGGTACAACGTGTTCCCGAAACTGAATCGCAAGGTAGAATACAAACTTCAACGGCAACGGTAGCAGTTTTACCCGAAGCGCAAGACGTTGAAATTAAAATAGAAGAAAAAGACTTAAAAATAGATACTTATAGGGCTTCTGGTGCTGGTGGTCAACACGTTAACAAAACTGAAAGTTGTATTCGTATGACTCACTTACCAACGGGCATAGTAGTAACTTGTCAAGACGAACGCTCGCAAATAAAAAATAGAGAAAAGGCTTTAAAGGTGTTAAAATCAAGGCTTTACGACCATTATAATTCGGCTTATCAAAAAGAATACGATTCAAAGCGTAAAAGCCAAATAGGTACGGGTGACCGTTCTGAAAGAATAAGAACGTATAACTTTCCACAAGGGCGAATTACCGACCATAGAATAGGTTATACCTTATATTCATTAGAGTCGTTTTTAGCAGGTAATATTGAAGAAATGATAAAAGCCCTACAAATTGCCGATAGAGAAGCAAAACTTTTAAACGAAGAAGAAAATTCGTAATTTAAAGTAATATTTTGACAAAAAATCAGTAAATATAAAAACAAAATACGCCGTATGTTTTCGTACGGCGTATTTTTTAAATTTTTTTTGTAAAAAATAAAAAACACTGTATCAAAATGCTTGCAAAATTAAGTTTAATGGTATATAATGTTAAAAATATTAAGAAATAAATATTTGCACTTAAATAAATTAAGCGTGCAGATAAAAAAGAAAATAGGTGTTATTATGAAAATTTCTAAAAAAGCAAGACAAATTCCGGCATCAATGACGCTAGAAATTACTGCAAAAGTAAATGAACTAAAAAGTATGGGCAAACAAATAATAGGTTTTACTGCGGGTGAACCCGATTGTAATACTCCTAAATATATAATAGATAGTTGTAAAGACGCTTTAGATATGGGGGTAACTAAATATACGGCAGTTGCAGGTACGCTTCCATTAAGAAAGCAAATTTGTGAAAAGTTTGAAAAAGACAACGGTTTAAAATACGTTCCCGAACAAATAGTAGTGTGTAACGGTGCAAAATCAGCGTTATACCACGCCTTATACGCTCTTTGCGATGATGGTGACGAAGTAATTTTAGTTGCTCCGTTTTGGTTTACTTATAAAGAACAAATTAAAATGTGTGGTGGTGTACCCGTAATAGTAAATACCGTAAAAGAAAACGAGTATAAAATAACGCCAAGCGAGTTAGAAAATGCAATTACTCCAAGAACAAAGGCGATAATAATTAACTCACCTTGCAACCCAACGGGCGTAGTATACACTAAAAGTGAGTTAGAAGGATTAGCAAAAGTTATCGAAAAGTATAATATAGCCGTTATATCAGACGAAATATATGAAAAACTTATTTACGACGATTTAAAGCACGTTTCAATCGCATCGTTAAGTGAGTATATGTATGAAAATACTATCGTTATTAACGGTGTAAGCAAAAGTTATGCAATGACGGGTTGGAGAATTGGTTATTTAGCGTGTAACAAAGAATTGGCTCGTGTTATAACAAAACTTCAAAGCCAAACAACGTCAAACGCATGCTCTTTCGCACAACACGCATCGGTAACGGCTCTACTTGGTGGTGACGAAATTATTGAAAATATGCGTAAAGAATTCGACGAAAGAAGAAAGTTGATTATGTCACTTTTAACTGAAATCGGCTTAAAATTCGTAAAACCGAAAGGTGCTTTTTATATATATGTAAATATTAAAGATTATTTAAATAAACAAATTAACGGTAAACTTATATCTAACAGTTTAGATTTTGCTAATATTTTAGTTGACTACGGCGTAGCAGTAATACCAGGTTTACCTTTCTATAAAGACGGATACGTTAGAATGTCTTACGCAATTTCTCAAGACGATATAATAAAAGGCGTTCAACTTTTAAAAGAATTTTTAGCAAAAATAAAGTGATAAAATTAAATTTGTCAAAAAAAGTTAAAAAATTTTTAAATTTGCTATTGAAAAATCGTTTATTATACTATATAATAAAAGTATCAAAAGGAAAGGAGACCTTTAAATATGATTAAAATAGTATATGGACCAAAAGGATTCGGCAAAACAAAAATCATGCTTGACCAAGTAAATCAAGCGGGTAAAGAAGCAAAAGGTAACGTAGTTTTCATTACCGACAAGCGTATTAATTCGGTAAATATAGACTTTAACGTTAGATGTGTTTATACTGAAGATTACGACGTGGCTTCAACACAAGTATTTAGGGGCTTTATCAACGGTTTACTTGCTGGCAATAGTGATATCGAGTATGTGTTTATCGACGGTTTAAAACGTATCATAGGCGATCAAATGGTAGGTGGCAAAAAACTCTTTGACGCAATTAATAAATTACAAAAAGAGTATAGTGAATTAAAATTTGTAGTATCAGTAAGTGCTAGTTATGAAGACCTTCCTGAATATGTAAAAAAATATGTTAAATAAAATACAAATTTTAAAAAATAGCGTGGATGTCGGCAAGTGTATTCTACTTGCCGATTTTTTAATGCCAAGTAAGGAATTCTTAGATAAAATTAGCCACCTAAGCGATAATGAAAAACTTATATCAATTTATGAAAATATAAGTGGTAAAATTGTCGATAACACCGTCAAAAATAGAATTTTATCTATTGAAAATTTATTTGATATTTTATGCTTAGACGAAGATATTTTTGTTTGCGATTTAACTTTAAACAATTCGCTTAGTTTTAACGACTTAATTATTGATAATACGTCGCTTAACTATGAAATTTATTCTTATATTTCACTTTATTATTTAGTGTATTTAAACTTATACGAAAATTATTTTAGCGAAAGTGAAAGCGTTAATTTCGTTTTACCCTTTTCAAATAAAATTGCTTGCATTTCAGCCTTAATTTTTAAAAAGATGGTAAAAGGGTTAAACTTTGTAATAGCAGGTGATACGTCTAATAATTTTATTTGCGAAAAGTCTTTTTATAAACCACGATTTGAAGCCAATGAATTTTTTGAATATTTAAACGAATTTTTTGAAGATTACGGGTATGTTTTCGACGCTTATTCTTCAAGCGAAGTTTTTGCTTACGAAAGGTTTATAGAAGATTATGAAGATACGTCAAACACCGTCTTTTTCTCATTTTTATCGCCTTATTTAACTTGTCAAAAAACGTTAAAACAGTTAACGGGTAAAAGTAGTAAAGATTATAAGGACGCTATTAAAAAACTTAGTTTAGAAACGGCTTTAGAAATTCCAAGCGAAATATATAATTTAAAAGACGTTAAAACCAATATTGAAAGTGATATGTCATTTGAAGTTTATTTAAAAATATTAAACGAAACGTTATAAATTATCAAAATTTTCTAAAAAATTTATTAATAGTTAAAACTTTATATAAAAAAAGTTGCAAAA
>JAZOUX010000081.1:0-1654 GCA_045658325.1 Christensenellaceae bacterium | reverse complement strand
CCATACTTTCTTTTTATGGCGTGATACAAGTCAAGGCGTTCTTCTACCCTTGCCATTTCTCGCTCGTCAATATCTAAATTATCAAGCAAAGTTTCAAGTTCGCTTGATATATCGTTTAACTCGCTAACAACTTGTTCTGCCCTATCGTATAACGAAGAATACTCTTGGTCAATATCGCTAATTGAACTTAACTTGCGAACGGCAATATTAGTCGTATCGACTGCACCGTTATCGTCGCTTAACGCCAAGTGTGAAATTTTTAAGGCTTCGCCAATTTTTTCAATATTTGAAAAGACTTTACGTTTAGCAAGCAACTCTTCTTCTTCACCGTCGTAAAGTGATGCCTTTTCAATTTCGTTGACTTGATACGCTAATAAATCTATTTTTGCTAGACGGCTTTTTTCGTCGCCACCTAAATTTTCTAAACTATCTTGATTCTCTTTTATAACCGATATTATCTCTTTAATTTTAATGAATTCGTTTTGTAATTCTTCACCACAGTAAAGATCTAAAATTTTAAGTTGATTATTTTCTTTTAAAAGCGAATAATGCTCGCTTTGACCGTAAACGTCGCAAAGTAACGACGTAACGCTTTTTAACATACTAAGGGTTACGTTAACGCCGTTAATACGAATTTCATTTTTACCGTCAAGCGTTAATTTACGCCTTATAATCAACTCGTTATCACCGTAATCAATATCGTATTCTGCAAGTAACGACTTAACTTCGCTATTTAACGTGATATCAAATACTACTTCACCTACCGAAAAATTCTCTCCATAACGAATCATCGTTTTATCGGCTTTTGCACCTAAAACGAAGTTAATTGCTTGTATTATCACCGTTTTACCTGCGCCTGTTTCACCCGATAAGACGTTTACGCCCTTTTCAAAGTCTATTTCAGCACTTGTAATTAAAGCAATGTTTTTTAAAGAGATTTTCTTTATCATGTGTATATTATTTCCTCTAAAATATCTACCATTTCTTCAGCGTCAAAGTCGTTATCGCAAACGATTAATAAAGTATCGTCACCTGCAATACTGCCTACGATTTTATCGTGATTTAACTTATCAATAGCCATACCACACGCCGAGCCGTTACCTTCTAAAGTCTTAACAACTACTAAATTTTGCGCGCGTTTAATGGAAACAACAAAGGTTTTTAATAACGTTACGACCTTTTCTTGATTAATAGTCGTAGGCTCGTTTTTAGGCATTGCATACCTAAATTTTTTAATTTCGCCTTTAATTTTAATTAAACCAAGTTCTTTAATATCGCGTGAAACGGTTGCTTGAGTAACGTCGTAGCCTAAACTTTTTAAACTTTCAACAAGTTCTTCTTGCCTAGCAATTTCATTTTCTTCAATAATTTTAATTATTGCGTTCCTTCTATCCGTCGTAGCCATATTATTTCGTATAACCCCAATTATTTAATTTTACTAGTAGCCTTTCAAAAAAGTTGTTTTCAGTTTTAATAAATTTAACAAAGTGCTTACTTTTACTTACTTCAATACTATGTTTTGGTTTAAGTTGACTAATAAACTTACCGTCAACGTAAACGGCGCATTTAGTCGAGCCGTCGTTTACCGTAACTTTAGCAACCATAGCGTCGTTATAAACGATAGGCTTAATATGAAGTGAGTGCGAGCATATTG
>JAZOUX010000080.1:0-2575 GCA_045658325.1 Christensenellaceae bacterium | reverse complement strand
CTTCGGGCACTCGAACTGCGTTCGCCCACTAGCGTGGCTGCAATACCCCTGTCGCTTGCGACATCCCCTTTATTAAAGGGGTTTCCCCGATGGCGCACCAATAAATACCTAACTATACGGTTAGGTGTTTTTTTATTGCCTTCGGGCACTCGAACTGCGTTCGCCCACTAGCGTGGCTGCAATACCCCTGTCGCTTGCGACATCCCCTTTATTAAAGGGGTTTCCCCGATGGCGCACCAATAAATCGTATCATTACTAGGTGAGACTTTTTTATTTCAATTACTTTTAATAATCTCAAAATTGAGCATATATTTTACTGTAAATTGCATATACAGTTATTATGTGTTATTTTACCCCAAAAGTAGATTTTGTGTATATTGTTGACAAATGCGCGTACAGTGTGTATAATTACAATATATTGCCTTTTACTAAGGAGAATTTTGTATGAAAATTTTAGTTTCTACCGATACGTCAAGCGTTGTAAAATATGAAACATTTAAAAAACACGAAATTAGCGTGTTTCCACTTAACGTAATCGTTGACGGCGAAGAATTTCACGACGGCATTACAATTAACCAAGAACAGTTAAAAGACGCTATGCGTTCGGGTAAAAAAATTCAAACGTCTACCCCACCACTTGGCGAAGTTATTTCGTATTTTGAAGATTTGTTAAGCAAAGGCTACGACCATATTATTCACTTTACTATTTCAAGCCACTTGTCTTCGATGAGCGATTTATTTACTAACGTTGCTAAACAGCATTTCCCTGGCAAAGTTACTATTATAAACTCGCTTGGGTTATCTACAATGATGCTTGCGCAAGTATTTACGGCATACGAAGGTGCTAAAAATGGTAAAACGGTTGAAGAAATTGTTAAAGACGTTGAAGATAGAAAGGGTTTAGACTATATTGTTTTTGTTCCTGAAAATCTAACGGCTCTTAAAAACGGTGGTAGAATTTCCCCTACTATTGCCCTTATCGGTAACGCTATTGGCATTAAACCCGTTATTAACTTAATTGACGGCAAACTTGAAAAGTCTAGGATGACAAGACAAATCAAGCAAACTTTTAGGGAAGAAATTGATAAGCACGTTGTTTCTTGTAGCCCTGATGAGTACGACTACTCACTTATTAGTTTTGACGTAAATCAAGCATCGGTTGATTTTGTGTTTAACTACTTGCAAAATGCTATCGGCGACCATAAAGCAATTAACGGTTTAATTCCTATTAACGTTTGCGCTCACTGTGGACCTGGAACGTTAGGTTTAACGATTACTAAAAAAATTAACGGTAAATCGTTATTCTCTTTTATGTAAAAAACTAAAAATTAACCCCGTGGTAAAAAACAACCACGGGGTTTTTAATTGCTCTATTTCTTTATGCTTTACAAACAAAAAAGTGTTTGCAGTATTTGCAAACACTTTTATAATGCAAAGATTATCTCTTGCTGAATTGTGGTGCTCTACGAGCCTTTTTAAGACCGTATTTCTTCCTTTCCTTCATTCTTGGGTCTCTCGTTAAGAAACCTTCTTTTTTAAGCGTAGCACGCGTTTCTGGTTCTGCTAAAAGTAACGCTCTTGCAATACCGTGACGGATTGCGCCTGCTTGACCAGTAAAACCACCGCCTACAACGTTTACGAATACGTCGTACTTAGAAAGCGTGTCCGTAGCAACTAACGGTTGTTTAATAATGAGTTTAACTGTTTCAAGGTCACAGTAATCGTCGATTGGTCTTTTATTGATAACAATATTGCCTGAACCTGCTGGTACAAGCCTTACCCTTGCTATTGCCTTTTTTCTTCTACCTGTTCCCCAAAATTGAACTTTCTTTTTATTTGCAACTTTTGCCATAATCAATCTCCTTACCTTTCGATTTTGAGTTCAATAGGTTGTTGAGCAGTGTGTCTGTGTTCAGCACCTTTATAAACTCTTAACTTAGTAATCATTTGTCTACCAAGACTGTTCTTTGGTAACATACCTTTTACTGCTTCATAAACAGCAAGGTCAGATTTTTCTGCCATCATCTTGCTGTAAGGAATTTGTTTAAGACCACCGATATAACCCGTGTGGTAAGTATAAAATTTCTTTTCAAGTTTTTTACCTGTAAGAATAACTTTATCTGTATTAATAACAATAACGTGGTCACCCGTGTCAACGTTTGGTGTGTAGTTAGGTTTGTTTTTACCCCTAAGCACTGCGGCAACTTGTGAAGCAAGCCTACCAAGTACGAGACCCGTTGCGTCTACAACGTACCACTTTCTTTCTACTTGACCTTCTTTGGCCATAAAAGTCTTCATTGTAATATCTCCTATAATTTGTAATATCTAAAAATTTTAGTTGGGGGGCTAATCCAAATAAAATTTCTAATTCGCATT
Organism: Christensenellaceae bacterium; assembly: GCA_045658325.1. Lineage (GTDB taxonomy): Bacteria > Bacillota > Clostridia > Christensenellales > Borkfalkiaceae > HGM11412. The sequence continues at coordinate 199 of JAZOUX010000080.1, read as the reverse complement.
GTTTATTTTATTAAAAAATAGCCGTATTGTCAAGCGTTTTTACCCTTGTTTTCTATTTATTTTATATTTATTACGTTATTTTTTACCTTAGACAGTTCTCCTTAATAAAATATTGACTTTTTTTAACAATAGTATATAATATATTATATAAAGCAGTTTTTTTTGCTAAGTTTAGTTTATAAAACTAGTGTTTTTATTT
>JAZOUX010000079.1:0-2362 GCA_045658325.1 Christensenellaceae bacterium | reverse complement strand
TCATCACCCTTAGCGTAGGTAAAGGCTTTAAAAATACTGTCTAAACACTGAGTATATAACTCCATTTTAAAATAAGTTAAACTATACTCGTAGTATAAAAAAAAGTCTTTTTCGCCTATTCTTTCTAAATCTTTTAAACTTGTTATACAACCGAACAAATCGCCGTCACGCTTTCTTATTTCGTACAGTTTTTTATAATAATTTTTGTCCCCAATATATTCGTGTACCGACATTTTATTCACCAAAAAGTTTTATTATATCTTGTTTATTGTAAACGTAAACTTTATCACAATATTCACACTTAATTTCAACTTTGCCAACTTCGTCAATTATATTGAAAAGTTCGTCTTTACCAATGGCAAAAAGCATTGAAGATATATAATCGTCACTGCAAATACACTCGTACTTAGCGTCGTATTCGTTAAAAAAGTATTCGCTAAAATATTCGTTTATTATACCCTTTGCACCCATAGTACGAATTTTTTCACTAATATCTTGAAAATTCGCTATTAAATTTTCAGCGTCTATAATCGCCTTTTCACTACAAAACGGCATAGTTTGAACAACTACGCCACCAGCCCCGATACATAAATCGTTCTGAACTTTTACCCCTAGAGCCATTGCGGTTGGTTGCTGTTCGCTTAAAGCGTAATAATAGGCAAAATCTTGGGCAAGTTCACCACTTATAATTTCGCTTGAGCCTGTATACGGTTCTTTCATACCCATATTCCTAACGATAGTAATTCTACCCTTACCAACACAACCGGAAACGTCTAATTTACCGTTAGGTTTAAGTGGTAAAGTCGCGTTAGGGTTTTCAATATAACCCCTAACCTTTAAATTGCTATCGCAACTAACTATTACTTTGCCACCAACACCGTCGCCTGCAACGGTAACTGAAAGTCTATCACTTTCGTTTTTTAAAGTTGAAGCCATAAATAACGAAGCAATCATAGTTCTACCTAAAGTAGCCGTCGCTAAAGGTGTAGTTTTATGAAATTGTATAGCCTTATTACATATATCGGTCGCTTCAATTATTGAAAGAGATATTTGACCGTCGTAAATAAGCGTTTTATATACTTTACCCATATTATTTTTTTATTGCTATAAATATTTGCCTTAAAGAAGTCTCTTTTAAATCTTCGCCTAACTCGCCTTTTACGCTTAAAAGGTCAAAGCCATTATTTTTTAAACAGTCCTTAACGAAGTCTAGCGAGTAAATATATTGCGTTTGCGTTTCGTCGTAGCGAGCATATCCACCTTTAGTTTTTTCAAAAAAAGTTATGCTAATATCAACGCTATTTTCACTAAGCGTATTAAACCAAACGTACGATAAATCTTCACCGTTATCACCGTACATATTGTTGCCTAAAATTGTTTCTAATTTGTATTTTGAAGAAATATCAAATAAAAGTAAACCACCTTTCACTAGGTTTTTGTAAAAACTTTTAATAGCCTTTTCAAAACCAACGCTATCTACATAATTTAGACCGTCGTTTATACAAGTTATAAAACCTACCCTTTCAAAAACCTTTAAAGACTTCATATTTTGTTTTAAATAAGTTATTGAAAGATTTTCTTTAGCCGTTAAATTAATAGCCTTTTTGAGCATATCTTGACTATTATCTACGCCAATTACGTCAAAACCCGACTTTTTTAACGCCCTTGTAAATATTCCCGTACCACAAGCAACGTCAACGCCCTTTTTATTTACGGCGTTAGTTTGTACTACGTTTACAACGTAGTCAACCCATTTTTGATAGTCTTGGTCATATATTAATTTATCGTAATATTTTGATAAAATTGAATAATCGTTTACCATTTTAATTTTCGTCGTTATCGTCTTCTTGCATAAAGGAATCTATAGTTTGCTTAGAGCCGTTACCGTCTTGTTTACCTTGTTTAACTTTTTTACCTTTACCATTAGTTTCTTCGGTTTGGTCTTGTTCAATAGACTGCTTTAATGCGTCAATTCTTTTCTTTTGTTCTTCGGCGTAACGGTCACTATCGTCCATCATTGCCTTTTTACTTTCTTGTAAACGAATTAAATCTTTTCTTGAATAGCCTTCGGTTAACATTTCAATTTCAACGTCGGTATCGGTAACCGGTTTAACGTGCTTTGAATATAAAACCGTAGTTGAAAAATCAAATTCTTCATCGGCTTGTTCAACTTGATTTTTCTTATATATACCCCTATTCTTTTTAGCACCTGCAACCTTATCGTTAACGAATTCGTCAAATACCCATTGCGAATAGTTTGTCCAAACCAACGTAATAAAACTAAGTGCAAAGAATATAACTAACATTACGCCGATTGAAAATAACATATTAGTTGCATCTATAAGTAAAAGACCAAAAGGTA
>JAZOUX010000078.1:0-2769 GCA_045658325.1 Christensenellaceae bacterium | reverse complement strand
AATTAAATGCAAAAGCAAAGTATTGTTTGAGTGATAATACTTGGACCTATCGAAGAAAGAATTATAAAAACTATCGAATATACCAGCAATAAATTCTTCAATAAAGAATAACGGCATAGCAAATTCTTTTTTATTCTTTTTACCTACGCCTAAATGATTGCCACACTCGTGTAAATCGCTGTTTGTAGAGCCTATACGTTGCAAGTCAAAATAAATTCTCATATACGGCTTATAATCAACGGTAGACGGATGTCTATCAAGTTTAAGACCAAAATTGAATAAATCGTTCTTTTGGTTTGTTTCGTCGTCTTTAGACTTTAATTCTTGCAATACGTATTGATTGCCACGTTCTTTGTCAAGTTCGGTCATAACAACGATACCATACTCTAAAGTATTAGCAAGTGGATTATCTGGTACAACGGTTTTACCCATACGCAATATATCTTGGTCAAGTATCTTGCCGTATCGTGAGATATATGGTATATCGTGGCTTTTTCTATGGAAAAAGTCAAAGTCCCAAAGTGGAAAATTACCTAAGTCTTGCAATATTCCGTCGGAACGTATAGCGTAGTTAGTTATATTCATTTCAACCGTAGTGTAAATACGATACGCCTTTAAATACTCTTCAATAACTTCAAATATATCTTGTAAGTATAAATTATTATCGTACGTTAAGCCGTATTTTTCGTAGTCATAGCCGTATAAAATAGCCCTTGCAGACTTTTTTAAATTCATACTTATAGCGTATTCAAACCACGCTTTACGCTTTCTAACGTAACTTTCAATGGTCGCTAAAGAATATATAACTCTTGTACGTACAAGACGTTTATATTCTTGCTCTAAAACGGCAAAAGGGAAATATATAAACATACGGTCTAACTTTTGCAACGTTTCTTTAGCGTTGGACCTAAAAATTTTATTAGTGGTTAGGGTAATGTCCGTCATTATTTGACCTTTACCACCACCCATAAGACCATAAAAAACGTTTACGGTAGGCAAGTTTTTTACAAAACCTGTATTCATACTTTCAAAGTGTTCTAAGTTCTCATAGCCTTTATTTTTACGCCATTTATCTAAAACTATAACGGCTAAAATAAGCCATATAATAGTAGGCAAGCCTTTTAACGCTATTAGTACGTCAAAAAGTAGTTTATATACTTGTACATATAAATTTGCTAAATCAAAACTTGCAATAAAATATAAGTAATAAGCCAAAAATTCGCCTATTATAGTAAATACGTTAAGGTTGTAAAGCCATATAAACAGCCAAAGTGTTTTATAATGCCCACTAAAACAAAAGGTCCAAAAATCTTTAAGCCATTTTTTTATAGGCTTAAACTTTTCTTCAAAACGCTTATAGACTTGTAAAGGCTTAGTTTCAGTTAAAGTAGTGTTTACCTTTTCTATGTTTTTATTTATTGCGTTCCTTAAAAGCAATACTACTATAAATACTAATTCGGCTAATGTTATTACAATTAAATAAACGTCGCTAAACTTTTCTAAATAACTAAAAAAATTATCTTCAGTAAACAACGCTTTAAAAGTAAGTTTAATAGCCTTTGAAAAAGTTTCCCAGTCTACCGGTAAAAGAAAACTTATATCTACGGTAGATACTTTAGTTATACTTGGCTGAACGGTTACAAAACTATTTGACAGCGTTTGAAAATTGTATATAAACGCCGTGTATAAATCGTTCCACGTTTCTTTTATTCTTATAAAACTATTTTTATAAACGAATACACTTAATAGCAAAAACGATATCGTTATCGCTATTGCTATTAAATGTAAATAATTAAATTTTTTTAAAATTTTCTTTTTCATAAATTTGTTAAAACGTTATTAAAGGTAAAACCTATATAACTTAATACTATTAATACAACGCCAATAATAATTATTTTTACTATTGCGCTTTTAAATTTCTTCTTATTTTTCATAATTTACCTAACTATCGTCGTAATCGTCGTTTTTGGACTTAAATAATTTACCTAACCATTTAAATGGTATAAATATTATTTTAAAACCTACTTTTAATACTAAGCCTATGCCGTTGAATATAATAGAAATAAACGGCCAACAAATAATTACAACAACAATAAATGCTACTAAAAACAATAGTATAATAATTTTAGACAATAAATCTTCTAAGAAAGAATATTCTATATCTTGTTGTAATGTTAAAGAACTAAATACGTTTTCCGGAGAATGCATTGCTGGTATTTTAAATACCTTACCATCTTGTGAAAAACCAAAATCTAAAACATCAAAATTTAAATAGACAGGTTGTCTTACAACTACTCCTATTGCTTCATCAAAAGAAGAACTTCCATCTTGTGATTCAACTTTTGCAAAACAATAAGCAGGTGAAGAATAATAATTACTTACATCATATCTTAAAATCCAAGTATCTTTATTAGAAACTTCATTTTCTAAACAAAATTTTATTAATTTACTCACTTCTTTTTCGTCGACTAGATATTTTTTTGAAAAATCCTCTACCCCTAAAGAAATTACATCAAGATAATCAACTTTTTGAAAGGGTGAAATCGTATAATTAACACCACTAGGTTCATTACCTTTAGATGTTTCTTTAAAATAATCTACAAATTCCAATAAAAAGACTAAAAAATTTTTAGGGTTTTCTTTACGTATGGCCATATAATTTAATTCGGTTATATTGCTAAAATTGCAATCTTTTATTTTATCTAAACTATAAGTAATAGTGTTTTCACCATAAGAACAACCTGATAAACTATAATCAATTACATAGCC
>JAZOUX010000077.1:0-15601 GCA_045658325.1 Christensenellaceae bacterium | reverse complement strand
GTTGCATTTGCCGCAGCAACTACTATAAAATCTAATAAAGACATACCTCTTCACCATTTGTATAATATTTTTATTCATAATATCTAATAATCACTTCTTCATCTGAAAAAAAAGTTTCATTTGAATCAAAACGCCTATGTCCAATACTTACACTTGAAACTTTACCACTTTTAAAAAAATTTTTAATTTTACTTTTTATCGAATACGATTTCATAGCAACCGTTCTTATATTAGTAAATCCATATGTTTTAAACTTTGCAACTACATCTTGATAATCTTTTTTTTCATAATGAAGCCAATTATGTTTCATTGTTATTCTAATCGCATTCGGGTCCCCATTTTTTAAATGTTCATACTCTTTTTTATCTTTTTTATGCTTTGCAATTGCATCTGTAGTTTTTGTTGCTACCGACAATGCTGCTAAACCTAATATTTCAAGTAAAGCCATATTTTTACTCCTTTTGTAAATGAATTTATTAAGATAAACTTATTTTAACAAAAAATAATAGTCTTGTCAAGACTATTTATACTAAAAAAGTCGTAAAAAGACTATAATTATAGTATGAAAAACAAGTTAGCACAACGAATTAAAGAGTTAAGAATTGAAAATGGTTATAATCAAGGCGAACTTGCTAATATGTGTAACGTAAAGCAATCTTGCGTTAGTAAATGGGAGCGTGGCGAAACTTTGCCCGACGTTGAAATTGTTATAACGCTTTCTCAACTTTTTAACGTTTCAACCGATTATTTATTAGGCGTAAAAGATTATTAAATAAAAAAATCCGTAAAGAAAGTTCTTTACGGATTTTTTATTTTTAACTAACTTTTTTGTAAACTATCATTGCTTGTTTTTCGCCACGCACTACTTGGTCGTCAATAACTACCTTTTCAATTTGTTTGTCGCTTGGTAAATCAAACATACAGTCAAGCATTAAGTTTTCAAAAATCGTGCGTAAACCCCTTGCACCCGTCTTTAACGAAATGGCTTTTTTAGCAATTTCACTAACGGCTTCGTCTGTAACTTCAAGGTCGCAATCGTCCATTTTAATTAATTTTTTGTATTGTTTTACGATAGCGTTCTTAGGCTCAGTCATAATTTTAATCAACGCATTTTCGTCTAACGCTTCAAGCGATACTGTAATAGGAATTCTTCCAACGAATTCTGGTATTAAGCCATACTTTGTTAAGTCTTGCGGTTGAATATCGTTAAACACCGATTTACCTTCAACTTTACTAACTTTACCACCAAAACCGAGTGAAGAATTATCAAGCCTTTTTTCAATAATTTTATCAAGACCTACGAAAGCGCCACCGAATATAAATAAAATATTAGTCGTATCAATTCTAATAAGTTCTTGTTGTGGATGCTTTCTACCACCTTGTGGCGGTACTGAAGCAATGGTGCTTTCAATAATTTTTAAAAGGGCTTGTTGAACGCCTTCACCTGAAACGTCTCTCGTAATTGAAACGTTTTCACTTTTCCTAGCGATTTTGTCAACTTCGTCAATATAAACTATACCCCTTTGCGCCCTTTCAATATCATAATCGGCGTTTTGAATAAGTTTTAATAAAATATTTTCAACGTCTTCGCCAACGTAACCTGCTTCGGTTAAAGTGGTAGCGTCACACGCTGCAAAAGGTACGTTTAATACTCTAGCCAAAGTTCTTGCAAGTAAAGTTTTACCCGAACCGGTTGGTCCTAAAAGTAATACGTTGCTTTTTTCAATTTCAGTATCGTCGGTAGATAAACTCGTTAACTGACTGTTTATTCTTTTGTAATGATTGTAAACTGCTACCGATAAAACTTTTTTTGCTTTATCTTGCCCTACGATATATTTATCTAATTCCACTTTAATTTCTTGTGGTTTTTTTAGTTCAATCGTGTCTTGATTTTCTAAAATTTCTTCTTCTTTTAAAATATCGTTACAAATCGTAAGACAATCATCACAAATATAAAGACCGTTAGGACCTGCTACAAGACTTTTAGCGTATTCTTTTGGCTTGCCACAAAAGGCACAGTTTTGTCCGTTATGTCTATCTTGATTATTTGCCATTTAAACTCCTTAAACGTCTTTCCTTGAACTGTAAATTTTATCAATAAGACCGTATTCAAGCGCTTGGCTTGCAGATAAAAAGTTATCTCTATCCGTATCTTTTTCAACTTCTTCAAGGCTTTTTCCCGAATTTTGTGCTAAAATATTGTTTAATTTAGCCTTTGTCCTTAAAATATGTTCAGCGTGAATTTTTATGTCGCTTGCTTGACCTTGCGCTCCACCAAGTGGTTGGTGAATCATTATTTCACTGTTAGGGAGAGAAAATCTTTTACCCTTAGCGCCACTTGATAATAAAAATGCTCCCATCGAAGCAGCCATACCAATACAAATGGTACAAACGTCACATTTAATATAATTCATAGTATCGTAAATTGCAAATCCAGCCGAAACAGAGCCACCTGGGCTGTTAATATAAAGATAAATATCTTTATCTGGGTCTTTACTTTCTAAAAATAATAATTGCGCAACGACAGTGTTTGCTAACGCGTCGTCAATTTCGCCCGATAACATTATAATTCTATCTTCTAAAAGACGTGAATAAATGTCGTACGAGCGTTCGCCTTTATTCGTTTGTTCTACAACCATAGGTATTAATGCCATAATAACCCCCTAATTAATCAACAATATTATTTTCCATTAAAAATGCGAATACCTTTTCAACCACTACGTTATTTTCAAAGTATTGAATTTGACGAGCGTCAAGACCTTTTTTAAATTCTTCAACGTCTTTACCACTTGCTTTCGCTTGTTCAGCAATTTTAGCGTCAATTTCTTCTTGAGTAGCCGTGATATTTTCTAAAGCGATAATTTTATCAATTACAAGTTGAACTCTAACTTGTTCTTCTGCTTGTTTTTTGTAGCCTTCCCTAAACGCTTCCATAGTTTGATTAGTGTATTTTAGGTAATCTTCAAGTTTAATACCTTGATACATCATTCTATATTCCATATCTTGAATAAGGTTATCTACTTGCCTTTCGATAAGTGCGTTAGGAATTTCCATTTCGCTTTCTTCTGCAATCTTTTTGATAAGTTTATCTTCAGTTTCGTATTTAGCCTTTTTGTCGTTTGCTTCTTGCATTTTCTTTTTAGTTTCGGCTTTGAATTCTTCTAAACTTGCCATACCGGTTGCATCTTTAATGAATTCGTCGTCAACTTCAGGAAGTTCTTTAATCTTAATTTCGTGAAGTTTAACCTTAAACACAGCGTCTTTACCCTTTAATTCTTCTGCGTGGTATTCTTCAGGGAATTTAACTAAAACGTCTTTTTCTTCACCGATGTTCATACCAACAACTTGTTCTTCAAAACCAGGAATAAATTGACCGCTACCTAATACGAGCGTTTGCTTTTCAGCCGTACCACCGGCAAATTGAACACCGTCAACACTACCACAGTAATCAATAACCGTAATATCGCCACTCATAGCAGGCCTATCGGTAACTGCTGTTTCAGTAGAATTCCTTTGACGTAATCTTTCAATTTCGTCAGCAATATCTTTATCGCTAACATTATACTCAACTTTGTCAATCTTTATACCCTTATAAGTAGCAATTTTAACTTCTGGTTTGCATGGAACGATTGCTACTAAAACAATACCGTCTTCAGTAATGTTTTCAACGTCAATTTCAGGACGGTCAACAGGTTCAATAGTTGGTTCTTTATCAAGAATACTATAATAGTATTCTGGAAATGCTATATTAATTGCTTCTTCAAAAAATACTGCAGGGCCGTATTGCCTTTCAATAATATGTTTAGGCACTTTACCTTTCCTAAAACCAGGAATACTAAATCTGCCTTTAATTTTTTGGTACGCTTTGTTTTGCGCTTCAAGCCATTCGGCTTTATCAAGAGTAATTTTAATTTTTACAACTGACTTTTCGCCACTTTCATAAGTATAGTTCATTATAAAATCTCCTTAAACTAAAATGTTTATTATCTTATATATTTTAGCAAAATTTTATTTTATTGTAAAGGTTTTATGATTATTATTTATATTTTAATTTACTTTTATTTAATAAAAATGTATAATATTTACAAAGTAGACCATTTTTTACGGAGTTTTTATATGCCACAAGATTTTTTTACCCTAAATAGATATATTCCAATTCTTAAAAAATCTATCGTAGGGGCAAAAGTAAATAAAATAAACGAGCCTAATAACGACGATTTGTTTTTATCTATTTATAACGGCAAACCATTAAAGTTGCATATATCAACTAACGCTTCGCTTTGCCATATAGGTCTATCTAACACTGAATTTGAAAATCCGTTAGTGCCACCTAATTTTTGTATGCTTTTACGAAAGTATTTATTAGGTAGTGAAATTATAGATTTAAGACTTCTTAACGAAGATAGAGTCGTTGAAATTGAATTTTCGCTTTTAAACGATTTTTCTTTAAAAACTAAGGCTTCGCTTATAGTTGAAATTATGGGCAAGTATTCTAATTGTTTTTTAGTTGAAAACGACACTATTATTGGATGCAAAAAAAATATACCACTCTCTAGCGAAGGCAAACGTTTTACCCTTTACGGAGCAAAATATACTTTTTGCGAAAAACAAGAAAAGTTATCACCCTTTAAAAAAGACGATATAATTTTTGCTATGCAAAAATACAACGGCCTTGTAAACGGGCAAGACTTATCAGCCTTTTTATACAATAATTTTTCTGGACTTTCAAAACTTGCTTGTCAAGAAATTGCGTATAGAATTGCTAATAAAAATTTTGAAAATTCCGTTCAAATATTTGAAGATTTTATTAATGAAAAAGACAATCCTTTAACGATAAAAAACGACGGGTTTTACGACTTTTTGCCTTTCGATTACACTCATATTTTAGGTGATAGAAAGTATTTTGACAGTTTACTTAACGCACAAAGTGAGTATTATGAAACGGTTACTACGCTTAAAAATTTTAATCTTTTATATAACAGTCTTTTATCAAAATTAAACGCTTACGAAAAAAAATTAATTAAAAAATTAATAACAGTTGAAGAAAAGCAAAGGGAAGCCTTAGGTTACGAAAAAAATAAAATTTACGGTCAGTTAATTATTGATAATTTATATCTTATTAAAAAAGGCGATAAAGTTTTAAAAGCAATAAATTATTATAGCCAGCCTTATAGTGAAATTACCGTTCCACTAGACAATACTATTTCACCCGTTGAAAACAGTAAAAAATATTTTAAAAAATATTCAAAACAAAAAAAGGCTATTGAATATTTAACCCCACAAAAAGACGAACTTTTACAAGAAATTGACTATATAAAATCGGTAATATTTTCACTTTCGCAAAGCAAAACGATATTAGAACTTAACGAAATTGAAGAAGAATTAATTTTTAACGGTATTATCACCGTGCAAAAAAAGACTAAAAAAAGCAATGCTAAAAATACTTATTCTTTTAGGCGTTACAAAGTTGACGGCTACGATATTTTAGTTGGTAAAAACAACGTTCAAAACAACGCTTTAACTTTCTCAAGCGATAAAGACGACGTATGGTTTCACGTTAAAGATTATCACTCTGCCCACCTAATTGTTAAAGGTAATTTACCACTGCCAGATAACGTAATTTTTGTTGCTAGTAGTATATGCGCATATTATTCAAAAGCAAGTGACGGCGATAAAATTGCAGTTGATTACACGCTTAAAAAGTTTGTAAAAAAACCACCTAAAAGCAAATTAGGTAGTGTTATTTATACCGACTATAAAACGGTATTCGTTACCCCTAATAAATATGAAGAATTTTTAATAAATTAACAAAAAAAGCAAGTACGCGACGTGCTTGCTTTTATTATATATTATATTTAAAAATTAGTCCTTTAAAAAGGCTGTCTTTTTAAAGAAATGGTTTTGTTATTTAAGTAACTTAAAAAACTGTTTTTATCAAAATTAAAGGCAACGTTTACTGCCGTTAAACGCTGGATTGACGCACCTAATTGCCTATTTAACTTCTCTTTGCCGTACTTGCCGTCACCTATAACGAAATGCCCGTAAAAAGCAAAATGCGCCCTTATTTGATGCGTTCTACCCGTAAATAAAGCAACTTCTATTAAAGACGAATTTTCATAAGTTTCAAGCACTTTATACCCCGTTTTTACGGTAAGGCTATCAGCCGTCTTTTCTTTAAGAATTTTAACTTTTGAAGCATTAGCGTCTTTAACTAAATAGTCTACTAAAACGTCTTCTTTTTTAACAAATTTACCGTAGACTTCGGCTATATATTTTTTTTGAATTTTACCACTTTTAAAAGCCTTTTTTAACTCGGTTTCGCTATCAATATTTAAAGCAAAAATCATAAGCCCCGTAGTATTCGTATCAAGCCTATGAACGCCTAAAGCACTACTAAACTCACTTTTTACCATATTTAAAGCGGTAACGTAATCACATTTTTTAGGTTTGTCAATTATTACGATATTATCGTCTAAATAGACGATGTCAAGCGAATTTTTTACAATTTCGCCATTGTAATAAACGTCAACTTTATCACCAACCGTTACGTCTAAATCTTTAGATACCCTTTTACCGTTTATCTTAACGTCTTTATTTTTTAAAAGTTTTAAAATTTGTGAATATTTAATATTAGTGCCGTATTCGTTTTGAATAAATTTTATTAACTTTTGATTTTTTTGTACTATAAAACTTTTCATAAATCTTAACTAATTTTTAAAAAAGTTACCACCCTTGTGGTAACTTTTTATAATTATTATCTATCTTCTTCTTTAACTTTATCAGTCTTTTTCTTAGGTTTAATAAATATTATACAAATAATTCCCGCTAAGCATAAGAACGATACGCAAAGGCATATAAACGGCATAGTGTTTACTGAAATCCAGTCAGCAAAACTCGTTTTAAATTTAGGGTAAATTGGTTCGCCTAAAACTGAAATTACTAAACTGTCAACGTAAACTGTTTCATTGTCGTAACCGTCTTCAATTTCTAACGTTATTTTGTAATAACCTACTTTATCTGGAACGAAAGACATATTTATATCGTCAAAACCATCTTCAACAACTTGCCAATTTGCTACTGCTTCATTATCTTTATCATAGTTTTCACTATATTTTAAAACGTATTTTTGTTGAGTTTTATAACCACTTACGTCAAATAAACTAATAGTATACGAAAGACCAACGTAGCCGTTTTCTTGCGACTTGCCTTTGTAAGTGCCCCTTGGCGGTAAACCACCGACAATTTCAAAAGTGAAAGTTGGAACAACTAACGAGTAACTTGTAATTTCATCTGCTTGAACCTTAACATCTTCGTCTGATTTTAAAACGTAAGTATATTCGTTGTTGAACTTAGTTGCAACGAGTTCTTCGGTACCCCTATAAGCCCTATAAAAACCGTCGTGAACAAAATTTACGTTATCTTTAACTGCCTCAACTAAACCGTCAACGCTAAGAGATAATTTATCTTCACCAACGATAGAGTCGCTTTCAAAAAGAACGTAGTACCTATACATACCAGAGTTCGTAATTTCAAAAGAAAGTTTTGAAGACGTGCTAGATACCGATACGGTACTTGATTGAGCGTAACTTGCTGAACCTGGGTTTGCCACGAAAAGAATTCTTTTATACATATCGTGACCAAGAGCGCCACCATCAACGATGTCTTTTAAAGACGGAACTTCGTATTTGTCGCCTTGAAATAAAGGTTTAGTAACGTCACCTTCTTCAAACGCTGCGTTTGTAGCCTCAGTTTGAAAGTTTTGAAGTTTAGTAACGTCAGTCGTATAACTAGGACCAGAACATAAACTAAAATCATCAGTTGCTACGAAAAGTTTTTCAAAGGTGTATTCAGGTTCTTGCTTATCTTTAACTTGTACCGTTACCGTGTAATTACCCGTTTTACTAAAAACGATTGTAATATAACCTTTAGTGTTAGCAACGCTTGATACAGAACTGTCAACGTCTTTTTGCTTGCCTTCTTCATACACTATAACGTCGTCGCTTGCACCCGTCGTTTTAACTGAAATTTGAACTTGGTTACTAGACGAGTTTGCAATTGAATCGTTAGTGTAATAAATGTGTTTTGCACCACAGTAAACGGTTACCGTATCACTTGCCTTAACAACGTTTACGTTAAATAATGAAAGTGGTAAAAGCGCAAAACAAAGTAAAACTATTAAAATTTTATTGATATGTTTTTTAAGCATTTTATACTCCTAAACAATTTGTGGTTATATTACGCCACGATAGTTATATACCTTATATATTTTAACCAAAATATGCCTTTTTGTCAATAAGGTTTATGCCTTTTTATTGCGATTTTTAAATATTTATTTAAATATTTTACCTTTTATTACCTTTTTAAAGCGTTAACACCTTTAAAAATTTAAGAATACATATATATTATAGGAATTTTTAGCACAAATGAAGTTTTTTATATTACTATTTACGTCAATTTCGGTTAGTTTAGACTCCTTTTTTTGTGGTGTTTTACTAGGTTTAAAAACTACTAAAAAATTTAAAAGCGTTACGATTATTGCCACCACAGTGTTTTGTTTATGTTTTTTAGGCTCGAATATAGGTTTTTTAGGAAGCGTTATTTTTGAAAAATATTCTAATTTAATGGGCGGGTTAATATTGAGTGGTTTAGCCTTTAAAAAAGACGATACGTTAGATAATGTACGATTACCGTCTTTAAACCAAGTTTTTAAAATTAGTTTTACCGAATCCTTTTTAATAGGTGTTTCAATAGGTGTAGACGGTTTAATAGGCTGTTTATCGTTAACGCTTATAGGCTTTAACTATATGCTGGTAACGATATGTATAACGGTTGTACACATATTATTATTGTTGTGTGCGTTTAATATATCTTGCCTTATAAAAATAAAAAACGCCCAAGTAGTTAAAATTATACCGAATATAATTTTACTCTCTTTAGGCGTTATTAAACTTTTGACCGTTTAATCCCATAATTTTGGGATTATTTTAATATTTTACTATAATACGACTAATTCGCTATTAAATAGTAAATATAGCCCTAAACTGAAATTTAAAAGCATTATAAACAGCATTGCACTGCCCTACGATATAAATCGTAATACTTTATTTTTTGCTAAACGACTAACCGTCGTGCAAAAAGTTTATAAACCTTGCAGTTTACTAAAATACAATTTACTGTAACGACATTTTTAACGCTGTCGACGTATCGAACAATTTCCAAGGGGCTAAGTGCTTAGGTGGTTCTACTTTAAACACCAATCTTTCTTTAGTTACGGGATGAGTAAACGATAAACTAGTAGCGTAAAGGGCTAAATTCCCTTTAACTGCATTTTCGCCACCGTAACGCATATCACCGTAAATAGGAAATCCTAAATGCGAAGTTTGCACCCTAATTTGATGAGTTCTACCCGTATGTAAAGTAATTTCGGTCATAGATAAATTTGACTTTTCTTCAATGACATTATATTCAAGTTCGGCAAATTTTGCCCCTTCAACCGTTTGACCACATACATAAACCATATTATTTACGGCGTTCTTTTTAAGATAATTAGTTAAAACTTGTTGTTTTTTAGGCAAAATACCTACTAAAACTGCGTAATATTTCTTTTCAAAATCACCGTTTCGTATTTGTTCAGACAACCTTTCAGCCGATTTTGAAGTTTTAGCAAATACCATAATACCACCCGTTGGTCTATCAAGCCTATGAACTAAGCCTAAATATACGTTGCCCGGCTTATTGTCCCTTTGCTTAATCATTTCTTTAAGTAAAGTGAGTAAGTCTTTATCTTTGCTACTGTCTTCACAGCACGGCATATTTTGTGGTTTTAATACCACTAACACATGATTGTCTTCGTGTAAAATAATAATATCTTCCATAATCTACCTATTGTTTCCAAATACCTGAGCAACCGCAAGGAAGAATAATACCTTCCCTAGTCGGCAACCCTACTTCGTAACTCTCTACTTGACCACCTAAATCATTAAGGGTAAGCGTTAAAATATTGTTTATCACTTGTGGTTGTAAACCCGTAGTATAACTGTTTATTAAGAAAAATAACGGATTATCACTTAACACTTTTTTGCAAGTTTGTACTAAGTTAAAAAGTTCGTTTTCAATTTTCCACATTTCGCCGTTAGGTCCACGACCGTAACTTGGGGGGTCCATAATTATCGCATCGTATTTTTTACCACGCCTTATTTCCCTTTGAACGAATTTTAAACAGTCGTCTATAATAAACCTAACCTTGCCTTCACCTACGTTTGAAAGACGGCAGTTTTCGCCAGCCCTTTCAACCATACCTTTAGACGCGTCTACATGACATACGCTTGCGCCTGCTTTAAGCAAAGCAACCGTTGCTCCACCCGTATAGGCGAATAAGTTTAATACGTTAATCGGTCTACCAGCCTTTTTAACAAGGTCTGCCATAATATCCCAATTTACTGCTTGCTCTGGAAATAAGCCCGTGTGCTTAAATCCCATAGGTTTTATTAAAAATTTTAATTCACCGTAATTAATAGTCCACTCTTCTGGATAGCGTTTTTTGACGTTCCATTTACCACCACCGCTTTCGCTACGGCAATACTTAGCGTTAAGCCCTTGGTACGAGTCCATATCAAGGCTTGACGGCCATATAACTTGTGGGTCGGGGCGTAATAATTTTACACCTTTCCAATCTTCAAGTTTATAACCGTCACCCGTGGCTATAATTTCGTAATCTTTCCAATTATTAGCAACTTTCATTTTATATAGTTTCTACCCCAATAATAAGTTTACCGTTACCAATTTCCCAAGTTTTTACATAACCTACTACGCTTTCCGTATGAATTAGTTGAGTACAAAGTACGGCTTTTTGAATTGCTTCGCCCCTTTCCTTCATAACTTTATCAACTATACCGTCTGCTAAGTAAGTAATTCTTATTCTATCAACAACTTCAAAGCCTGCGTCTTTACGCATAGTTTGTATTTTTGAAACAATTTCCCTTTCAACGCCTTCAAGCAATAATTCTTCAGTAATATTTACGTCTAAAACTACCGTCATACCGTTGTCGCTTGCCGAAACGAAGCCTTCCATACTTTCAGAAGAAATTAATAAATCGTCAATAGTAAAAGATATTTCCGTACCGTCTAATTCAACGGTATATGGTTTACCTTGTTTAACAGTTTTTACTATATTGCTAGCGTCACACTCATCTAAGAATTTTCTAATCGCACCAAGTTTAGCACCGTATTTAGGTCCAAGCGTTTTAAGTTGTGGCTTAAGTTTGTATTTAACGAATTTTTCAGCGTCAGCGAGCATTTCAATATCTTTGATATTGAGTTCATCTTTTGCTATTTCTAATAAACCACTGTCAAGCGCAAGTTTTCTTTCAGTAATAACGTAAAGTTTTGAAAGTGGTTGTCTATTTTTAATGTTAGAAGAATTCCTTGAAGCCCTACCTAAAACTACGATTTCTAAAAGTTCGTCCATACCCTTTTCAAGTGCTTCGTCTATCATCGAATCGTCTTTTTCTGGGAAAGAACAAAGATGAACTGAAATAGGAGCATCTTTATAGAATTGTGGTACTAAATTAAGGTACATACTTTCACTAATGAAAGGAATATAAGGTGCTGATAATTTTGCAAGCGTTACTAAAATAGTGTATAAAGTAGTATACGCCGAAATTTTATCATCAGTCATTTCTTTACCCCAATATCTATCTCTACCCCTACGGATATACCAGTTTGAAAGGTCGTCAACGTATTCTTGTAAATATCTTGAAGTTTCAAAAATTTGGTAATCTTCAAGACCTTTATCAATCTTTTCAATTAAAGTGTTAAGTTTTGAAAGCGCCCACTTATCCATAAGTGAAAGTTTACACTTTTTAATATCGTAATTTGCAGGATTATACTTGTCGATATCAGCGTACAATACGAAGAAAGCGTAAGCGTTCCAAAGCGTACCTATAAACTTACGTTGCGCTTCCGAAACGGCTTCTGGATAGAACCTTGATGGAAGCCAAGGCGCTGAACCCGTATAGAAATACCACCTAACTGCGTCTGCACCTTGATTGTCAAGAACAGTCCAAGGGTCTACTACGTTACCGATGTGTTTAGACATTTTAAGACCGTTTTTGTCGTTTACATGGCCTAAAACGATACAGTTTTTAAACGGTGCTTTACCAAATAAAATAGTGCTTATTACTAGTAACGTATAGAACCAACCCCTAGTTTGGTCGATTGCTTCACTAATAAAGTCGGCTGGGAATTGCTTTTTAAACAATTCTTGATTTTCAAACGGATAATGAAGTTGAGCAAAAGGCATTGAACCAGAGTCGAACCAACAGTCGATAACGTCTTTTACCCTACGCATAGTGCCACCACAAGAACATTTAAAAGTAGGCTCGTCGATATAAGGACGGTGAAGTTCAATATCGCCGTCAATACCACAAAGGTCTTTAAGTTCTTGCTTAGAGCCGATAACGTGAACCTTATCACATTTATCGCAAGTCCAAACCGGAAGTGGAGTACCCCAATATCTTTC
Source organism: Christensenellaceae bacterium (assembly GCA_045658325.1). Taxonomy (GTDB): domain Bacteria; phylum Bacillota; class Clostridia; order Christensenellales; family Borkfalkiaceae; genus HGM11412. Next base: position 3,081 of record JAZOUX010000077.1, on the reverse strand, counting down.
ACGAGAAATACCCCAGTCGATTACGTTTTCAAGGAAGTTACCCATCCTACCCGATTTAATCGTTTCAGGCATCCAGTTTACCGAATTATTTGCTTTAATTAACTCGTCTTTAACGGCAGTAGTCTTAATAAACCAACTGCTACGAGCATAATAAATTAAAGGAGTGTTACAACGCCAACAGAAAGGATAACTGTGCGTAAATTCTTTTACTTGGAATAAAAGATTTCTCTTTTCTAAATCGGCGATAATTATTTTATCGGCATCTTTAACGAACACGCCTGCAATTTCACCACATTGTTCAGTCATCCTACCCCTTGTATCTACTAAGTTTACAAAGGCGATATCGTATTTTTTGCATACGCGTGAGTCGTCTTCACCGAAGGCTGGCGCATTGTGAACTATACCTGAACCGTCTTCAAGCGTAACGTAATCGTCAACGATACAAATAAACGCTTTTTTATTTTTTTCTAACGCTGTTTGAGTGTAAGCAAATAAAGGTTCGTATTCGCAATATTCGTAGTCTTTACCCGTTTTAGTGCTTAAAACTTCGTATTCTTCAAATAACGAGTCGCAAAGGGCTTGTGCTAAAATATAAACTTCACCACTTGCTACTTTAATTTCGTTATATAATGCAGTAGGGTTAAAACAAAGGGCTACGTTTGAAGGTAAAGTCCAAGGAGTTGTCGTCCACGCTAAGAAATATTTATTTTCTTCTTCTTTTACTTTAAATTTAACGAAAACCGACTTTTCAGTTACGTCTTTATAGCCTTGTGCAACTTCGTGTGAAGATAACGCCGTTCCACAACGTGGGCAGTAAGGCACGATTTTATAACCTTTATAAAGTAATCCTTTTTTCCAAATTTCTTTTAAAGCCCACCACTCTGATTCAATGTAGGTGTCGTGATAAGTAACGTACGGGTTATCCATATCGCACCAAAAACCTAACCTATCCGACATAGTTTTCCACTCAGTAGTGTACTTAAACACGCTGTCTTTACATTGTTTAATGAACGGTTCAATACCGTATTTTTCAATATCTTGCTTGCCGTCTAAACCTAACTTCTTTTCAACTTCAAGTTCAACGGGAAGACCGTGGGTATCCCAACCAGCCTTACGCAAAACGTGTTTACCTTTCATAGTGTGATATCTTGGTATAATATCTTTCATTACCCTAGTTAAAACGTGCCCTATATGTGGCTTGCCGTTTGCCGTTGGCGGACCGTCGTAAAAACAAAACTCGTCGTTGCCTTCGTTTTTAGTAATACTTTGTTCAAAAACGCCGTTAGCATTCCAAAATTCAATTATTTCCTTTTCTCTTTCAAGGAAATTTAAGGTTGTTTCAACTTTTTTATACATAATTACCTCTCAATAATTTATTTTTGAATATAAAAAGGGTTTATTCGATAGAGACGAATAAACCCGTGGTACCACTCTTTTTGCAAAATAATTTTGCCTTGATATCTTAACGCGATAAACGGAGAAACCTACTAAAGTTCAGTTTTCAGCATAAGAAATGATTCGTTATAAAACTTTACTATTGCCGAGTTTCACCACACCCCGTACTCTCTGTTCATAGAAGTATTATAACCTGTTTTCTATTATAGCCTTTAAAAAGTAATATTTTAGTATATTTTAGCAAATAAAACGCTTTAAGTAAAGCAAAAAAGCCTATTTTTTAATATTTATATTAAATAAACGCTTGATATTTTGCTATTTTTGTAGTAAAATTATTTTACTGTGCTAGGTGGGGAGTTAGCAGTGCCCTGAACTTGCAATCTGCTACAGCAAGGCTGAACGCCCTTTTCGATATTATTTATGGATTGCCGGGCGAAATAAGTAGTGATGATTTCAAGGTCTTATGCAACTGGGCCCTATGAACCGTGTCAGGATAGGAATATAGCAGCACTAAGTAGTCAGTTTGGTGTGCCATAAGGTAGCCTTGAAGGAGCCAACTGTTTCGTTGTCGAGTCGGTAGATAGTAACAACGGGGGATGCACAGTATTTTGTAAGGAGAGAGTTTTAGTTTCTAAAACTCTTTTAACATATATGAAAGATATTTTAAATACTATTTTTGAAGATATTAAAGACGGTAATAATTTAGGTGAAAAAATAACTTTGGTAGGAGCAACTAAGTTCGTTGACGTTGATAGAATTAACCAAGCAATTAGTTTAGGCTTAAATGACGTTGGCGAAAATAAAGCGCAAGAATTTAGAGATAAATACGACAGTTTATTACCTTGTAATTACCACTTTTTTGGTCGATTACAAAAAAACAAAATTAAATATTTGGTGGGTAAAGTTTTTTTAATTCACAGCGTTGACAGTATTGATTTAATTAGTGAAATTGATAAAAAAAGCAAAGAATTAGGCGTTACGACTAATATTTTAATTGAAGTTAATATGGGTGAAGAACAAAAAGGTGGCGTTACGTTTGAAAATTTATCTGCCATTTTAAAAGAAAGCAAAAATTATCAAAACGTATGTGTTAAAGGTTTAATGGCTGTTATGGAAAATACCGAAAACCAAAAACTTTTAATTGAAAATTACGAAAAATTAAGAAAAATTTACGACGAATATAAAACTAAATATAATTTTGAATATTTATCGGCTGGTATGAGTAACGACTATAAAATAGCTATTAAACACGGTGCCAATATTATAAGAATAGGCTCGTTAATTTTTGGTAGTAGGTATTAATTTGCAAGACGTTACGATAAAAAAAGGAACGAAAGAAATTAAAAATTTTATAGTAACCGATTTATCTAATATCGAAGAAATTTTAAATTATATTAAGCAAAACCCTACCATTATTTGTCTACAAGGATGTAAACAACACCTAAAACAAAGGGTTGTAGATATAATAACAGGTGCAATATATATGCTTGACAAAAATATATGCCCACTTGATAAAGATAATTATTTGATAATAAAAAAAGATTGTTGAAAAAGGCTTTTCCCATAGCCATTTGCAACAACCAAACAAAAGTTAAAGCCGAAATTGTTCGTTCAATTTCGGCTTTTTATTATATTATAAATTATTCCACCTTAAGATATTTAAAAAGAAACATATCCTTATCTAAA
>JAZOUX010000076.1:0-12427 GCA_045658325.1 Christensenellaceae bacterium | reverse complement strand
AATTCAACACCTTGACCTATTCTTATTGGACCTGCACCTAATACTACTATTTTTTGCTTATTGCCCATTTTTACTTGAGTTTCTACACCGTTATATGTTGAGTAAAAATAAGGAATATAAGCGTTAGTATGGCAAGTATCTACCATTTGGTAAGTTGGATAAATATTATTATTTTTTCTTAAAGAGTAAACTTCAAGTTCGTTTACGCCCCATAATTTTGCAATATATTTATCGCTAAAACCTAATTTTTTGGCTTCGATTAACGTTTCAACGTTTTTGTTTTGTTTAACTACCTTTTCAAAATCGGTAATCTTTTTAAACGCATTTAAGAAAAGTTCGGTAATTTTGGTTACTTCGTGTAAACTTTCAATGCTTTCGTTTCTTCTTAAAAGTTCGCAAACGGCAAAAATATTATCGTCTTTAAACTCTTTAAGATATTCGTATAATTCTTCGGTAGTATAACCGTCGAATTTTGCTAAATGAGTGTGGCAAACGCCCGTTTCAAGCGACCTTACCGATTTTAAAATACACTCTTCAAGCGTGTTACCAATACCCATTACTTCACCCGTTGCTTTCATTTGAGTGCCGAGTTTATTCGATGCTTGAGTGAACTTATCGAACGGGAACCTTGGGAATTTTGCAACTACATAATCAAGTCTTGGCTCAAATTCAGCAGTAGTATTAGCAATTTGAATATCTTTTAATTCCATACCCACAGCAATTTTTGCAGTTATCCTTGCAATAGGATATCCACTTGCCTTAGACGCTAACGCTGACGACCTTGATACCCTTGGGTTTACTTCAATCAAATAATATTCGCTTGACGTTGGGTTTAAAGCAAATTGAACGTTACAACCACCTGCAATTTTAAGTTCGGTTATAAGTTTAATTGCGCTATCGTTAAGCATTTTTAAGTCTTTTTGATTTAAAGACATAATAGGCGCAACTACTATCGAGTCACCTGTGTGAACGCCAACCGGGTCGATATTTTCCATACCACAAATGGTAATTGCTTTACCCTTACTGTCACGCATTACTTCAAATTCAATTTCTTTATATCCTTTTACACTTTTTTCAACTAAAACTTGATGAACGGGTGAAAGTTTAAAAGCGTTTAAACCAATTTCGACAAGTTCTTCTTCGTTATCAGCAAAGCCACCACCAGTACCACCTAAAGTAAAGGCTGGTCTTAAAACTACCGGATAACCAATTCTCTTTGCAGATTCTTTTGCTTCTTCTATTGAATAAGTAATTTCAGATGGAATAACGGGTTCGCCAATGCTTTCGCAAAGTTCTTTAAACAACTCTCTATCTTCTGCCCTTTCAATACTATCGCTACTAGTACCTAAAAGTTCAACGTTACACTCTCTTAAAACGCCTTTCTTTTCAAGTTGCATAGCAAGGTTTAAGCCCGTTTGACCACCAATACCTGGAAGTATAGCGTCTGGTCTTTCGTGCCTTATAATTTTTGCAACGTACTCTAAGGTTAAAGGTTCCATATAAACCTTGTCGGCAATGGTCGTGTCAGTCATAATCGTTGCTGGGTTTGAATTTACTAAAACTACTTCATAACCTTCTTCTTTTAACGCTAAGCACGCTTGCGTACCTGCATAGTCAAATTCGGCTGCTTGACCTATTATAATAGGACCTGAACCAATAATTAAAATCTTTTTAATATCTTGTCTTTTAGCCATTATATATTCTCCTTATCGTAAACCACTTTATCGTTTACTACAGTTTTTAATAATTTGCCGTATACCGTTTTTTTATCAAAAGGCGAACTTTTGCCCATTGATAAAAACTTATTGCTATCAATTTGGTATTGAGCGTTTAAATCCCATACGCTATAACCGTTAACTTCTTTAATATTGAAGCGTTCCCTTGGGTTTATACTAATAAGTTCAACTAGTTTTTGTAAACTTATTATTCCCTTTTTTACAAGGTATGTATATAATACCGAAAACGCCGTTTCTAAACCTACTATGCCGTTAACACTACCTTGTAAACCTTTACTTTTTTCTTCAGCACTATGTGGAGCGTGGTCGGTTGCTATCATATCAATAGTTCCGTCTTTTAACCCTTCGATTAAGGCTAACCTATCTTCTTCGCTTCTTATAGGCGGATTCATTTTAAACGCACCGTCTTCACGCAAGTCGTTATCGTTAAAAACTAAATAATGCGGTGCAGTTTCACAAGTAATATCAACGCCGTCTTTTTTTGCTTGACGTATAAGCGCAACGCTTTCTTTAGTAGAAACGTGGCATACATGGTATTTACAGCCGGTTTGCTTTACAAGTTCAATATCCCTTGCAACTTGCCCCCACTCGCTTTTAGAACAAATACCTTTATGTCCGTGCTTTTTGGCGTATTCACCATCGTGAATATATCCACCGTTTAAAAGGGAATTGTCTTCACAATGGGCAACTATAATAGCGTCTAACTTTTTTGCCTTTAACATTGCTTTAAGCATTAAATCATCGTTTTGAACGCCCCTACCGTCATCTGAAAAGGCTATAACTTTTAAAACTAAATCGTCCATATCGGCAAGTTCTTCACCCTTTTGACCTTTGGTAATCGAAGCGTACGGAATTATTTGCATTACGCTATCTTTTTTTATAATATCAAGTTGAACGTTTAACGAGTCTAAACTATCGGGAACGGGGTTTAAATTAGGCATCGTTGCAACCGTAGTGTAACCACCAGCCACAGCCGAAAGCGAACCCGTTTTTATAGTTTCTTTATAAGAAAAGCCCGGCTCTCTAAAATGAACGTGAACGTCGCAAAAACCAGGCAAATACACAACGCCTTCAATAGTTTTACTATTGAAAACGCTTGGAAATTTTAAATTCGTTTGTAAATTTTTAATATCAAAATTATTCATAATTCCCTTAGTAAAAAAAATGTCTACCGAAATATCGGTAGACAAAATTAAGCACAATCAAACGGCACGAAGATAATTTATATTGCTTTTTACGCAAAACAATAATTACCCGTACTTTCGCTAAAAATTCTATCTTGCCGATATCTCGTATCGTTTTAAAGATATATCTTGTATAGAATACCATAAAAACGATTTTTAGTCAAATAGTTTTAGCAAATTTAATTAATTATTTTATCGTTTGCGTTTTTTCTTTAGGAATAACGTCGTGTGCGCCACCTTCTACGATACTTGTTGCCGACACTAACGTTAATTTAGCCTTTTGTTGTAATTCTTTAATAGTTAACGCGCCACAGTTACACATCGTTGATTTTACCTTGCTTAAAGATATAGCAACGTTGTCTTTTAATTTACCAGCGTAAGGAACGTAAGAGTCAACGCCTTCTTCAAAAGAAAGTTTTTTATCTCCACCTAAGTCGTACCTTTGCCAGTTTCTTGCTCTTTGTGAGCCTTCGCCCCAATATTCTTTATAATAGTTACCGCCTATTATAACTTTATTAGTTGGGCTTTCGTCAAATCTTGCAAAATATCTACCAAGCATAACGAAATCAGCACCCATTGCTAACGCTAACGTTATATGATGGTCGTAAACGATACCACCGTCTGAACAAACCGGAACGTAAATACCTGTTTCTTCAAAATATTTATCTCTTTCTTTACAAACTTCGATTAAAGCAGTTGCTTGTCCCCTACCTATACCCTTAGTTTCTCTCGTGATACATATAGAGCCACCACCGATACCAACTTTAACAAAGTCAGCACCACAGTCTGCTAAAAATCTAAAGCCTTCAGCGTCAACTACGTTACCTGCGCCTACTTTAACTTTGCCGTTATACTTAGTTTTAATCCACTCAAGAGTAATTTTTTGCCACTCTGAAAAACCTTCAGATGAGTCGATACATAAAACGTCTGCACCTGCTTCAACTAACGCTGGAACTCTTTCTTTATAGTCCCTAGTATTAATACCAGCGCCAACGACGTATCTTTTTTGACCGTCTAAAAGTTCGTTAGGATTTTGCTTGTGACTGTCGTAGTCTTTTCTAAATACGAAATAACAAAGTTTACCTTCATCGTTGATAATTGGCAATGAATTTAATTTGTTGTCCCAAATAATATCGTTTGCTTCCTTTAAAGTAATACCTTCTTTTGCTGTAATAAGTTTATCAAAAGGAGTCATAAAAGTGCTAACTTTTTCATCGGGACTCATTCTACTTACACGATAATCTCTACTAGTTACGATACCTAAAAGTTTACCGTCGCTAGTACCGTCTTCAGTAACGGCTACCGTCGAGTGACCTGACCTTTCTTTTAAATCAATAATATCTTTAAGCGTAGCATCTGGTCTAATGTTTGAATCGCTCGTAACGAAACCTGCTTTATAGTTTTTAGCGCGTGCTACCATTTTTGCTTCGTCTTCAACGCTTTGTGAACCGTAAATAAAAGATACGCCACCTTCTTTTGCAAGGGCTATTGCTAAATTATCACCCGATACCGACTGCATTATCGCCGATACCATAGGTATATTCATAGTAATGGCACTTTCTTCGCCTTTTTTAAACCTAACGAGTGGAGTTTTTAAACTTACGTTTGCCGGAATAGCGTCGGTTGAAGAATATCCTGGAATTAAAAGATATTCATTAAACGTGTGTGATGGTTCGTTAATGTATTTTGCCATATTTCATATCTCCTTTTAAAATAATCCTGTAATTACGCCGTTGTTGTCAACGTCTATATTTTCTGCCGACGGTACTTTTGGAAGCCCTGGCATAGTCATAATATCGCCAGTCAATACTACTATAAAGCCTGCACCAGCCGATATTTTTACATTTTTAATAGTTACTTTAAAGTTTGTTGGTGCGCCTAGTTTAGTCGCTTCGTCAGAGAAACTGTATTGAGTTTTTGCTACGCAAATAGGTAAATTACCGTAACCTAAACTAGTTAATCTCTCAATTTCTTTTTTTGCACCACTAGTTAATACTATTCCGTCGCCCCTATAAATTTTAGTAACGATTGTTTTAATTTTATCTTCAATAGACAAATCATCGTCGTAAGCAAAAGTAAAGTTTGGTTTTTCTTCTTCGCAAAGCCTTACTACTTCTTTTGCTAATTCAACACCACCGTTACCACCGTCAGCCCATACGGTTGAAAGTATTACGTTTACGCCCAACTTTTTACACTCTGCAATAATACAATCAATTTCGTTTTGAGTGTCTGTTGGGAAACGGTTAACTGCTACTACCGATGGAAGCCCGTATACGTTTTTAACGTTATCAACGTGACGTAAAAGGTTTGGAATACCATTTTTAAGCGCTTCTAAATTTTCATTATTTAAGTCGGCTTTTAACACTCCACCGTGCATTTTTAACGCCCTTACCGTTGCAACTATTACTACTGCCGACGGTCTTAAACCCGTTTTTCTACACTTTATATCAAAAAACTTTTCAGCACCCAAGTCTGCACCAAAGCCTGCTTCCGTTACGGCGTATTCGCCAGTTTTCATAGCCATTTTTGTTGCTAAATAAGAGTTGCAACCGTGCGCTATATTTGCAAAAGGTCCACCGTGAATAAAGGCTGGAGTGCCTTCTAACGTTTGAACGAGATTTGGTTTTAAGGCATCTTTTAATAAAGCCGTCATTGCGCCTTGCGCCTTTAAGTCTTTACAATAAACCGGCTCGTTTTTATAGTTGTAACCAATAATTAAGTTGCCAAGCCTTTCTTTTAAATCGTTTATTGTCGTTGAAAGACAAAGAATAGCCATAATTTCGCTTGCAACTGTAATATCAAAACCGTCTTCTCGTGGAGAACCGTTGGTTTTGCCACCTAAACCACAAACGATATTTCTAAGTTGCCTATCGTTCATATCAACGCATCTTTTAAAGGTAATTCTTCTTGAATCAATTCCTAATAGGTTGCCTTGATGAATATGGTTATCTATCATAGCGCAAAGCAAGTTATTTGCTACGCCTATTGCGTGGAAGTCACCTGTAAAATGAAGGTTAATATCTTCCATAGGAATTACTTGGCTATAACCACCACCTGCTGCACCACCTTTTACACCGAATACCGGTCCAAGAGATGGCTCTCTTAAAGCGACAGCAACCTTTTTGCCAATTTTCTTTAACCCGTCGGCTAAACCTATGGTAGTAGTCGTTTTACCTTCACCTGCTGGCGTTGGAGTAATTGCCGTTACTAAAATAAGTTTGCCTTCTTCTTTCTTATCTTCAAGGTAAGAAAGGTCTATTTTTGCCTTGTATTTGCCGTATTGTTCAAGATATTCTTCACTAATACCAGCATTTTTAGCAATGTCGGTTATGTTTTGAATTTTAGCGTTATGCGCTATTTCAATATCTGTAAGAAAAGCCATATTTTCTCCTTAAATTATTTAAAATATTTTACTGCAGATTCAAAAATTTTAATATCGTAATTACCGTAAACGTTTTTGTATAAGCCGTTATTATACCTTTCAGTATGACCCATTTTACCCAAAACCCTACCGTCTGGCGATAAAATACCTTCAATAGCGTTATACGAATTATTTGGGTTAAATTGAATATCACTTGTAACTTTACCGTCAAAATCAACGTATTGCGTTGCTATTTGACCGTTCTTTTTAAGAGTATTTAAAACTTCGTCGGTTGCAATAAATCTGCCTTCACCGTGTGATATTGCTACGTTACAAATATCGCCAACGTTTACGCCTTGAAGCCAAGGAGAGTTGTTTGAAACGATTTTAGTTGCAACTATCTTTGATTGGTGACGTGAAATACTGTTGAAAGTTAAAGTTGGGCAACTTTCGTCTGTATCAACGATTTTACCGTAAGGAACTAAACCTAATTTTATAAGCGCTTGGAAGCCGTTACAAATACCAAGCATTAAACCGTCGCGTTTATCTAAAAGTTCAGTTACCCTTTCTTTAATACTTGCATTTCTAAAGAACGCCGTTATAAATTTACCCGAACCGTCTGGTTCGTCACCACCAGAGAAACCACCTGGAATAAATATAATTTGTGCTTCGCTAATTTTATTAGCAAATTCTTCAACGCTTCTACTTACGCCGTCACTCGTTAAGTTGTTAATAACGAATATATCGGCTTGCGCTCCAGCCCTTTCAACTGCTTTTGCCGAATCGTATTCACAGTTCGTACCTGGGAACACTGGTATTAATACCTTAGGCACTGCCACCTTTATATTAGGAACGTAAATTTTATTTGTAGTATAAGACAATTCTTCAAGTTTGCTTGGTTTTACTTGAATATTGCAAGGATATACGCTTTCTAACTTGTCTTCGTAAATCTTTTCAAGTTCGCTAACTTTTAAGGCTTTGCCGTTATACGAAATTTCGTATTCGTCGGTAGTATAACCTAATATTTCGCCAACTTCAACGTCGCTTGTTACTTCGATAATAAACGAACCGTAGTTATATGCAAAAATATCTTCAAAGTTAATATCGTTTGAATACTTAAAACCAATACCGTTACCTATACACATTTTAAATACGCCTTCGGCAATACCACCAAAGCAAGGTGTGTAACAAGATAACACTTTACCTTTTCTAACTAAGTCGCTAACGATATTATAGTTTTCAATTAAGCACTTAGAATCTGGTAAATTGTCTTCATTATATTTGCATTTTAATAATATTACTTTATTGTTTGCGCCTTTAAATTCTGGAGAGATTATATTTTTAACTTCGTCAGTCGTTACGGCAAAAGAAACTAAAGTTGGTGGAACGTCTAGATTTTCAAAACTACCACTCATCGAGTCTTTACCGCCGATAGAAGCAATTTGTAAATCTTTTTGCGCCCTAAACGCACCAAGTAATGCCGATAAAGGCTTGCCCCATCTTCTTTCGTCTTTTAAAGGACGTTCAAAATATTCTTGAAAGGTAAGATAAACGTCTTTAAAATCAGCACCCGTTGCAATTAATTTACTTACACTTTCAATTACTGCAAGGTAAGAGCCGTGGTATGGGCTTTTTTCAGTAATAAACGGATTGTAGCCCCAACTCATTAACGAACAGTCGCTAGTTTCACCCTTTTCAAGCGAAATTTTATGTACCATTGCTTGAATAGGCGTTCTTTGTCGTTTACCACCAAACGGCATTAATACCGTACCAGCACCGATAGTAGAGTCAAACCTTTCGCTTAAACCACGCTTTGAGCATACGTTTAAGTCGTCAACTAAATTTTTATAATTGCTTTCAAAATCACCGTCTATTACTTTATCGTAAGACTGTGGTTTGCTTGCTAAAATTGAAATATGTTTTTCAGCACCGTTAGAGTTTAAGAAATCTCTTGAAATATCTACTATAACTTTATCTCTCCAAGTCATAGTAAGGCGATTCTTATCAGTTACTACTGCTACGACCGTTGCTTCAAGATTTTCGCTATTTGCAAGAGCGATAAACTCGTCAACGTCCTTTTTGTCAACTACGACTGCCATCCTTTCTTGCGATTCGCTTATAGCAAGTTCCGTGCCGTCAAGCCCTTCGTACTTTTTAGGAACTTTATCTAAGTTGATTAATAAACCGTCAGCCAATTCACCTATTGCTACCGAAACGCCACCAGCACCAAAGTCGTTACAACGCTTAATCATTTTGCTTGCCGTTTCATTTCTAAATAACCTTTGAAGTTTTCTTTCTTCTGGAGCGTTACCTTTTTGAACTTCAGCACCACAACTTTCAAGCGACTCAATAGTGTGTGATTTAGACGAACCGGTTGCGCCACCACAACCGTCTCTACCCGTTTTACCACCAAGTAAAATAACTACGTCGCCGTTTACAGGGCGTTCACGCCTTACGTTTTTTTCAGGCGCTGCCGCTATAACTGCACCAATTTCCATCCTTTTAGCAGTATAACCTTCGTGATAAAGTTCGTCAACCATACCTGTTGCTAAACCGATTTGGTTACCGTAACTTGAATACCCTTGCGCTGCTGTCGTAACGATTTTTCTTTGAGAAAGTTTACCCTTTAACGTTTGAGATAACGGTTTTAACGGATTACCTGCACCCGTAACACGCATTGCTGCGTAAACGTACGAACGGCCCGAAAGTGGGTCCCTTATAGCACCACCGATACAAGTTGCTGCACCACCGAAAGGCTCTATTTCAGTTGGGTGGTTATGAGTTTCGTTTTTAAAGAGTAAAAGCCAAGGTTCTTTTTCCCCGTTTACCGTTACGTCAATTTTAACGGTACAAGCGTTAATTTCTTCAGACTCGTCAAGTTTGTCAAGTTTACCCGTCTTTTTAAGGTATCTACCAGCCAAAGTTGCAACGTCCATAAGGTTAATTGCTTTGTTTCTATTTAAAAATTCCCTTGTTTTTAAATAATCTTCGTAAGTTGACTGTAAAAGTTCGTCTTCAAACTTAACTTGGTCAATAGTAGTCAAAAACGTAGTGTGACGACAGTGGTCAGACCAATAAGTGTCAATCATACGAATTTCAGTTATAGTTGGGTTTCGATTTTCACTTTTAAAATATTGTTGACAAAAAGTGATATCGTCAATATCCATTGCCAAACCATAATTTTTAACGAAATCAGTTAAACCTTGCCTATCTAATTGAATAAATCCATCAAGTGTTTTTACATCAGTTGGAATATCAAAATTTGTTTTTAACGTTTCAAAAGTATCAAGAGACGCTTGTCTTGATTCTACTGGGTTAATAACGTATTTTTTAATTTCGTTAACGTCTTTTTCAGTCAAATTGCCGTATAAAACGTAAATTTTAGCCGTTCTACAAATAGGTCTTTCTTTTTGAGAGATAAGTTGTAAACATTGCGAGCAAGAGTCAGCCCTTTGGTCAAATTGACCAGGCAAATATTCTACTGCAAAAACGTAACCGTTATTCTCATCTAAACTATCGTAATAATCGTCTACTTGTGGTTCAGAAAACACCGTGTTTTTAGCATAGTCGAATAATTCTTTATCAATATTTTCAACGTCGTATCTATTTATTAAGCGAACTTTTTCAAGATTTTTAATGCCTAAAAAAGTTTTTATATCGTTATATAACGAATTGGCTTCGTGCCTAAATTCTTCCTTTTTTTCTACAAATAAACGGTAAACCATTTTATTCTCCTTTAACTTTTAACGCTTTACGTCCTATATCCGTTCTATAATACTTGTTCTCAAAAGTAATTTGGTTAGTTAACTCATACGCTTTTTTTATTGCTTCACTTAACGTGTCTGCAACGCAAGTTGCGCCTAATACCCTACCACCGTTAGTTTTTAATACGCCGTCTTCAATTTTTGCACCAGCAACGTATATCTCACCGTCTGCGTCAGTTGGTAATTTAATTTCATAGCCCGTTTGATATTTTTGTGGATATCCTTTCGATGCTAAAATTACACAACAAGCACTTTTTGAAGTAAACTTAACTTCCGTCTCACTTAACGTGCCGTTAGTAGTAGCCATCATAATTTCTAATAAATCACTTTCTAATAACGGTAAAACTACTTGTGTTTCAGGGTCGCCAAAACGACAGTTGTATTCAATAACTTTAGGGCCGTCTTTTGTAAGCATTAAACCAAAATACAAACAACCTTTAAACGTTCTATTTTCGTTATTCATAGCGTTAATTGTAGGAATAAAAATTTCTTCCATACAACGCTTTGCAATATCGTTAGTGTAATAAGGGTTAGGAGCAATAGTGCCCATACCACCCGTATTTAAACCTTCGTCGTTATCTTTTGAACGCTTGTGGTCCATTGAAGATATCATAGGAATTACCACTTTTCCGTCGGTAAAGGACAATACTGAAACTTCTGGTCCTTCTAAAAACTCTTCAATAACGATATTATTACCACTTGCACCAAAAACTTTATCTTCCATAATTTGTTTTACTGCATCGATGGCTTCTTGTTTAGTCATAGCGATAATTACGCCTTTACCAAGTGCTAACCCGTCGGCTTTAACTACTACTGGAATTTTACAAGTTTCTAAATATTTAAGCGCGCTATTTATATCGCTAAAAGTTTGATATTCAGCAGTAGGAATACCGTATTTTTTCATAAGGTCTTTTGAAAAAACTTTACTGCCTTCAATAATAGCCGCTTCTTTAGTTGGACCGAAACAAGGAATACCTACTTCGTTAAGTGCGTTAACCGTACCTAATACGAGTGGGTCGTCTGGAGCTACTATTGCATAGTCAATCTTATTTTCGAGTGCAAATTTAACGATATTTTCAACGTCTTTTGCGCCAATATTTACTAAGGTTGCGTCGTTTTGCATACCACCGTTACCCGGAAGCGCAAAAATTTGTTCAACCTTTTTATTTTCTTTTATTTTTTTAATTATAGCGTGTTCTCTACCACCACTACCAACAACTAAAATTTTCATATATAACTCCTTAATGGTGGAATAAACGCATATTAGTAAAGCACATTACCATATCGTTTTCATCACACGTTTCAATAACTAAGTCGTCTCTAATAGAGCCACCTGGTTGAGCAACGTACTTAACACCGCTTAAAATTGCCCTTTTAATATTGTCGTTAAACGGGAAGAACGCATCTGAAGCGAGCGATACGCCTTTAATAGTTGAAAGATATTCTTTAATTTCTTCACTAGTTAAAGGTTGTGGTTTAGTAGCAAAATATTTTTGCCAAATTCCGTCGGCACAAACGTCTTCTTCGTTTTTGTTAATATAACCGTCTATTACGTTATCTCTTTCAGGTCTACCAAGCGTTGGTAAAAAGTCTAAGTTTAAAACTTTTTCATGTTGACGTAAAAACCAAGTGTCAGCCTTACCACCTGCTAAACGAGTACAGTGTATTCTTGATTGTTGACCTGCACCTACGCCGATTGCTTGTCCGTCAAAGGCAAAGCAAACCGAGTTAGATTGCGTGTACTTTAAAGTTATTAAAGCAACTATTAAATCTTGCTTTTTATCAAGTGGAATTTCTTTATTTTTTGTTACTATATTAGCAAGTAACGAATAATCTATTTTAAAGTTGTTTCTACCTTGTTCAAAAGTAATACCGAAAACTTGTTTTGTTTCCCTTTCTTCTGGAACATAGTTTTCGTCAATCAAAATAACGTTGTAAGTACCCTTTCTTTTTGCTTTTAAAATTTCAAGTGCTTTGTCTGTATAACCTGGAGCAATAACGCCGTCACTAACTTCCCTTTTAATAAGTTTAGCAGTAACTTCGTCGCACACGTCTGAAAGGGCAATAAAATCGCCGAAAGAACATTGACGGTCAGTACCCCTTGCCCTAGCGTAAGCACAAGCAAGCAACGAAGAGTCTAAGTCTTTAATATCGTCAACGAAGCACGCCTTTTTTAATTTTGCTGGTAAAATTTTACCTATTGAAGCCGATGTTGGACTAACGTGCTTAAACGACGTTGCGCAAGGAAGCCCTACTGCTTGCTTTAATTCTTTAACGAGTTGCCAAGCGTTAAAAGCGTCTAAAAAGTTAATATATCCTGGTCTTCCGTTTAATATTTGAATAGGTAATTCAGTACCGTTATTCATATAAATTTTAGAAGGT
>JAZOUX010000075.1:0-4217 GCA_045658325.1 Christensenellaceae bacterium | reverse complement strand
AGTTTTTATTTTAGTATTTTTCATAACGTTTTTTAGTTATATAAGCAAAATGAAGTAACTTTCGACAAAAAAGTTGCTAAAAATCGTCAAAATTAGACTTTTTATAAAAGCGCAATATAAAACCACTAACTAAAAAATTTTAAAAAAATATTGAAAATTAAGCATAATTATTGTATAATGATAGTACAAATATAAAATAAAGGAGTAAAACAATGAAAACTTTGAAAAAACTTTTTCCTTATTCATTTGGTAAAAAAGGCTCTCTTGGAGCGTTACTTATTAACGTTTTAGTTTATTTAATTATCGGTGCTATTGCAAGCGTACTTATTTTCGTACTTTCAGCATTCCCTATCGTAAACCTTGTTACAGGTATACTTGGTGGTTTAGTTGACTTATACGTTATTATAGGAATTATTTTATCTATACTACACTACGCTAAAGCCATTTAAATTTAAACTAAAATCAGCATATAGTTGTATTATTAACTAAATAGGTAATTTAACTCGGCTCTTTAAAGCCGAGTTTTTTTATGTATAATGATAAAATTTTTTACAATATAGCACAAAAAGTCAAGAAAGCAAAAGTGTTTTAAATTATAATAAAGTTACGGAGATAAGAAATGGATTGGACCAAAGCAATACTAAAAGCAGTCGATTATATTGAAGAACATATTACCGAAAAAATTGACTACGAAGAAGTAGCAAAGCAAGCGTACTCTTCTTGCTATCACTTTCAAAAAATTTTTAGCATAACTTGTGGATTTACTCTTGGTGAATATATTCGTAGGCGTAAATTAAGCCTTGCGGGTAACGAGTTATTAAACGAAAAAGCCAAGGTAATAGACGTTGCTTTTAAATACGGTTATGAAACCCCTGAAAGTTTTTCTCGTGCCTTTTATAAATACCACGGAATAATGCCATCTAAGGTAAAAAAGGGTTGCTCGTTGAAGGGGTTTCCACCCCTTACCCAAATTAGTGATTTAAATGGAGTAAATAAAATGAATTATAAAATTGAAGAAAAACCCGAAAAGATTTTAGTCGGCTATAAAAAACGCTTTACCGGAGTACCTTACGGCAAGGAAAGACTAAGTCAAGAACAAACTTTTTTAACTTCTACCCGAGCAAAACAATGGTTACTACTTGGAGCGTCTTGCGATTATACCACAGATTATTTAATAATAACGAATATAGATAATGACGGTTACGATTTTTACGTCGCTTACGAACTTGACGATTGGACAAGAGAAAATCTTTTTAATCAAAAGGTAACGGGCGTTGATTTTATTGATAAAATGGGGTTTGTAACGATTGTTATACCTAAACAAACTTACGCCGTATTTGAAACGGAAAAGAAAAAATATCCTATTCTTGACTATACTGAAATTAGAAAGCAAATCGTAACTAGTTGGCTACCTAATTCAAATTATGTGTTTGAAGACGCACCCGAAGTTATAGCAATTCATTGGCGACCAAAAGGTGAGTGGACAAAAGAAAGATACGTTGAAATATGCTTGCCGATAAAATTATTAAATAAGTAGAATTTGTAAAATTTTATTAGGATTATTAATAAATAAAAAAGCCGTTTTAGATTCTCTTAAAACGGCTTTTTTGCTTTGTAAAAACATTTTATTTTCAAACTATAAGTGCTTTTTTGCAAAAGTTCTAATAACTAATTATGCCTTTAAAAACTCATTTACATGGCTTAAAACGTAAGTAGGTTTTATTTCACTACCGTTGTAATCTTCAAGCGTTGCTTCACCACTTAAAACTAATATCGTATCAACGTTAGCGTTTACACCAGAAGCAATATCAGTGTAAATTCTATCGCCTAAAACAACCGTTTGCTCTTTAGAGTAACCGAACTTTTTAATAACTTCAAAAATCATAGTTGGTTGCGGTTTACCTATAAAAATCGGCTTTTTACCCGTAGCACGCTCGTACCCTTGACACATTGACCCGCAATCAGGAATATATCCAAATTCGGTAGGACACACCCAGTCGGGATTAGTGGCGTAATAGGTTACGTCGTTAAGCGTTAAAGTTTTGCTTGTATTAAGCATTTTTTCGCCCGTGATTTCAGTATCAAAACCAACGACCACGCAAGTAGAATTTTTATCGTATTGGGTAGTAATATCAAGCCCAGCACTTTTCAATTCTTGCAAAAACGAAACAGTGCCTTGCGCGTAAATCTTTTCATTTTTATGCTTTTCTAAAAGCAATAAAACGGTGGCGTTTGAAGACGTAAAAAAGTTGTCTTTATCGGCTTTAATACCCATAGCGTTGACTTTTTTAATATAATCATTTACCGATTTTGACGAATTATTAGTGATAAAAACGTACTTGCCACCACTTTTTTCAATTTTATCTAAAAGCGTTAATACGCCGTCGAATAATTGATTGCCAAGGTAAATAGTCCCATCCATATCAAAAAGCCATAACTTTTTGCTGTTAAAATCAAATACTTGTTTATTAAAATAATCTTTCATTTTAGTTAAGCGTGTGAAGTTGCTATTAAATTAACACCTTCAACTATATCCTTTATAATAATATCGCCTATTTTAACTTTTTTGGTAAGGTAAACTCCGTTAATTTTTTGCATTACGTCAAAAATTTCACTCTTTTTAATAGGAGCGTCAGTTTTAACTGCAACCATTTTATCAAAAGACGTTTTTACCGTGCTTGTAACCACCCTTTTAGGACAAAAAACTTCGTTTTCAACGTACATTTTACCCCTAGCACAGTTGTTGCCGTCAAGCGAAATAATTTTATCAGCGTCAACCGTTACTTTTACCGCACAGCCCATAGGACATTCTATACAGGTTAAAAATTTTTCTTCCATTTTACACCTCTACGCTTAAAATTATATCACTTTTTGCTTCTTTAAGCAAGTTTATAGGCACAACAATATTTTCCATTTCGCCTGGAACGACTATTTTTTTTGTTCTTTCCATTAAAACTTTATCGCCACTTTTAAGGACTATTTTAGCATTTTTATAAGCCCCCGTCACTCTAAAGAACAATTTAACGAACTTTTCAGCGTTTTTATCAATTTTTTGCGGTAAAACGTAACTAACGTTTTTGCCGTTTGCAGTGTGAATAACGTCTCTTTGTTTTTCGCCGTTTTTAATATATTCGGCAACCGCCTTACCGGTAAGTTCGGCTTCTTCTGAAACAAAGTCAACTAAATCGTGTACTTGTAAAACGTTACCACAAGCAAAAATACCTTCAATTGACGTTTCCCTATTTTCGTAAACGACTGCGCCTTTAGTTTTAGGCGACAACTCAACGCCCGCTTCTTTAGAAAGTTCATTTTCAGGTATTAAGCCGACTGAAAAAAGCACGGTGTCGCATTCGTAATGCTTTTCAGTAGATAAAATTGGCTTTCTATTTTGGTCGACTTGTGCTATTTTAACACCCGTTACCCTATCTTTGCCTTCGATTTCAGTAATGGTATGACTAAGTAAAAGTGGAATATCAAAATCATCTAAACATTGAGCAATATTCCTTTTTAGCCCCGAAGAATACGGCATCAATTCACATACGGCGTGAACTTTTGCTCCTTCAAGCGTCATTCTTCTAGCCATAATAAGACCAATATCTCCTGAACCTAAAATAACAACGTTTTTACCCGGCATATATCCTTTAATATTAACGTATTTTTGACAAGTACCAGCACTGTATAAACCTGCTGGCCTGCTACCGGCTATATCTAGCGCGCCTTTAGACCTTTCTCTACAACCCATAGCCAAAACTACTGCTTTTGCTTGCATTGTAAAAACCCCGTCTGTCTTGTTTATTGCCGTAACTTGCTTATCTTTCGTTAAAGATAAAACGGTAGTGTTGGTTTTATAAGGAATTCCCCTTTCAATTACCCCTTGAATAAACCTATCGGCGTACTCTGGACCAGTTAAACTTTCTTTAAACCTTTGAAGCCCAAATCCGTTGTGTATACATTGATTTAAAATACCACCTAATGTATCTTCCCTTTCAATAATAATTAAGTTTTTAACGCCGTTATCGTAAGCAGATATCGCTACAGCCAAACCGGCTGGACCCCCACCTATAATTATAAGTTCGTACATTACTTCGTTCTCCCAATAATAATATTAGATTTACCACCGTTTTTAGTAACGTCTTGCAACTTTATATTTAAAGTATTTGCAATAATTTCAGCAACCCTAGGCTGACAAAAACCACCTTGACATCTACCCATACCAG
>JAZOUX010000074.1:0-5471 GCA_045658325.1 Christensenellaceae bacterium | reverse complement strand
CAATAAACGATAAAGCAGTCGTATTAAGATGGGGCTTAATTAAAAACGAAATTGAACTTTCTACTATAAAACAAGTAAAAGTTTCTTCGTTAAAAGGTAGGCTCGAACTAATTTTTGAAGACGAAAGTTTTTTCGTAATATTAACCGACGTAGTTTGGTTTGACCAATTCGTTGACGAGTTAAAAGAAAAACGCCCAAAAATCATTTATATTCAAGACTCTGTTGACACTGACAAAACTGCTTAAAAGGTACAAAAACACAGTTAATAAGCACGGTAACACTCGTTACCGTCTTTTTTATAAAAAAATTAAAAAATTCAAAAAAACTAGTTAAAAATCGTTGACATAAGGGGGGTACGTTTATATAATAAAAATGTTTAGTTTTGCTAAACAAAAAGTTTACAATCTCTAAATTGTTAGGTAATAATATGGTAATAGGTGATAAAATAAAACAGTTACGATTGCAATGCGATTTAACGCAAGAAGAACTAGCGTCCAGATGCGAGTTAACAAAGGGTTATATATCCCAACTTGAAAACGATTTAACAAGTCCGTCAATAGCGACTTTAATAGATATATTATCGGCGTTAGGAACGACTTTAAAAGAGTTTTTTGATGAAAAAGAAGACGATAAAATCGTCTTTACCGAAAATGATTTTATTGAAAAATCTACTAACGAAATGGTGTTAAATTGGTTAGTACCTAACGCGCAAAAGAACGCGATGGAGCCTATTTTAATGCAGTTAAACGCTAATTCTAAAACGGAAGAAGACGTTCCGCACGAAGGTGAAGAATTTGGTTTTATTTTGCAAGGGAAAGTGGTTATTCATATAGGCAATAAAAAACACTTGTGCAAAAAGGGCGACAGTTTTTATTTCGTTGCCGACAAAACGCACTATATTGAAAACAAAGAAGATAGCGTGGCGAAGTTTTTATGGATTTCAACGCCACCTACGTTTTAAACAAGGGAGAAACAATAATGAGTATACAAAGGGAAATTTCTGAACAAAAAATAATTAATCTCGTAAACGTAACGAAAGAGTTTGACGGTACTCCAGCCGTTGACGACGTTAATTTGTACGTTAGAAAGGGTGAGTTTATCACTTTTTTAGGCCCGTCAGGTTGTGGTAAAACTACTACGCTTCGTATGATAGCGGGTTTTGAACTACCAACGTCGGGTAAAATTTATCTTAACGGTAAAGATATTACCGATTTACCACCGAATAAACGCCCCGTAAATACCGTATTCCAAAGATACGCGTTATTCCCACACTTAAACGTTTACGAAAATATTGCTTACGGTCTAAAACTTAAAAAATTAAAAGTCGTTTATGAAGACGGTTTAGGTAAACGTTTTGAAAAAATTGAAAAATATACTAAAGAAGAAATTGACGCTAAAGTTGAAAAGGCTTTAAAAATGGTTGACCTTGAAGGTTTTGAAAAAAGAAGCGTAACGACTTTATCTGGTGGTCAACAACAAAGAATAGCAATAGCAAGGGCAATAGTAAACGAGCCTGAAATATTACTTTTGGACGAACCGCTTGGCGCACTCGACTTAAAGATGAGAAAGGATATGCAACTTGAACTTAAAGAAATGCATAAAAAGTTAGGCATAACTTTCATTTACGTTACTCACGACCAAGAAGAAGCCTTGACTATGAGTGATACCGTTGTCGTTATGAAAGACGGTAAAATTCAACAAATAGGCACTCCACAAGATATTTATAACGAACCTAAAAACGCTTTCGTTGCAGACTTTATTGGTGAAAGCAACATTTTCAGTGGTACTATGGTTGGTAAAAACAAAGTTAGGTTTATCAACAAAATTTTCGACTGCGTTGACGATTTTGAAAAGAACGAAAAGGTTGACGTAGTGGTTAGACCTGAAGATATTGAAGTTGTACCTTATGGAGAAGGTATGGTATCGGGCGAAATTTCGTCTTGTATATTTAAGGGCGTACACTACGAAATGGTTTTAATTGTAGGTAGGACTGAAATAGTTATTCAAAGCACTAAAGAGTATTCTCAAGGCTCTAAAATCGGCGTAAATATTGCGCCAGACAGTATTCACATAATGCACAAAGAATTCGTTTCTAACGTATACGACGGTTATATTACTAAAAACAATACGGTATGTTTTGCCGACGGCGAATTCGAGTGTGACGTTTGTCAACTTTACCCAGGCTCACGTCTTGACGATGAAGGTTATTTAATTACCGTAACGGGTGAAAAGTTAGATTTAACTAACCAAGAAGTAAAAGTTGAAGTTGGGCTTAAAGATATTGAAATTATTGATAACGACGAAGACGGTAACGCTTGTGGTTCGATAATAAGCATAGTTTATAAGGGCGACCACTATCAAATTATTATTCGTACCGACGACGAAGAAGAAGATTTCGTTTGCGATACCGAGTACGTTTGGAACGAAAACGATAGGGTAAGCGTTAAAATTCCTAAAGACAAAATTAAATTATCACTTAAACAGGAGATTAAAAGATGAAAGGTGCAAAAGTTATAAGCGTTGAACCTTTTAAAAGTGATAAAATTTCAAAAGGTTTGTTTACGTTTAAAAGAAGTCAGTTATGTATTCCGTACGGCTTGTTTTTAAGCGCGTTCGTAGTGCTACCTTTATTATTAATAGTGTTTTATGCTTTTACCGATAGTGAAGGGGTGTTCTCGTTTGGTAATTTTACGGCGTTTTTTACAAATCCAACAAATATAAGCACGCTTATAATAAGCGTTTTGGTTAGTTTAGTGGTTACCGTTATATGTTTACTTATAGCGTACCCCGTTGCTTATATTTTATCAAGGATGAAAAATAAAAATTTTGCTTTTATATTATTGCTTCTTTTTGTATTACCAAGTTGGCTTAACTTTGTATTAAGGGCAATGGCTATGAAAGAATTATTATACTTAATAGGCTTCCCTTTAGGTATTGAAGCAAGTTTAATCGGTTTAGTTTACGACTTTATGCCGTTTATGGTTATGCCCCTTTACTCTACACTTATTAAGATGGACAAAAGTTATGAAGAAGCGGCTAACGATTTAGGTGCAAGCAAAGTCAAAATATTTACTTCGGTTACACTACCACTTTCAATGCCGGGAATTATAAGTGGTGTTTCAATGGTGTTTTTACCGGTTATGAGTTGTTACGTTGTAACGGACGCGTTTAGTAGTAGTACCTTTTCAATAATAGGTAAACTTATAGCGCAATGTTTCTTAGGTGAAGGCGGTGCTTCTATAAGAATAAACGAAGGTGCGGCAATTTCGCTTATTATGTTAGTAGTAATGGTCGTTACGATGCTTTTAACGGGTGGCTTTAAAGAAAACGATACGGGAAGGGGGACTAATTTATAATGAAAAAGTTTTTATCTGGTGGATATATATTTTTAGTTCTTGCATTTATTTATATTCCTATATTTATTTTAGTAATTTTCTCGTTTAACGAAGGCGTTACTACGGGTACTTGGGTAGGTTTTTCGCTTAAGTGGTATGAAAGAATTTATTTGATTAAAGACGTTGTTATTAACACCGTTTTACTTGCCGTAATTTCGGCTACTATTTCAACTATTTTAGGAACTTTTGGTGCAATAGGTATTTATTATAGTAAAGGTAAATTCGGTAAATATTCTTCGTTAGCGTCTCAAATTCCGGTAGTTAATTCCGAAGTAGTTACGGCGTGCGCACTCGTTATGCTTTTATTGTTATTTACCGGTGAAAATAGGTCTATTTTCGGTTTGTATTTAGGACACGTTGTTTTGACTGCACCTTTCGTTGTGTTATCGGTTATGCCAAAATTAAAACAAATGGACGGCAGTTTATACGAAGCGGCTTTAGACCTTGGCGATACTCCGTTTAAGGCGTTATTTAAAGTAGTTTTGCCACAAATTTTACCAGGTATTTTCGCTGGCTTTATGCTTGCCATAACGCTTTCGCTTGACGACTATATAGTTACGGCAACTTTAGCCCCAATCGAAGGCAATTTTGAAACTATAAGTACGGCAGTATATAAAGCGATAGCAAGGGGTACTGAAAGTTCAAATAAAACGATAGCAATTTACCGTGCTTTAACCACTATAATTTTTGCAGTAACGGTTGCAGGCGTTTTAATTATGAATATTAGAACTAACCGTAAAATTAACGCTAAAAAGTAAGGAGAAAATATGATTAAAAAAGTTTTTTCTATTATAATGGTTTTAATAACGTCGTTTGCGTTAATTCCTAACGTAAATAAAGACGGAATAACTGCAAAAGCCGATGATAATAAACTTGTAATATACAGTTGGGAAGACTATATTGACTTAGGCTATACTGAAGAAGATTTAGAAGACGGTTTAAGTGAAAGTTTAACTTCTCGCTTTAGTGATGACGAGTTATTAGAAAGCATTTTAGATATATTTACGGCTGAAACGGGTATTGAAGTAGAATACTGTACTTTCGCCACTAACGAAGAAATGTACAACGAATTAAAGAAAAACCCTAGTGGAGCAGACCTTGTATGCCCAAGTGAGTATATGATACTTAAAATGCTTAACGAAAATATGTTAGAAAGTTTTGAAATGCCAACAAATTGGGCAAATTACGGCTCTCCGTACATAAAAAGCGAGTTTGAAAGGTTAGGCTTAGCAAACGGTAATCAAGTTTACGCTTGTGGTTATATGTGGGGTACTATGGGTTATATTTATAATACTGAGTACGCTACGGCAGAAGAATTAAGTTCATGGGCTTCTATTTTAGACTTTAAATTCAATAAAAAAGCAACTATAAAAGACAGTATAAGAGATACTTATATTATGGCAGTAGGTGCTGTTTACGAAGAAGAATTAAAGGCACTTGATAAAAACTCTGTTGATTATTCTAATCAAATTGCAAGAATTTTCAATAGGACTGATGCTGAAACGGTAAGAAAAGTTGAAGAAATGTTAAAGAGAATTAAAAATAACATTTACGGCTTTGAAGTTGACAGTGGTAAAAACGATATGATAGACGGCAAAATTCAAGTAAACTTTGCTTGGAGTGGCGATGCCGTTTACGTTATTGACGAAGCCGAAGCACAAGGCAAAACTTTTGGTTACGTCGTTCCAAACGAAGGTAGTAACGTATGGTTTGACGGTTGGGTAGTTCCTAAAGGTGCTAACGTTGAAAAGGCTAGAAGTTTTATCGACTTCGTTTCAACGCCTGAAATTGCCATTAGAAATATGGAATATATCGGCTACACAAGTTGCGTTTCGGGTAACGATACTAATACTGAAATTATTTCTTACGTTGAAGAAAATAGTGATGACGAAGGTCAAGTTGAACTTGATTTAGGTTACTTTTTCGGTAAAGAAGTTAAGGTAACGGCTTCAAGCGAATACGGTAGGTTGGCGACGCAATATCCAGACTTTACTACGGTAAAAAGATGTACCGTTATGGACAATTTTTCTGATAACGATTTAGCCGTTATTAACGAAATGTGGAATAGGGTAAAGT
>JAZOUX010000073.1:0-4013 GCA_045658325.1 Christensenellaceae bacterium | reverse complement strand
AAGTCTAAAACACCTAAGTTACACGCCGTTTATGTGATTTTTAAGCCGTTAGAAACAAGTAGAACAAGGCTCGCAAAGGCTTTAGGGTGAGATTAACCTTATTGGTTATCGAAGTCTAAAGCCGAAGCAGTAACGCAGTTCTACGCCGTTTATAACGGTTTAAAACTAGTCTTGACGACCAGTCAAACACCCTTCTTTATTTAATACTTCAAAATTGTTTTGACGTAAGGCTTCGTATACTACGATTGCAACTGAATTTGATAAATTTAAACTTCTTAATAAGCCAAACATTGGTATACGCAAAGTTTTATCGTAATATTTTTCAAGCAAAGGCTCACTTAAACCGTGCGACTCTTTACCAAAGACTAAAAAATCACCGTCTTTAAAAGGTGCGTCACTATAAACTTTTTTGCCTTTAGTAGACATAAAGTAAAAATTAGAACCGTCATAATATTTAGATATAACTTCTTCAATACTATCGTAATAGTGGACTTCTAAATATTGCCAATAGTCTAACCCTGCCCTTTTTAAGTTTTTATCGTTTATATCAAAGCCCGTAGGTCTAACTATATGTAAAGCGCAATTAGTACAAGCGCAAGTCCTTGATATATTGCCTGTATTTTGTGGTATTTCTGGCTCTACTAAAACGATATTAAATTTCATAATTTGTGTAATCCCCTTTGTTTTGTCGTTATATATGTGTAAACCTTTTTAGTCGGTATTATAATATCTGCTTCGGTCTCGGTACAGTTTAATAAAATTTCACCTTTACAGTCGGTTACGGTTATAGCGTTAGGCGTTAAAAATAATATAGGAACGCCAAACAATAACGAATACGACCTAACTAAATAATTATACTGCGACTTATCAATTTTGTCACTAATAACAACTATCAAATCAACGTCGCAAGTGCTCATACTTTTAACGGCTTCAACGCTAAATAAATCGTCGTCGATAAGCACGCCTATTTTACCGTTTTGCGATTGATATATCGTATACCCGTAGCCTATTGAAATTGCCGTATCTTGCCGTTTTACATGCATATCGGCTATACCTAAAATTTTGCCGTTATCGTTAACCAAAACCGATTTTCTAATAACGCCGTAATTATCGGTATACGCCCCTAAAATTACCGTTTTTTTTAAGTTTTTAGCAAGTTTAGATAATTTAATTAAATTATCTTCTTGCCAAGAAAGTTCGTTTTTATAAGTTATTTTACCTATTGAATTAAAGCCGAAAACAATAATATCTGCATAGGAATACTTGTTTTTATCTGCATTTAAAATACCGTCTAAATTATTACAATATACTCTCATTTTACTACACCACGATATTATATTCGTTTTTGTAGTAAAAAGTTAAAATAATTCAGTATGTAAAAATAGTTCTTTCATTTCTTTTGCGCTAGTTAAAGTGAATATTTGTTGCTTTAATTTTTTACTGCCAACTACGCCTTTTAGATAGTACGCCATTTGTTTGCGAAGAATAATTGCCGAACGGTTATCTCCGTAACGACTAGCCGTCATATCTATTTGTTTTAATATAATTTCTTTTAAAGTCATAGGCGAATTTTCACCTAAAATCTCACTAATTAAAAGCGGATTTTCTAATACGCCCCTAGCAAGCATAACGCCGTCGGCTCCCGTTTCGTTTATTATATTAATAGCGTCTTGCTTTGTAAAAATGCCACCGTTTGCAATAACTGGAATTTTTACGTTATTTTTTGCTAAAGCAATTTGCTCGTAATTACATTTACCACTATAAATAGCCGTTTTAACCCTACCGTGAATTGATATTAAACTTGCCCCGCTATCTTCGCACATTTTACTAAATTCTTTAGTGACAAAATTATTTTCTTCTACGCCAATTCTAAATTTGCAAGTAACGGTTTTACCTGTTTTAGCAATGCTTGAAATAATTTTTGAAGCAAGTGGAATATCGTTTAATAAATAACTACCTTCGCCGTTAGAATAAATTTTACTAACCGGACAACCAAAATTGATATCTATGATATCAAATTTGCGTAAATATTCGCTTTTTACCATTTCAGTCATTATTTCTGGGTCGTTACCGAATATTTGAACTGCTTTTATATATTCGTTACTTTCGGTGCGTAAAAGTTCTTCAGTTGCATCGGGAGAATATTTAAGACCTTTCATACTAACCATTTCAGTAAAGCAAAGCCCTGCACCCAATTCGTAGCAAATGCTTCTAAAAGCACTATCGGTAAAACCTGCAAGTGGTGCTATAAAAAGGTTGTTTTTAGTTGTAATATTGCCTATCTTTATTTGTTTTAACTGCATATTAACCCTTTATTTTAACGTAATACTCGTCAATTTCTTTTACCGACATCGTCTTAATATCTTTACCGTCAGTTAATATTGCCCTTTCAAGCCTTTCAAATCTACCTAAAAATTTATTAAGCGAATTTAAAAGAGCGCTTTCGCTATCAATTTTTAAAAATCTACAAACGTTTACCACCGAAAAGATAAGGTCGCCACACTCGTTAAATAAATTTTGAGCGTTTTTAGACTTTATTTCACTTTCAACTTCTTTAAGTTCTTCGTAGACCTTGTCTAAAGCACCGTAAACGCTTTCAAAATCAAAGTTATACTTAGACGCTCTATCAGTTATTTTTTGCGTTTTCATAAGCGCTGGGAGCGTTTTTGGAACGCTTAAAAGGTATTCAGTGCCGTTATTATATCCCTTTTCTTTGGCTTTGTTTTTATTCCAAACTGTAAGAGCGTCACTATCGGTTAACGCACTATCTTGACCAAAAACGTGGGTATGGCGTGAAATTAATTTAGAACAAATACCGTTTACGGCATCGTTTATAGTAAAAGTACTGTCTTCTTGACCTAAAACGGCGTAAAATACGCATTGAAGCAATACGTCGCCAATTTCTTCAATAATATTGTCAACGTCTTTATTGTTTATAGCGTCAATAAGTTCGTAACACTCTTCAATTAAATTTTTTTGTAAACTTTCGTAAGTTTGAACTTTATCCCAAGGACAACCGTTTTCACCACGAAGGGCAAATACTATTTTAACTAAATCGTAAAACTCGTAATTGGTTTTTTGCAAATAATTTAACTTAGGAATATAAACGGTCGTTGAATAATCGTAATTGTTTTGCCTATCTAAATCGTATAAATAAATTTGTTTTGCGCTATCGTTATCGGTAAAATAAATTTTAATTTCTTCACCGAAAGCATCCATAAGTTTTAATTTTACTGCGCTTGCTAATTGCCTTGAAGATAAAGCGTAAACCACCGTTTTAGAATAAACGATATCATAACTTAATAAGTCGTAAGCAGAAACGGTAAAAAAACTTTCTTCACAAATTTTTAACCTTTCAAAAGTCTTATTAGAATATGAAACGCCCGTGTAAATTTCAACGTTTTTATGCCTTTTGATAATTTCTTTACAAGAATTATCGTTATTAACGCTACCGTCAACGAAATATACCACGTCACCGTTTTTAGCGTGCTCAATTACTTGCTTTGCTAAGTTTTTATTTAAAGTATCAAAGTTCCTACTTTTTTCATACACGCAGTCAAGTGAAATAAACTCTTTATTATATTCGCTAATGGCTTTTGCGCTTAACGTTAACGAAGTCCTAACAATTTTTGTTAAATTGCTATTTATTAAACTTTGCGCTTTTAAAGTTAAATCGTCTTTATTAGTGCCAAGCCCTACTAAAATAATTTTATTCATACGTTTTGCCTTTTAATTTTTTTAATACAATTACAATATATACCAAATTTAAAAAACAAGCAACAAAATACGAAAAAATATCTGTAAATATACACGCAAAAACATTAATATTTGGTATTTTTAATAAAAAATACGATAAAATCAATTTTATAACAGCACTTAATATACCACTAATTAAAGTAGTTTTAGTTTTAGAAAGAGCAATTAAAACGGCACTACTAGTTTGCATTAACGATAAACCAAGCACTGAAAGCGAGCCTATTTTTAACATTTTAATCATAACGGTTTTTTCGCCG
>JAZOUX010000072.1:0-4631 GCA_045658325.1 Christensenellaceae bacterium | reverse complement strand
ACTTTGTAGGCTTCTTTTATAATTGATAAAACTTCGTCAACCTTAACGCCTAACATAAACGGTCCAAAATATTTAGAGCCGTCTTTTTTAAAAGTCCTTGTAATTTTAAAGGTTGGGAACTTATCTTTTAAATTTATTTTTATATAAGGATAACTTTTATCGTCTTTAAGCAATATATTATACTTTGGCTTGTACTTTTTTATAAGATTGTTTTCAAGCGTTAAAGCGTCGGCTTCGGTATGAGTTATTATATAGTAAAAGTCTACTATATTTACGACCATTTTTGAAACCTTTTCCGTCTTAAATCCGTTTCTAAAATATTGGGTTACCCTGTTTTTTAAGTTTTTTGCTTTACCAACGTAAATTACCGTATTATCTTTATCCAGCATAACGTATACGCCGGCTTCGGTAGGTAAAAGTTTAATTTTTTCATTTAAATTATTCATTATATATATTTTAAAAGAGTATTTCTATCATTTATAATCTTTTCGTCGATTACGTCGTATAAAATACTTACTAGTTTTTCGCCAATTTTTTCGTTTGAATACCCTTTATTAATTAAATCGTCCCCTTTAATTTTTAACTCTTTTAAAGTAAAACACTCTTTATTATTTAAAATTTCGTCAACTAATTTTAACGACTGCTTTGCTTGGTCTAACCTTTTTATAATTAAATTAAGATTATGCGCTTTTGCATCGGCAATTTTTACGAAAAGTAAATTTTTTATGTATTCTATACCGTACTTAAATAGCCATTTTTTAATATGTTTTTTATTAGTTTCTATCACATAGTCGTGATATTTTATTAAAAAATATACTTGGCGTTTAGTTGCCGTATCAACTTTTAATTCATCTAATATTTCTTTTGCCTTATTTGCGCTTTTTTCTTGATGACTGTAAAAATGTCCTACACCGTTGTCGTCTATCGAAAAACACTCTGGCTTTTTGATATCGTGAAAAAATAATGCTAAACGCACGGTTTTATCTTTTTTAGCGTATGATACGCTTTTTACTATATGAGTATACACGTCGTAAGCGTGAAATTTGCTTTTTTGGTCAAAATTATCACACTTTTCAAAATCGTTAAAAAGAGTAAAAAATACTTGTTTAAAATTAAGCAAAACGTATTCAACGTTGTCACCCATTAAAATTTTAATAAGTTCACTGTAAATTCTTTCTTTACTAATATTAAGCAATAATTCTTTATTTTTTATAATGGCTTTTTGAGTATTGGCTTCAATGCTAAACGATAAAGTTGAAGCAAATCTTAACGCCCTTAAAATGCGTAAAGCGTCTTCTTTAAATCTTTCGTCTGCGTTGCCCACCGTTTTTATAATTTTATTTTTACAGTCGTTTATACCACCAAAAAGGTCAATAAAACCTTCGGTATCGTTATAACAAATGGCGTTTATTGTAAAATCACGCCTTGACAAGTCTTCTTTAACGTCGCTTACGAATTCAACTTGCGACGGCTTGCGGTTGTTAAGATAATCACCGTCTTTTCTAAAAGTAGTAATTTCAATAAGTTCACCGTTAACGTTTACCGTAACCGTGCCGTGCTTTAATCCCGTTTCATAAATTTTATAGCCGTTAAAAACTTGCATTATTTGGCTGGGTGTAGCGTCAGTAGTAACGTCGGTATCTGTAATAGGTCTACCCAATATATAATCTCTACAAGTACCGCCTACAACATAGCCTTTAAAACCGTTATTATTAAGTTTTTTAATTACTACTTTACTACCTTTTGTTAATTTCATACCGTTAAATTTTCTGCAATTTTTACAATTTTTCTAAGTCTATGGTTTAAACAACTTTTAGTTATTCCCAAAATGCTTGCTAATTCTTCAAGCGTACTATCAGCGTGTTCCTTTCTTGCTAATGCAACTACTTTAAGTTGTGGGGCAATACTGTCAAGCCCTATAATACTTTCGATTTGTTCTATACATTTTATTTGTTTTAACGACGCTTCTACTTGCTTGTTTAAATTACTCATTTCGCAGTTTATTATTCTATTAGTGTCGTTACGAATATCTTTTTCAAGCGCAATTTGCTCTAATGCAAAATAACTTTTCATAGTCTTAAAAAAGGCCAAAACCGATAAAACGTCTTCAATTTTATTAAAATAAACTACCTTTTCATTTTTTCTATTTACGTTATTTGGTAAAAAACCACAAATAGACAACAAGTGGCAAAACTCATCAGCAAGCGTATTATTTGCAAAAGCAAATTCTAAATGATAACCCGTAGTAGACCTTTCGTCTATTTTAGGAACGGTAATTAAGCCCGTGGCTAAAAACACTCCTAAAATGTACGCTTTTTTACAACAATCGTTTTCAATAACGTATTTATCAATGCCTAAAACGATGCTACTTTCACCCTTTTCGTTTACGCTAATTATACCTAAATCTTTTAAAAGTTCTACGGCTTGAGCGTTAGAAGCAAATAAAATAAACCTATCCTTTTTAGACATAGGGTCGTTGTATTGGCTTGTCCCTACGATTTCACCGTACAAATCGATTATTAACTGTTTAAAATAATCTCTAACTAAAACGCTTTCAGTAGCAAATTCAAAACCTTTTATTACTACGCCTTTACTGTGCATAGTGCCGTCTAACGAGCCAGCACTTCTTAAAAATCCCGAAAGAAGCGCAATTTTACAGCAACTTTGTTTGAATTTTTTTGAAAGTATTTCAATTTTTAATTCTTCTGAAAAACTCATAACTTGCCCCTTATTTTAACGGTTTTTAAAATCGTTAAAACGCATATACTTTGGTAATTTACCGTCGATATTTACAATTCTGTCAAGTGAAAGCCCCACCCTATTTATCATTTTTTCGGCTTCGGTTACAACGCCTATATTTTTAGGAGTATGCGCGTCGCTATCAAGCACGAAATTTACGCCCGTATCAATAATTTCTAACCACTCGTCATCGGTTAAATAGTTCTTACGCGTATCAATTTCAAAATAAGTACCGTAATCTCTACAACATTTAGCAACTTCTTTTAAATTGGCGTGGAATAAATAGCCTGGGTGCGCTAAAATATCAATAGGATTATTTTTAATAGTGTTTATATAAATTTGAGTGTTCCGTTTAATTTGCGAAGCCGACGGCTGTGTTTTAAACGCTTTGCAAAAGGCTTCCCTACCAAGCATTAAAAACCACTCTTTAATATGGTCGTACAAAATAAACCTATGAACGCCGGCTAAAAACACTTCAAAATTATCGTATTCTTTAACTTTTAAGTCGGTTTTACCACTTATGCCTAATATATTCGACTCAATACCAAGCACTACGTTAACGCCCGTTTCAAGCGTTGCTTGACGGCATAATTCTATCATTTTAGGCACTTTATTTTTAGTTAAGCCAAAAGCGGGGTGTGAAAAACCGTGGTCAGTAATCGCCAAAGTTTTTAACCCTATTTCTTTTGCAGACAAGGCGTTTTCCATTATCGTGCCTTTGCCGTGACTAAATTTCGTGTGAGTATGATAGTCTGCCGTTAATTTCATTAAAATTCCCCTAAATAAACTACTTCTTCTTGTAGTTCAATTTGCCTTTCTTTATAAACTTTTTCTTTTACGTTTTTAATTAAATTATATATATCGCTAGACGTGCAATTATCTTTGGCTATTATAAAATTAGCGTGTTCGGTTGAAATTGAAGCGTTACCTACGCTATAACCTTTTAAATTACACTCGTCGATAATTTTACCTGCAAAAAAGCCTTCGTTTTTAAAAATTGAACCACAATTTCTTCCTTTTGGATTTTTTCTAAACGATTTGTAACCGCTTAACTTTTCTTCAATACTGTCCATTTCATCTGGAAGCATTGAAAAACAAACTTCTAAAATAACTTCACCTTTTAAAAACCTACTGTGTCTATACGAAAATTCGCAATTTTGCTTACTGTAAATTCCTTTATTAGTTACGACGTAACTTACCCTTTCGGCAATCGTTTTATTATAGCACCCACTATTCATAGCAACGCTACCACCTACGCTTCCAGGAATACCAACGGCAAATTCTAAACCACCTAAACTGTTAAGAGTGGCTTCGTTAATAACGTCAATTAATTTTGCACCACTTTCGCAAATAATTAAGTTGCCTTTTAACTTAATTTTGTTTAGGCGTTTTGTTACGATAATTACGCCGTCAAACCCATTATCGCTAATTAATATATTACTGCCTAGCCCTAAAACGAAATATTTAATATCTTTTTCGATAAATAGATTAACTAAATTTTTAAGTTCGTTTACGGTAGACGGAAAAACTACGAAAGTCGCTTCTCCACCCGTTTTGTATCTATTTAAACTTTTAAGCGAGTAATTTTGGTAATACTCGATATTTGCAAGCATTTGTAAAACTGTATTTTTTTGTAAATCAGTCATTACTTCTCTCCTTATTATAAATCATTGATTGAATTTTTACAACTATTTAAGATAATTTGCTAAATCGTTATCGAATTCTTTAGTAATAAAACTCTTTTTACTTTGATTTTTTAACTTTTCTAGCGTTTGCAACTGTAAAAAAGGCGATAACGTATATTTAACCGTAACGTTTTCAAAAGCCGAATAATGCTCGTCGTCGTTATATAGTTTTAGCCCCGTCGTTGAAAACATTGATACGTCTATTAA
>JAZOUX010000071.1:0-6445 GCA_045658325.1 Christensenellaceae bacterium | reverse complement strand
AATTACCCCTATAATTAATATTGTAACTTAAAAAAAGGTTATTTTCAATATCGCTTTACATTAAATAAGTGTAATATTTTTGTAATCTTTGACCGATTTTTTCGGTGTAGTTTATTAAGGTTAAATTTTTACCAACTACGTTAATTGAACTATCTAATTTTGCTAATTTTTCGATAGAAGTGCAGTCAATACTTGAAACGTCTTGCAAATCTAAAACGATATCGTTAGACTCTTTTAATTGAAGATTTATTTCGTTAATAATTTTGTTTATATTTAAAAAGAAAATAGGACCTTTAACTTTAATAACTTTTTTATTTTCTTGCTCGGTTAAAGCCACTTCTTTTTCAGTAGTAGTATCTGCAATTTGGCTTTCGTTGTTATCTTCTTGTTCAATTTCGTATGAAAATTTAGTCTTTAAGTTTTTAATATTTAAAAAAAGTGTAAGAATAAAACCACCGATAACGCCGTATGTTAAATCAAAAAATACCGTTAAAAGCATTGTTATTATTAACACTATGCCGTCTCTTACGCCAAATCTTGCTAATTTTGAAAAAAGTTTAGTGTTGCAAATAGAAATAGAAACGTTTATTAAAACGGCAGCCAAAGTGCAAAGTGGAATTAATTTTACAACGTCGATTAACAAAAAGAACATAATAAGAATAAATATTGCGTGGAACATACCCGAAAGCGACGATTTTGCACCGCTATTTATATTTGCCGAAGTCCTTGCAATAGCACCCGTTGCAGGTAAACCACCTAATAAAGTTGAGCAAATATTTGCAACGCCTTGACCTTTTAATTCTTGGTTATAATCACTTGTCGTTTTTGCCATACCGTCTGCAACGGTAACAGAAAGCAAACTTTCAATAGCGCCTAAAAAGGCAATAACGATTGACGGAACTATTATTGCACCAAAATTTACGCTTGTAATTTTAGTAAAATCCATAAAAGAAAAAGACGCTTGCAAATCGCTGTATTTTGAGCCTATAGTTTCAATACCTAATTTTTCGCCACCAATTAAAACGTTTACGACAGTAAATAAAACGATGCTTATAAAAGCGCTTGGTAGTTTTTTATTTAATTTTGATATAACTGTAATACTAATTAAAGTTCCAAGACCTAATAAAAAAGGAGCAACTTTAAAAGTTGTAATAGCCGAAATATAACCTACTATTTTACCTATAAAATTATCGCTTGTAAAATTAACACCTAAAAAGTTGACCGTTTCAGCAACGTTAAAACCACAAAAATCTTTTAATTGACCAGTAAGAAGGGTAATGCCAATACCCGTAGTAAACCCTATAATAATAGGGTAAGGCATATATTTAACTAAATTACCACATTTTAAAAAGCCTAACAAAATTAATAAAAGTCCAGCAATAAGGGTAGCAAATTGAAGACCTGCTAAACCAATATCGGGGTTAGCAACGTAACTAAAAATTATTACTACGAAAGCGGCTGTTGGACCACCTATTTGAAATTTCGAGCCACCTAAAAGCGAAACAAAAAACCCAGCGACTATTGCCGTAATAATACCCATTTGAATACCGTTAGCAACGCCTTCAGGTATTGATTGAATACCTAATGCAATAGAAAGTGGAAGGGCAATAATAGCAACTAATAAACCGCTTAAAATATCGTTTACGAGATATTTTGCTTTATAGCCTTTAAAACGTGATAATAAATTCATAACTTTCTCCTTTGTATGATTTAAAATTATAGCATTTTTTTGTAAAAAAATCAAAGTTTTTAACGGCTTTTTTAATACAATTAAAAAAACAAAATAAAAGGGTAAAAATAATAAATTATTTAAAGTAAAAACACGCTATTTCACTTTTAGTGAACTTAGCGTGCTAATATTTAAATTATATCAACTATTAAATTTGTTGACTTTACAATTTTATTTTCAGGAATAACGCCACGAACGTTCGTAAGTGGGTATATTCTTGTATTTTTGCCAATAATTGTTCCGGGATTAAGTACCGAGCCACAACCAACGTCAGCATTATCGCCTAAAATTGCGCCAATTTTTCTTAAATTAGTTTGAACGTCGGTATCTGCGTGAATTACAACGTTAGTTTTGTCTGATTTTAAGTTTGAGCATATTGAGCCAGCACCTAAATGTGAATTGTTGCCTAATATTGAATCGCCTATGTAATTGTAGTGTGGAACTTGCACTTTTTCTAATAAAATGCAATTTTTTAGTTCGCTTGAATTGCCTATAACGCAATTTTTCCCGGTAATGACGTTGCCACGCAAATATGCGCTAGGGCGAATTTCTGTATTTGAACCTATTATAGCAGGTGGAATAATAGTAGCAGTGTTGCTTATCGTAACGTTTTTGCCGACTAATATTCCTTCTTTTAAAAGTTCAAATTCTTCGGGTATATTTTTAAGTAAAAATTCAATATAATTTTTAATCTCAGGTAAAATTTCCCAAGGGTAATTATAGTTATCAAATAAATTTAATAAATAAGGAGTTGTAACGTTAAATAAGTCTTTATTAGTTATTTTACTCAACCGTATGTCCCCCTAAACGAATTGCTTTATAAATTTCGTCAGCATAAGATTTGCAAAGGTCATAATCTTCACATTCAACCATAATTCTTATTACAGGCTCAGTACCACTTTCCCTTAATAAAACTCTGCCGTTATTATTAATTTTATTTTCAACAAGTTGTTTTGATTGAAGCACTAAACTGTCAGCCATAACTGCGCTTTTATCTTTTACCCTTACGTTTTTTATGTATTGTGGGTAAAATTTTATAGGGCTTGCTAATTCAAATAAAGAATTTTTTGTATCTAAAACTTCTTCCGTTAACATTATTGCCGTAAGAATTCCGTCTCCGGTTGTAGCGTATTTTTTAATAATAATGTGTCCAGACTGTTCTCCACCAAGAGCGTAGTCTTTATTTTGCATACATTCGTAAACAAACCTATCTCCAACTTGAGTTTGAACGCATTTAATACCACATTTTTCAAGACTGCTAACGAAACCGCTGTTAGACATAATGGTTGCTACGATAGTATTATTGTTTAGCATATCTCTTTGTTTTAAGCGTTTTCCTAAAATGTATAAAATGCAATCACCATCAACAACGTTGCCTTTTTCGTCTACGGCGATACATCTATCAGCGTCTCCGTCAAAAGCAAAGCCTAAATCTAAATGTTTTTCTTTAACTAATTTGCAAAGAGTATCAATTTTTGTTGAACCACAATTTTCGTTTACGTTAAGACCGTTAGGGGTTGCTCCAATTAATTCAATTTGTGCGCCTAACGCACTAAAAACTGATTTAGCAATCATCCAAGAAGCACCGTTAGCGCAATCAATACCTATTTTTAACTTTTTATAAGAGTGTGATGCCAAAGATATAAGGTACGCCATATACCTATTTCTTCCTGAAGAATAGTCGATAATTAAACCAATTCTATCTTTTTGAGCAAGTGGGATATCTTTTTCGGTGATATTTAATTTTTCAAAATCGTTATCAAGATATGCTTCAATTAAAGACGTTAAATCATCGTCGATTTTTTCACCGTATTTGTTTATAATTTTAATTCCGTTATCATAATAAGGGTTGTGTGAAGCCGTTATCATAATACCAATGTCAAATTCGTCTTGTCTTGTTACATAAGAAACACTTGGGGTAGTAGTTACATGTAGCATATATGCGTCTGCCCCCGATGCAGTCAAGCCCGCAACGATAGAATATTCAAGCATATAACTTGAACGCCTTGTATCTTTACCTATAACGACTTTAGGGCGACTATCAGGCGACTTTATTTGAGTTAAATACCAACCTAAAAATCTACCAATTTTATATGCGTGCATTGAAGTTAATTGTTTGTTGGCTTCCCCTCTAAAACCGTCAGTTCCAAAATACTTGTTTGGTTTCTTCAAGTCGTTAACAATAATTTCGTGTTTGTCGAGTAATAGTTCGTCAGTAGAAATGTTGAATAATTTGCATATTTGCATTACTTTATCAATTTGTGGTAACGCTTGATTAATTTCCCATCTTGAAACGGCTTGCCTTGAAACACAAAGAGCGTCAGCAAGTTGTTCTTGTGTAAGATTTTTTTTAGTTCTTAAATTTGCAATTTTTTCACCTATTGTCATAAAAACTCCTTTACATTACTAATTATTATAAAACAATATAAAAAATAATTCAACCAATTAGTTGTAACAAAACTTGTCAATTAATAGTTGCTATTTTTGGTGTTTTGGCTAAAATTTGCTAAATTTCTACAAGCACAACCAAAAAATGTAAACCATAATTTACAAACAACAAATTAAAACACGCTATTTCACTTTAAGCAAACTTAGCGTGCTAGGATTAACTTTAAAAAGACTTAAACTAGTTATTATTTTAATTTTTTATTTTAAATTAGTTCATCGCTTTTTCAACTACAACTGCAACTGCAACTGAAGCGCCAACCATAGAGTTGTTACCCAAACTAGATAATCAAGGCAGAGCGAGTCTGCAAGCTTGCTTGTAAGCGAGCCTGTGAAGATTGCTCCACGAGCGTTACGCACAGCGTAAAAAGGTGCATAGCTCCAAGCATCAAGCGAGTCGCAGAGGCTTACGTTTGGAGTATTAAGCCCATCATTTCAACGTAAGTAAAGCCGTTAATTCTTGATATAATCATAGCAGCGTCTTTACCAAGACCGTGTAAAATTACTCTTAAAGGTTTTTGACGGACTTTGGTTTAGGTTAATGCTTTTTGCTGTATTTTACGGTTTACTTCATTGTTTTTAATATGTATGGCGAAAAATGACGAGAAAAAGAACGCACACTTGGAAAGTGTAAACGAATTTGCTTCATTGTCTATTGAAGATAAAAAAGCGCTTACCAAAAAAGCGAAAATGGCTGTTTATATTTTTGTTTCAGCGCTTGGCGTTCTTATATTAGCCAGTGCAATTCCATTTATATCTAAACTCGGTATAAGTATGGTGCTTATGGCAGTAACTTTTGTAGTAGGGTTGTTTGTCGTTGGAATAAAACTTTTAGGTGGAGCAAAAAATACTTTTAAAATATTTTTAGAAGGCGTAAAAGATTTAGCACCGTCTATCATTGTAGTATTATTAGCGTTTAGCGTTAAGTATATCGCTGAACAAGGTAACATATTACACACGCTTTTTTATTACTGCCATACCTTTTTATCAGCACAAAATCCATACCTTGCGGTATTATTATAGTATTTACTTATATTAGGTTTTGAATTTTTTATTCCAGGAGCATCTTCAAAGGCGGTTTTGCTTATTCCGTTACTTACGTTATTGCCGATAGAAGGTTTAAGTGTTAATATTATAATATTAACGTTTATATTTGCTGATGGTTATACAAACGTATTATTCCCAACTTGTGCTACTCTTGTTATAGGTTTAAGTTTAGCAAATATAAGTTTCGTTAAATGGTTAAAGAAAACAGGTTTATTCCAGTTTCCATTATTTATAATTTCTACGCTCTTTTTATTCCTTGCTATTTATATAGGATTATAATTAGCACTTGATAATGACTTAGAAAAATTGAAACAATCTATTATTTACAAAAGAAAGTTAGAACAATAGTTCTAACTTTTTTATTTGATTATGTTGTGAAAACTTGTTGGTGGGAGAAGAAAAGAAAAGTATGAAAAGGTAGAGTAAAGTCAATAAGTAATTTAAGTATATTGACATATTTGTTTAAATGATATATAATACATTAAAGGAGAATAATAAAATTAAAAAGAAAAATTTAATTTTAGCAATGATTATAGCTATTATGCTTCCTTGCATCTTTGTTTTAAGTGGTTGTGAACATAAACATGACTTGGTTAAAGTAGATGCAGTAGCGCCAACTTGTGAAGTTGATGGAAACTCTGAATATTATACATGTTCCTGCGGAAAGTATTTTAAAGATACAACTGCTAATGAAGAAATTGAGAGTGGTTCGTGGGTGATTGATTCTATAGGACATAATTATCAACAAGTTAATGGCACGACCCAAACCACAATTATGTTAAAAAACAAGTTTGTGAAAATGATGCAACTCATATCATAGAAGCAAATTATGTAAGTGTTAACTCAAGTAATTTAAAACAAACGTTAAATCCTGCTAATATTGCAGATAGAAATTGGCAGTCATATAAATTCAATTTGACTGCTGGTAATTATGAAGAAATAGTTATTGAGGCTTCTAATAAAACAAATATTGGTACTGGTACAGCTCAAAGCCCATACGTTTATAAAAGAACTATTGATTCTTTAGAGTTTATTGGTGAAAATAAAGAATCAACGATTGTAGATGGTTTTCAATTTAGACAAGGAAGGCATGTAATTTATGTTGATGCTCCTGCTGATGATTATTATATATATAAAACCTATGAAATCGGTACACTTATATTTAAAAAAGTTACTTTTACTGACAAGGTTTTCGTTAATAGTTTAATAAATGGAACATATTAT
>JAZOUX010000070.1:0-2508 GCA_045658325.1 Christensenellaceae bacterium | reverse complement strand
AAAGAAAGAGAGAATAAAAAATGATAATTAAAATTAAATTATTAAGTTAATTTTTAATAATAGCAGTCGAAAAGAACGAGTTTGAAAGACCGTTCTTTCGACTGCTATGTTGTAATTACCATATATAAAATTAAATCAATTTTACCAAAAAAGAAACTTGTTTCTTTTTTGGTGGTGTAATACAACTGTAATACTAATAACGTTAAACAAGGAGAAAAGAAATGGGAATATTTGATTTTTTTAAAAATAGAAGAAATAGAGTTAAAAAAGGCGACATTATGAAAACTACCGACGGCTTTTTTGCAAATGATAACACAAACACAAAACAACCATATCTTTATATTCATAACCTTACAAAAGACCATGGTGCTCTTGCAATTAGCAAAATACACTCAAAAAAAGGTCAAAAGCCTACTCATTACATACAAAATTTAGATTTAAGCCCAAACAAACACTCTTCTTTAACTGAACCATCGGTTATAGAAAAACGTGTTATATTCGGCGTTAAAAACAAAAACAATAACTATACACCAATTTTTATAAGAGATTTACAAAGAACTAACGATAAACTAAATTGTATAGAACGTTACAAACACAAAAAAGGTGCAGGTGGCGATACAAAACAACACAAAAAAACTTTAAAAAACACAACTAAAAAATGGAAAAAACATTTTAAGACATAAAAAAAACCGCGTCGGCTGTTAAGCTGGGCGCGGGTTGGAACGTTACGTTGACGTTCCTGCCTAAATAGCACTATTATTATATGCTATTTTAAGAAACTTGTCAACTATTTTTTTAAAATTAAACGATAGTTAGGTCGTTTTATTACTCAAATAACGCTTAAAACGCGTTTAAATAAGCCTTTTGTACTCAAAAAGAAAGTGAATAACGTTTTTATACGTAAAGAGTGGTCGTTGACTTGCTATAACCTGGCTCTTTTCAAAAAATACCGGTTGTTTTCGCTCTGGCGTCGAGCAAGTCCATAAAATGTAGCGTAGTGAAGATAGGTAGTCAGTCAGCGTTTTATCAAACTCTGACTTAAATAAACGAAATTGGTTCGGCTGGTAGTCCGTTGGACGTTGAACGTAGGGAAAGGAAAGCGTTCTTTAAAAGACGTCGCAACTTAAAAGTTAAGGGTTTACCCCTTTTTTTAATTTTGATAAGTTATCGGCGAAAAAGTTGATTTTATCTGATATGCTTTTCCACCACTTTCAAAATAAATTAAAATTATCGTTTTTCAAATTATTATTTAGGTTAACAGTCGTCGACGGGGTTGATATGTTGGAAAAGCGACTTTCTAAAAAAGGCGTTTTTTCAATATATCAATGCCGAAAAAAATAGCGGTTGTAAAAACTTTGTTTTTTCAATGGCTTTCATAGATAAACAAGCCTTGACTACTTGTAGTCAGGCTTCAGTTAAGGAAATTTTTACACTTTTAAAAATAGTTTTCAACAAAGTTATCAACATAACTTTTGGGGTAAAATGGGGCAAAAACTCAAAATTTACGATAATATCTAACATTTTATATTTTATATAAGGCTTCGAATCCCGCCTTTTCCGCCACGAAAAAGAACACCATATTAGGTGTTCTTTTTTTGTGCTAAACAAGGCGTGGATTTGAACCGTAGGTTTGGCCGTCAAATGATGGACTTGCTTTGATGGGCAAAGGTCAAACAGGGGCCCCGTTTTATGGGGTATGTTTGTATCCCGCCTTTTTTCACTAAGAGCGATTCTATTTGAACCCAAATAGAGTCGCTTTTTCTTTTACTATAATTAAACACATTTTCGTTAAAAGAAATGATCCTATAATCTTTGATTTTCAATGAATTAAGTAAATGTCTTTAAAAACAGTCTACCCCTAATGATTATATGCTAAAGATTTTAATAGTAAAATTACACTTTTAAGCGTAACCGTTTAATTAAATATGTTAAACGAGAAATTATTTTATGTTTGATTTACCTTTTATATAAAAACGTTTGATTTTTATAAAATATTGTTATATAATAAGCGTGTAACTAAATATGGAAGCGTATCGAAGTGGTCATAACGGGCTTGACTCGAAATCAAGTATACGGCAACGTATCGTGGGTTCGAATCCCACCGCTTCCGCCATAAACTGCTAAAAATGTGAGTTTTATCACGTTTAAGGCAGTTTTTTTATGCCTTAAAATGCGTGAATTTAGCATTTTTGGGGAATAAAATGGGGAATTTAATAATTTATTTTTTGCGACTGCTCAATTTGATATGTAATATCAAAATGAGTATAGACGCTTGCAGTAATATTTTTTAACGTATGCCCTTGCCAAATCGAAACAAGTTCGTTATCTACGAATTTACGACAGCACGTCGCAAACGTATGACGTAAATCTTTTAAACGTCCCCTTGTAATATTGCGATATTCGTTTTGAATAACGTAAACGGAATAATTGCTCGGCGAAAAATTTTCAAGTTGCTCCCGGTATTCATATAACGGCTTTAAAATAGGAATTTGACGTTCCGTTTGCCGT
>JAZOUX010000069.1:0-4996 GCA_045658325.1 Christensenellaceae bacterium | reverse complement strand
AAAAAAGGAGTTTTTTAAGCATTTTATAAGTTGCATTTTTTTTAAAAATGTCGTATAATTATTTTGAAAATAAATTTTAAACTTTTTAGGGGGTTTTACTATGCCACTCGTTAATACGAAAAAAATGTTTGAACAAGCCTATAAACAAGGCTTTGCAGTAGGCGCTTTTAACGTGAATAATATGGAAATTGTTCAAGGTATCACAGAAGCGTGCAAAGAAGAAAATGCACCTGTTATTTTACAAGTATCAAAAGGTGCAAGGGCTTACGCTAACCACACTTATTTAGTAAAATTAGTTGAAGCAGCCGTATTAGAATGTCCTGAAATTCCTATCGCTTTACACCTTGACCACGGTCCAGATTTTGAAACGTGTAAATCTTGTATCGACGGTGGTTTTACGTCGGTTATGATAGACGGTTCTGCTCACTCTTTTGAAGAAAATATTGCTCTTACAAAAAAGGTTGTTGAATACGCGCACGATAGGGGCGTTGTAGTTGAAGGCGAACTCGGTACGCTTGCTGGTATTGAAGATGAAGTTTCTCACGCAGAAGGCTCTTACACTAGACCAGAAGAAGTTGAAGAATTCGTTACGAGAACGGGCGTTGACTCGCTTGCTATTGCAATCGGTACGTCTCACGGGGCATATAAATTTAAACCAGAACAATGCACTTTAAAGAACGGTATTTTAGTACCACCTCCTCTTCGTTTTGATATTTTAGAAGACGTTTCTAGAAGGTTACCTGGCTTCCCTATCGTTCTTCACGGTTCGTCGTCAGTTCCACAAGAATACGTTACGATGGTAAACGAATTTGGCGGTAAAATGCCAAACGCTATTGGCGTTCCAGAAGACGAACTTCGTCACGCTAGCCAACTTTCAGTTTGCAAAATTAACATTGACAGTGATATAAGGCTTGCTTTAACGGGTACTGTTAGAAAGTTCTTCGTTGAACACCCTGACAAGTTCGACCCTAGAGAATTCTTAAAACCTGCAAGGGCTAACCTTAAAGAACTCGTTCGCCATAAATTAAAGAACGTTTTAGGTTGTGCTGGCAAAGGTACTGACTGTTTATAAAATTTAAAACGTAGCATATTTTCGCTACGTTTTTTAAAAATAATTTAGTTTTTAGGGGGAATTATGTATCCTTACGATTTATTACCTACCATAGATTTTTTAGACGTACGTCTTTACGGCGTAATGATAGCACTCGGTTTACTTGCTTGCTTCTTCGTCTTATTCTTCTTCGGTAAAAAGAAAGGTTATAGCGATAACTATATAGATTTCGTATTTTACACTGCCATCGTAGCAATAGTTTTAGGATTTTTATCGGCTGCGCTATTTCAAGCCTTTTACAATTATCTTGACAACCCGCAAAACGGATTTCAAATAGGTAACGGCATTACCTTTATAGGTGGTCTTATTGGTGGTGCTACTACTTTCTTGGTAATTTATTTTATATTTAGAAAAAAACTTTCGGTATCTATTTACGATTTT
Source organism: Christensenellaceae bacterium (assembly GCA_045658325.1). GTDB lineage: Bacteria > Bacillota > Clostridia > Christensenellales > Borkfalkiaceae > HGM11412. Next base: position 3,504 of record JAZOUX010000069.1, on the reverse strand, counting down.
ATGAACTTTGCCCCACCTTGTATTTTAATTGCACACGCTTTTGGTAGAATTGGTTGTTTATTTGCCGGTTGTTGCCACGGCGAATATTTAGGCGCAAACCAAGTAATAGGTGGTTTATTTATGAAAGGCGAAAGTGGTTGGGGCTACTACGTTCCTACACAACTTTACGAAGCGTTGTTCTTATTTATTTTGTTTGGCGTAACGTTATTTTTAACGATGAAAAAAGATTTTAAGCACAACCTTTCTTTATACCTTATCGCTTACGGCGTTTTCCGTTTTATAATAGAATTTATTAGGGCTGACGAAGCAAGGGGTGAATTTATTTTAGGTTTACCACCTTCGCAATTTTGGTCTATAATAATGATTATTGCTGGTATTTTACTTATTCTTTACGTTGAATTTATCGTTAAAAAGAAAAAACAAAAACAATTATTAGATAAAACCGAAGAACAAATAGACTTGCCAACCAAAACGGAATAAACTAAATAACAATAAAAAGCACGCAGTGTTCACTTTTGTGAACGTAGCGTGCTTTTTTATTAACGTATGAGCATTGCTAACCCTTCTAAACATACTAAATGTAAAGGGTAAAAAACGTAAAAGAAATATTTAAGATTAAACTTTCCACGCTTGCCCGAATATAAAAGCAATATCAATAAAGAAAGTAAAGAATAAATTTGATTTTGCCCTATTTCAATTGCAAGAATAAGTAATCCTATACCAAAAATAATTAGTCTTGTAAACTTATTATCAATCAAGTCCCAAACTTTTGAACTAACTTTATGTGGCTTTACTAAAAGGCTTGCAAATATAGGTGCAAGACAGCCCCAAAATCCGTAGTCGATTTTAAATATTTGATTAATATAATAAATTCCTGCAATTATACTTATAAACGTTATTACCGCTAAAATTTTTATAAAATAACCATACTCTTTAATAAAAAGGCTTTCTTTTGTAAATTGTAACGAATATACGGCTAATATTGACAAAGAAAAAGTAATAAGTATACTCATATCAAGTTGTTTATCGTACAAATAGTACACAAGTTGACACGCAAAACCTAATAGAAATACCGTTAAAAAATAACGTAATTTGTTTTTTGTATAATGACAGCCTTCGGCAATCATAAAAGCAAAAATAGGAAAAGCCAAACGACCTATAATTCGCATAATTTTAATATTAGGTAAAAGCATTAAGCCAGCGTGGTCTATAAGCATAAATAAAGCCCCTAATATTTTTATGACGTTTCCACTAATACCAAAAGTATTTGTGTTTTTTATAATAGATTGGTCTTTCATTTTCCTTCCCCTTAATATTTTTATTATACTAAAAAATAATAAAATAGCAAGTATTTTTAAACGACGCTTTCTTTATACTTAAAAAACGCATTGGTTTCAATGCGTTTTATTTTTTTCTCTTTCAATTTTTGAATATACGCAACCACAATAATCTTGCCTATATAACGAATATTTTTTTGAAAGTTCTATTGATTTATAATAACCGCCTTCTTTTTTAAAATCGGCGTAAAGGTAGTTTATTTCGTATTTTTTAGAAAGTATCTCACCTATTTCGTTTAAATATTTTGCACTTTTATACGGACTAATTGAAAGTGTCGTTGTAAAAAAATCAAACCCTATTTCTTTTGCCTTTTTAGCCGTATTTTCAAGCCTTAAATAATAGCAGTTGTAACAGCGATTACTCATTTCGCCTAAATTTTCAAGCCCCTTAATTGCATTAAAAAACTCTTGACTGTTATACTCTTGGCTAATAATTTGAATATTATTTTCGTAGGCTATTTCAACAAGTTTTTTAAGTTCTTCTAAACGAAAATTATATTCAGTATTATCGGTAATATTTGGGTTATAAAAATATAACGTTACGTCAAATAAACTAGTTAACTCTACTAAACATTGGGTTGAGCAAGGCGCACAACAAGCGTGCAATAATAAAGTAGGCTTTTTATCGCTATTACTTACTTTTTTTAAAATGTTTTTATAAAGCAAATAATAATTAGTCATTTTGTAACACTTTTTTATAGCCGTCACTATATTTAACGCACTTTGAAACCCTTGAAAGCGTTGCTGACGAAATTTCAGTAGTTTTAATAATTTCTTCGTAAGTTTTGTTTTCTAATAGCAATTTTGCCGCTTCTAATCGTTGTGCCATTTGCTCAATTTCTTTAAAAGTGCATAAATCATTTAAAAACTCTTTAACGGTTTCTTTATCGTTAATTTTTGCTAAAATTTTATAAAGTTCGTCTATATAAATACCTTCTAAACTCATATTATACCTTAATTATTATAACCTTTTAAAAAATGTTCGGTTAATTTATTTTGAGGGTTTTCAAAAACTTGTTGTGGAGTGCCGAATTCACCCACCGTGCCGTCTACCATAAACAATACTTTATCGCTTATATTTTTAGCAAATTCCATTTCGTGAGTAACGATTATCATCGTTATGTTAGATTTTACTTTAAGTTCGTTAATAACTTTTAAAACTTCGCCCGTCAACTCTGGGTCTAACGCACTTGTAGGCTCGTCAAAGCATAAAACCGTTGGTTTTAACGCCATAGCTCTTGCTATTGCTACCCTTTGACATTGTCCACCTGAAAGTTGGCAAGGATAATAATTGATTTTATCGCTTAAACCTACGCTGTTTAAAAGTTCTATACCCCTTTTTTCGTTTTCTTCTTTTATTTTTTTAAGGAGCTTTTTCTTTTCAAAAAAACTACCTTTTAACTGATTTTCAGCCCTACAATTTAACGCTAACGTAACGTTTTGCAACGCCGTATATTGTGGAAATAAATTAAAAGACTGAAATACAAGACCAAACGTCAATTTACTATTATCGTCACTTTCTCCGTTCGGTAGTGGAAAAACGGCTTTGCCGTCAACGATAATTTCGCCACTATTTGGCGTTTCTAAGTTATTTAAGCATCTTAAAAAGGTAGTTTTACCGTTACCAGACGAGCCAATTACCGACAAAACTTCACCTTTTTCAAGTGAAAAATTTATACCTTTTAAAACTTCTAAATCGCCAAAACTTTTAGTTAAATTTTTAACTTCTAAAAATGCCATAACCTACTCCTTAAAATATTTGAGTTTCTTTTCTAAATAGCCAAAAAGCAGAGTTAAAGCCCCTACGAATATTAAATAGAATACAGCAGAATAAAATAACGGCCATATTGCTTTATAGGTAAAGCCTTTTGCTAAAATTATTATTTCAATAACGCCAATAGTATTTGCTAAGGCCGTATCTTTTACAAGAGTAATAATTTCATTTGAAAATGGTGCTAACGTTCTTTTTACTACTTGTAACAATATAACTTTCGTAAACGTTTGTCCTTTTGTAAGTCCTAAAACTTTACTTGCTTCATATTGTCCCCTTGGTATACTTTCTATTCCTCCACGATATATTTCTGAAAAATAGCAAGCATAGTTAATTACAAATGCTATTGACGCAGCAATAAACGGACCAAAGTCGGATCGTAGCCATGTCGTTCTG
>JAZOUX010000068.1:0-15794 GCA_045658325.1 Christensenellaceae bacterium | reverse complement strand
GGTCATTGTAGTCATAGGATATTAGCAGAAACGAACTTTTACGCCGTTAATAACGGCTTAAAATTATTCAGCAACAGCAGTAGCGCCTGCTTCTTTAAGTTTAGCAACCATTTTTTCTGCTTCGTCTTTTGCAACTGCTTCTTTAAGTACGCCCATTTTTTCAACTGCGTTCTTTGCTTCAACAAGACCAAGACCAGTAAGTTCCCTAACTGCTTTGATAACTGCGATTTTGTTTGCGCCAACTTCTTTAAGAACTACGTTGAATTCAGTCTTTTCTTCAACTGGAGCCGCTTCAGCAGCAACAGGACCACCAGCAACTGCAACTGGAGCAGCAGCGCTTACGCCGAATTCTTCTTCGATTGCTTTTACTAAACTGTTAAGTTCGATAACAGTCATACCTTTAATTTCTTCAATAATTTTTGCTATATCAGCCATTTTTATTTCCTCTCTTTAATTTTTAAATTTTGTTTTAGGTTATTCACCCATTTTTTCAGCCACCCTATTAAGTGCAACTGCTAAACTACTAATCATACCTTTTAACGTACCAGCGAGTGTTGCAACAAGCACTTCCTTTGAAGGAATTGCTGCTAACGTTTTAACGCCGTTAGCGTCAACGTATTCGCCGTTTACATAACCACTTTTTGCTGAAAGTTTAGAATCTAACTTCTTTGCGTTTTCAGTTACGATTTTTGCTGCCGTAGTTTCGTCTTGACCAAATGCGAACGCCGTAGTTCCATTAAGGTCTGCATCAAAACTGTTTACGCCTAAATCGTTAAAAGCACGTTTAACTAAAGTGTTTTTTAATACTTTATATTGAACGTTTGCCTTTCTAAAAGCGTTACGAAGTTCAGTATCTTCTGCAACCGTAAGTCCTTTATAATCAACTAAAATAACTGACTTACTTTCAGCAATTTTTGCTTTAATTTCTTCGACAACTCTCTTTTTTGCTTCAAAATTTGCTGACAAAATGTTTACCTCCTTTAAAATTTAGCAAAAGAAAACGCTTTTAGCCAAAGTAGACTAAAAGCGTATAAGAATACTACGTTTTAACAGTTTACCTCGGCTGGTGTAGAAAATCTACTTAAAAACCTGCTTTCTTCGGCTATTTAATTGTTTACTTAGACATTATAATATTATTTGATTAAAATGTCAAACGTTTTTTTAAATGTTTTTAGTTGAAACTTTAACGCCTGGGCCCATCGTGCTTGTAACAGCAATACTCTTAATGTATTGACCTTTTGCAGCGGCTGGTTTTGCCTTAATAATAGCGTCAAGTAACGCATTGTAGTTTTCTAAAAGTTTTTCTTTACCGAAACTCTTTTTACCGATTGAACAGTGAATAACTGCCGTCTTATCAAGTCTGTATTCAACTTTACCTGCTTTAACTTCGTTAATAGCCTTAACAACGTCAGGCGTAACAGTACCAGACTTAGGGCTTGGCATAAGACCTTTAGGACCTAATACCTTACCAATTCTACCAACAACGCCCATCATATCTGGCGTAGTGATAACAACGTCAAATTCAAACCAGTTTTCTTTTTGAATTTTAGCAACTATATCTTCTGCACCTACATAGTCAGCGCCTGCTGCTTGAGCAGCGTCAGCCTTGTCGCCTTTAGCGATAACGAGTACCCTTTGAGTTTTACCAGTACCGTTAGGAAGAACGATAACGCCCCTAACTTGTTGGTCTGCTTGTTTTGGGTCTACACCAAGTTTTGTGTGAAATTCAATAGTTTCGTCAAATTTTGCTTTTGCTGTTGCAAGAACAATGTCCATTGCTTCATTAATATCGTATTGTTTTGACGTATCATACGATTTAATACTATCAGCATATTTTTTTCCGTATTTCATTTATAGAATCCTCCTTGTGGTAATTGCAAGACGTACTTTAAAATTTTACGTCTCTCCCACTTATCCTTTTTATTCTTCGACAGTTACACCCATACTGCGAGCAGTACCGGCAATCATACTCATACAAGCTTCTAAAGAAGCGGCATTTGTATCAACCATCTTAATTTTAGCGATTTCCTCAACTTGTGCTTTAGTAAGTTTTGCAACTTTCTTTTTGTTAGGAGTAGCGCTAGCCGTTTCAATACCACAAGCCTTTTTAATAAGTTCTGGTGCTGGTGGCGTTTTAAGAATAAACGTGAACGAGCGGTCCTGATAAATTGTAATTACTACGGGAATAACGTAACCCATTTTATCTTGAGTTTTAGCATTAAACTCTTTAGTGAATCCAGGCAAGTTAATACCGTATGGTCCAAGTGTAGAACCAACTGGTGGGCCTGGGGTTGCTTTACCGGCTTGTAACTGTAATTTTACAACAGCCGTTACTTTTTTAGCCATAATAACATCCTCCATTATAGTGGTAATTGCAAGACGCACTGTGAAAAATTTTTACGTCTCTCCCACTTATTCTTACGGGAACCCCCGATAAGGTCAAATTAAATCTTTTTAAGTTGAACGTAGTCAACGTCAACTTCAGTTTCAGTGTTGAACATTGCTACTCTAACTTTTGCTTTTTGCGTATTGTCGTTAAGTTCTAAGATAATGCCTTCAAATCCGTCTAACGGACCTGATACGATAACGACTTTGTCGCCTACAACGTAATCAATTTCTTGTACCGTATCTTCTAAGCGAATTTTCATAACTTCTTCGTCAGTAAGCGGAAGCGCTTTGCCTTGTGGACCAACAAAACCGGTTACACCACGAGTGTTAGTTATTAAATACCAAAGTTCGTTTGAATATACGAGTTTGATAAATACATAAGACGGCATAATTTTACGCAATACAACCTTCTTTTTACCGTTCTTTTCTTCAATAGTTTCTTCCATAGGAATTTTAATATCGAGAATTTGGTCTTGAAGATTGCTGTGTTCAATCATCTTTTTTAAAGTTTCTGAAACGAGCGTTTCATAGCCTGAATAGGTATGAATTACATACCATTTTGCATTTTCAATAGCCATTATTAACCCCCGATTTTACCAAGCAAATCAAAAAGGTTGCTCAAACCGAAGTCAATAAGCGTAATTCCTACTGCAAATAAAAGCACTACACCTATTACAACGCCTGTTTGCTTAACAACTTTTGAAAAAGAAGGCCACGAAACCTTTTTAATTTCAGCGAAAACCTCTTTTATTTTCTTGCCCCATCTTTTAAGAAAAAACTCTTTTTTCTTTTCGTTTTTCTTTTGAGCAACTTCTTTTTTTTCTGTTATTTTTTGTTCTTTCATTTTTAAAACCTCAATGTATTTTTACCGAAAATACAAACGGGTAAATTAGCCCCTTAAATTACTTCGTTTCTTTGTGGGCTGTGTGTCTTTTGCAGAAAGGACAATATTTGTTCATTTCCAATCTGTCTGGGTTGTTTTTCTTGTTTTTGTACACGTCGTAATTCCTTTGTTTGCATTCTGTACAAGCAAGCGTAACTTTAACCGTATTTCCTTTAGCCATTTTCAAAATCCATCCTAAAAAATTAACACCCCTTTTGGAGTGCTATATTATTTTATACGATTAAGCGTTTATTGTCAATCATTTTTTATAGTTTTTTTAACCTTTTTAATAAATTTTTAATTTATTTATTGCGTTTTTTACTTATTTAACCGTTTTTTCGTCCAACTTTCTTTTTAAGTCGCAAAGCGCCCTATATCTATGGCTAACGGCGTTTTTTTCTTGACTTGTTGCTACGCCGAACGATTTTTTTAAGTCGTAACTATAAAATAAACTGTCGTAGCCAAAGCCGTTTTCTCCGTCTTCTTTAAGTAATATTTCGCCACTCGTTTCGCCGTAACCGTCAATAATTTGACCGTCTTTTGTGTACAACACTACGCTTGAAACGAAACGGGCTTTTCTATTTTCAACCCCTTGTAACTTTTCAAGTAGAAGTTTACGATTGCTTTCATCGGTGGCGTTTTCGCCTGAAAATCTTGCGCTATAAATACCCGGCGCACCGTTTAAATAGTCGGTAACTATACCACTATCGTCGGCTAAACAGTCTTCGTTAAAATAAAGAGATACGGTTTTTGCTTTTATTAACGAATTTTCAAAAAACGTGCTTCCGTTTTCTTCAATTTCTTGGGTATACCCCATTTCCTTCATAGAAACTATTTGATAATAATCTTTAAATATTTCTGCAATTTCTTTTAACTTGCCTTTATTTGACGATGCTACTATTAGTTTTTTCATAATTCCCTTTTATTTATCTATTAAAATTCTTTTTATTATATAAAGTTGAAGCCTTTTTGGTAAAACGTTTAAAAGTTTAAGCAAAAAATTCCTATTTATATCGTAGGCAAATTTTGGCTTTTTTGCCTTTATTATTTTGTAGGCTATTTCGGCTATTTTTGTAGGCTCAATATGCTTTGACTCAACGCTATTTACTATTTTTTTAAACCTTTTAGTATTGGTTTTATAAAGTTCCGTTTTTTCACATAAAGCGTCTAACTCGTTTAACGAAACGTTTAAAATATTGGTTTTTACTGCGCCCGGTCTTATCACGCTAACGTCAACACCTAAAAGTTGTAGTTCCATTTTTAAAGAGTACGCATACTTTTCTAAACCTGCTTTGGTTATAGCGTATATACCTGTAAACGGCAACGGGTCTAAAGGCGCAAGTTCGCTTGACGTTATTATTATTTTGCTACCCTTTTGCAATAGAGATTGAAAAGTTTTGTTTATTCTATAAACACCAAATAAATTTATATTGAAAATTTCAACGAACTTTTCTTCACTGATTTCAATTAGCGAGTCCATTTTATAAACGCCTGCAAAATGTATAATTGCATCAAGTTTATCGTACTTATTAGAAACGCTATCGTATACCGATTTTATCTTTTCAATATTAGTTAAGTCTACTTGATAATAAGTAATAGGTAACTCGGTACTCTCTTTTACGTCAAGACCTAATACGTCGTAGCCGTTTTTTAAAAGTAATTCACAAGTAGCCTTGCCCATACCCCCTAAAACGCCCGAAATTAAAACCGTTTTCATTTTACACCTTTAATTTTTTACCGTCACTAAACGCCTTACCTACGACGGAACCTAATGTCATATAAGTATGGTTTACACTGTCGTACGTTATAGGATTAAGTTTTGCTACGTCTACTTTACCCTTTTCGTTTAAAACGCTTTCATCAACAGATACGTTTACAATTTCGCCAATTAGCGCACAAGTCGTTTTATCGTAACTTATAACTTTGCACTCAAGCGTGAAAGGTAATTGGTCTATTATAGGAGCGTTTACAAAAGACGATTTAGTTACGGTAAAGCCCGCCTTTTTAATTTTATCGCTTTCGTTTTTGCCAGAAACTATACCGACGTAATCGCACTCAACGACGGTTTTTGCCGTACCTACCGAAACGGTAAAAGCGTTAGTTTTAATAATATTAGCCGTCGTTTTATGGTTGTCGTCTAAACAAATCATAATTTGATTTTCTTCACAAATACCACCCCAAGCGGCGTTCATACAGTTTGCTTTGCCATTTTCGTCGTAAGCGCAAACTATTAATACGGGCATTGGATAAAGCCACGTTTTTGCTCCAAAATTTTTACGCATAAAATCACCTTTTTGTAAATATTTTCAATTATTATTATACTTTTATTTGCTTATAAAGTCAATTATTAAACTCGCTTTGTTTTTGCCTTATCGTCACTCTTTTTTATAAAACAAAAAAAATATGCTGTATTTTTGTTTATTTAGTTGCAATTATTATTTTAAAGAACTATAATGAAAATACATGTTTAAAAATATTGCTTATTTTGTTTTGGAGGTAAAAATATGCAAAAAGTTGTTATTGTAGGTGCTGGGCAAAGATGTTATTATAATTTCGCTCAAAACATAAGCAAAGCATACGCTGACAAATATACTTTAGTTGGTGTTTGCGACGTTAATATCAAAAGATGTCAATATTATAAAGACACGTTGCCTAAAAACGATTTTAAAATTTATAATGATTTTGACGTAATGATGGAAGAATTAAAGCCAGACGCTGTTATCGTTACTACTCCTGACGGTTTCCACCACGAATATATTATTCGTTCTTTAAACCGCGGTTGTGACGTATTTAGTGAAAAGCCTTTAACTAACGATATTGACAAATGTTTAGCAATTCGTGAAGCAGAAAAGAAATCGGGTAAAAAAGTTACCGTTACTTTCAACTGCCGTTTTATTCCTGGCTTCGTTCAATTAAAGAAGTTGCTTGCTTCTGGCGTTATTGGTAAACCACTTTCTATTCACTACGAATACGTTCTTAACCCTAAACACGGTGGGGACTACTTTAAAAGATGGCACCGCCACATGGAAATGAGCGGTGGTATGTTAGTACATAAAGCAACCCACCACTTTGATATCGTTAACTGGATTTTAGAAGACGAACCTGTGAGCGTTACTGCGCAAGGTGCGAGATTATACTTCGGTAATGAAAACAGACCTCACGGCGAACGTTGTACGACTTGTCCTTATCAAACTACTTGCGAAGCGTATGAATTCCTTTACGATAGCGAATTATTACAAAAAATGTACTTTGAAGCAGAAGACGTTGACGGTTATATTCGTGACCACTGCGCTTTCAAAGGTGATACCGATATTTACGACGCTATGTCAGTTTCGGTTGCTTATAAGAAAGGTACTCTTTTAACGTATTCGTTAAACTTATTCAGCACTAACGAAGGCTATACTATTAACATTATCGGCGAAAAAGGTAGATTAGAATATTCTACTTTATTTGGTGGCACTAAGGATAAATTCACTATCCATTACAGAGACGGCAGAACTGACGAAATTCAAACTTTAAGGGCTACCGGTGGACACGGTGGTGGTGACGAAAGAATGATGGCTATGTTATTTGGCTCTATTACGGAAGACCCGCTTGGTCAATGTGCTTCAAGTTTTGACGGTATTAAGTCTGCCCTTATCGGTATTGCTGCAAATAAGAGTATTAAAGAAGGCGTTCGTGTAGAACTTACTCCGTTATTAGATAAAATGAGATAAACCCTATAATTAAAAACACAAGAACGCATAGGTGCTTAATTGTCGTTGGCAAACGTGCTGATTTAATATTATGAACGGCGACCTTGATTTAAAAAAGGTATTAATTCAAGGTCAAGCCGTATAAACTAGTCGAGTAGCGAAAACTTTACTAAAAGGGTACGCCCTATATTTTGACAGCATCTAACGTGATGCGTTTTATTTAATGAGGTAACAAAATGAATATTTTAAATGTTTTTAAATTAAAAAGAAAAGACGTTGATTTTCTTAACGGACCTATCACAAAAGGTATTTTAACAATTTCCGTTCCAATAATGGTAATGAACGTAATTGCTTCGTTATTCACCATAATTGATATGGGCGTGTTAAAAATGTACTCTTCCGACGAATACACTATTGGTGCTATCGGTGTTTGCGGTTCGCTTATCACGTTAATTACTCTTTTATTATCCGGCATATTTACAGGCACTAACGTGGTAACTGCAAGGGCGATAGGCTCTGGAAATTATGAAAAGGCTTCACGCTCGGTTGGAACGTCTATATTCTTTTCTATTGTCGGCGGAATTGTAATGATGTTTATCGGTGTAATTTTTGGCAAAGTATTCCTTACTTGGAATAACTGCCCTACTCAATTACTCGAAAAAGCAACGTTGTATTTTAGGCTTTACTTTTTGGGCGCGCCGTTAATGGCTATTAATAACTGCTTAGCAGCGATACTTCGTTCAACGGGCGACTCACAAGTTACTATGTCGAGTTCGATTGTCGGCGGTATAGCAAAAGTTGCTTTAACCTTACTTTTCGTTGCGGTGTTTGGTTTGGAAGTGGCAGGCGTAGCGCTAGCAACTGCTTTATCGTGGGGCATCTCGGTAATTTGGAAATTAATAGTTTTAATTAAGTGTGATAAACCTACTAAAATTAATATTAAAAAGATTAAATATTATAAAGAAGAACTTAATGAAGTTTTGTTTTTCGGCGTTCCGTCTGCTTTCCAACAATCGCTATTCTCAATAGCAAACGTTATGATTGCTTCGGCAGTAAATAGCCTTGGTCCAGACGCTTCTACGGGCGTTTCCATTGCTAATAACTTTGACGGTATTTTATATAACCTTTGTATTTCTCCAGCATTGGCAGTTATGCCTTTCGTTAGTCAAAACATCGGTAATAAAAACGTAAAACGTGCCGAACAAGCAATAAGAAGCGGAATTATGATTACTGTAACGATAGGCGTTATACTAGGCGCAATGTCAGCACTTTTTTCTAAACACCTTTCGTCACTACTTTCTGATAATCCTGCCGTAATCAATTACTCGTGTCAAAAAATGATTATTATTTCTAGCACTTATTTTATTTGTGGTATAAACGATATTGTTTGCGCTGGCTTCCGTGGACTTGGTAGGCCAATTTTACCTACCGTTTCAGCACTCGTATTCTTATGTGGGCTCCGTTTTATTTGGGTGTTCTTCGTATTCCCAGCATTTCCAAACCTTGCCTTCCTTTACCTTGTATGGCCGTTAGGTTGGGTTCTATCAATAGTAGCCCTTATCTTCTTCTATCCGTCGACTATTCGCAAGTTAAAAGAAAAATTTGCTAAAAAAGACGAAACGTTAGTCGGGCAAAAATTAGAAGAAATAGCAAAAACACAAAACTAAAATTACTATAACAAAACACCCTAAACTCTCGTTTAGGGTGTTTTTATACCGTTTTTATAAAAATTTTAACTGCTCGTTAATTGCCGAGTTTTCCTTATTGGTATCTCGAAAATGACCGTAGTTAGTAACCGTTAATTTCAGTTTTCACTGCCGATTACCTTTAATATGTTTTTTAAGACGATTTATAGCCACTCTCAACACCGTCAATTAAAAGCCGTTATTGTCCACAAAACTCACTTATTTTACTATAAAATTAGGTGTTTTTCATTATAACTGAACTTATACACTCGCTAACGTGTTCACAAGTATCAACACATTTTTCTAAACTTTCGTAAGTTTTACGCCATGCAAAAACTTCTAAAACGTTAGTTTCGTTTTTAGTGAGCGCACGCATTGACGCTAAATATAAATCGTCGCATTCTTCTTCTAAGTCGTTTAAAGTAACGATTAAAGAGTGAAGTTCTTTAGATTTTTTAAACCTTTCAAATTCGTTCATTATTTTAACGAGAAGGTCGCACGATTTAACTATGTTTTTAGCAAATTCAATCGCTTCTGGCTTGATTGCTTGAATATCGTAAATGTAAAAACATTGTAAAACTTCTTCAATTAAGTCAACAACGTCGTCAATTTGGTGACTTACTAAGTCTAAGTCTTCACGGTCAACGGGAGTTACGAAAGCCTTTGCTAACGCTTCGTCCATTTCGTGTTTTTTAATATCTGCGTCGTTTTCAATAACGTGCATTGTTTCAAGCATTTTTTCAATATTGTTTGCATCGTAATTTTCAAGGCACTCAACTAAATAAGTTGCCGCCGATTTTGCAAGTTCCGTACTTGCTACGAAATTTTCAAAATAAAATTTATCGCTTTTTGCCATTTTATTATCTCCTTTAATCTATATTAAAATAAAAACATAAATAATTTTGTCATTAAAAAGCCCACTAACCCACAACCTGGAAAAGTTAAAATCCACGTCAGAACCATATCTTTAACTACGCTAAAGTTAATAGCCGACACCCTTTTTACAGCGCCTACGCCCATAATTGACGTTGTTTTAACGTGAGTTGTTGAAACTGGTAAACTGAATACCGAACAGCATAAAAGTGAAATTGCTGCTGCAATATCTGCCGAAAAACCTTGATATTTTTCAAGTTTAACCATATCCATACCAACGCTTTTAATAATTTTATTGCCACCGATAGCCGTACCAGCAGCCATAACTACCGAACAAATAACTATTAACCACCATAATGAGTTAACGTCTAAATTCGACGGCATTGCTTTACCTTGCGACATATATACGCATAAAAGTATAACGCCCATAAATTTTTGACCGTCTTGAGCGCCGTGCATAAACGCCATTGACGCTGCACCTGCTATTTGAGCACCTTTGAAAAACGGTTCGGTCTTTGGACGGCTCATTTTATAACAAATTTTTGTAACGGCTTTACAAACTAACCAACCTAAACCAAAACCAAGTGTAACTGAAATTGCTATACCGTATAAAACCTTAACCCACTCAGCTCCGTTTACGCCGGCTAAACCGTTGTGAAGGGCAATAGCACTACCCGTTAAACCTGCAATTAGCGCGTGGCTTTCACTAGTAGGAATACCAAACACCCAAGCAAGCGTTGCCCAAGTAACTATGGCAAATAAGGCGGCGCTTAATGCTATAATGGCTTCCGTCGAATCTGTGCCGAAGTTTACCATTTTAGTTATAGTTTCAGCAACGGAAGCGTTAACAAGCGTCATAACGAAAACTCCTAAAAAGTTAAAAACAGCCGCCATAAGTATTGCCGCTTTCGGCTTCATACACCTTGTAGTAACACACGTTGCAATAGCGTTAGGTGCATCCGTCCAACCGTTAACGAGTATAACGCCAAGCGTTAAAATAACGGCTATAAATAATAACGGATTACCTGTCATTTGACTCCAAAATTCTGCAATTGACATAAAATTCTCCTTAATTTTTTGCTTGATATACCTAAAAACTATGGTAAAGCAAGCGTATATCTAAATAACGGCGTAGGGTTAATTAGGAAGCAAGCCCTACTCGTTTGTGAAATTTTTAGTATAAAAAGTCTTTCCAACATAGATTATAGCATAATTTGATTTTTTTTGCAATTTTTTTGCACTGCCTTTTAAAAAATTAAACACTAACTAAAAATATTGGTAAAACTATAAAAACGAGCAAAAAATTGCTCGTTTTCAAATTTTTATACTATCAAGTAAAGTAGCCAATAAAGTAACGGTAACGTTATGATTGACAAAATAGTAGTAGTTAAGGTAAATGCTACGGCGTTTTTAGTATCACCGTTATACGCGTCGGCAAACGTTGACGAAAGCCCTGCCGTAGGCATAGCAAAAGCAATAAACGTGCCTACGATTATATCAGCCCCTATCACGCCGTTAGGTAAAATTAAACTAAGCCCTAACAAGATTGCCGCAATTAAAATAGGCATAATTACTAATTTTATAGACGCTAAGTAATAGGTTTTTAAAGACTTAAACAAGTCTAAAAAGCGTACGCCAGCCATCTTCATACCTAAAATCGTCATTGAAATAGGCGTAACTATATTAGAAAAATAGTTTGAGAAGGTAACGGCTTCGGGCAGTAATTCTTTGATATTAACAAGGTTTAAAATAACGCCTATAACGAAAGAAATTAACGCTGGGTTAAGTAACGCTTTTTTAAAACTCATCATTTTTTTATCGCCCGAAATTAAATATATGCCTAGAGTGTACATTAAAACGTTAGTTATTATATTTACAATTATTAACACCATTAACACTTTACTGTCAGCACCAAATACTGCCATTGCTAATGGTATTCCTAAAAATCCATTGTTTGAAAAGACCATACAAAAGCGCATCATTCCACGCGTTTTTTCTTGCTTTTCATTTTGTGTAAGTGGTTTTGAAACAAAATAGGCTATAACCGTATACGCTACGCCTACTACGGCAACTATTAAAATCGTTAAAAGAAGATTACTGTCAAAAGTAACGTTGTTTAAAAGGCTTGACAAAATTAAAAAAGGCATACCAGCGTACATTAGTAATTTTGAAAGCCCACCACTTTGCTCTTGCGATAAAATTTTACTTTTAACTAATATAAAGCCTGGCAACGCCAACAAAACGAAAACCAGTACGTTTTTAAACATTATCCATAATGCTTCCATATAAAACCTTTTTTAAAAAATACCCTTGTTATATTTAATCATAGCGTAAAAACTTAAGCCTAAACCAATCGCTAAGCCTATGCCCATTATTATAAACCCCGTAACTTTTAGCGCGTTTAAAGTTAAATAGTCAGCAAAGAACAATAGCGGGCTTACCACGATTAAACTTGCACCTATTATAATGTTTCCAAGCCCTATCAATTTACCAAAAGCCAACTTGTCTTCTTCTTTAACACGCTTTCTATGATACGAGTGTAAAAGAGAAAGATTACCTTTAATGTTCAATATTCCTGCGTATATTAAAAACAGCCCTACTAATGCTAATATAATAAATTCCATAATTTGCTCCTTTTTGACATTATAACATAAACGAACTTGTTTTACAAATAGTTTTAAAACAAAAAGCATTTTGAATTACTCAAAATGCTCGTTTTTATATTCGTATAGTTTATAAAGTTTTTTTGACGTTTTGCCAGCGTAAAGATTTTTAAAAATAAAATACTCTACCCCTTTTAATTGCTCTATTAAACAATTAGGGGTAATCTCACGCTCGGCGATAAAGGTTAAGCCCGTGCCATTTTCTAAAACGCTTGGACTGTCAATTCCGTAAACGGTATTAACCCCTACGCTTTTAACCGGGTTTTTAATTTTACTCATTTTAACGGCAAAAGGCGTATAACAGTCTACTAAAAGGCTCACCCTTTTAAAGTGGCTAGTTATTTTTTTTAGGGCTGTTATTAACTCATCGTTAGTCAAGTACATACTAACCCCTTCTAAAATTACTATTGCCGTATCGGTTTTAGGCAATTCGTCAACGAAAGACGCGTCACGAATATCGGCTGAAAGCATACGATAAAATTCAGTTTCGGTATAATGTTTTTTGCGCTCTAAAATAACGGAGTTAAAATCAATATCGTACCAAGCCGTTTTAAAATTGCCTACCCTTAAAACTCGGCTATCTAGCCCACAACCTAAATGCAAAACGGTAGCGTTTGGATATAAAGACAACTGCTTGCTTACCCATTTATCAAAAACGGCTGAACGCATACCCATATAGTAGGCAAGCCATTTTGACTTTGCCTTTATTTTAATTTGACCTTTTTCACATATTTCTTCGGCTTTAAAATCTTTTAAAATTATTCCTTTTTTACTTACATAGGATTTCCCGTAAAGAGTAATATATAAAGTTTTATTTATGCTGTCCATAACGTCATTAAAATTTTAGCGCAGTGTATTATTCACTACGCTAACGTTTATTTACTTTTCGTTTTTGTAAATTTCTTTAAAATATTTGTATGTATCTACTTTTAATTCACCACAAGCAGGTTCGTCGCAAGCAATAATACCATCTTTGTGTAATTGTAACGCGCTAATAGTCCAAGCGTGGTCAACACCACCTTCAATACAGTGCCTTAAAGCACGCGCTTTATTGTGACCACTAATAAGTAACAATACTTGCTTAGAGTCGCATACCGTACCAACACCTACCGATAGTGCCGTTTTAGGAACTTTGTTTACGTCGTTACCAAAGAAACGTGAGTTTACAATTAAAGTATCTTGAGTAAGCGCACGAACACCTGTTCTTGAAGTTAAAGACGTGAAAGGTTCGTTAAACGCAATATGTCCGTCAACGCCACTGCCACCTAAGAATAAATCAATACCACCGTATGACGCGATTTTTGCTTCGTAAAGAGCGCACTCTGCTTCTAAATCTTCAGCCATACCGTTTAAAATGTTGATATTTTCAGCAGGAATATCTATGTGATTAAAAAAATTGTCGTGCATAAAATACCAATAACTTTGGTCGTGTTCCCTAGGGAGACCAACGTATTCGTCCATATTAAAAGTTACTACGTTTTTAAAGGTAACTTTGCCAGCCTTGTTCATTTCAATAAGGTTTTTGTAAACGCCAAGCGGAGAAGACCCCGTTGGTAACCCTAAAACGAAAGGCCTACTTTCTTTATGATTATTGATAGCGTCTGCAATATGGTTTGCAGCCCACTCGCACATTTTAGAATAATCGTCTTTAATAATTACTTTCATACTGATTGCTCCTTTATTATTTTTATATTTTGATTATACATCTTATTGTATTTTTTGTAAAGATATTTTGTGAAATTTATTTTCTAATTTATATAATAACACGCTTGCTCACTGCTTGTAAAATAAAAATATCTTTATTTAACGCTATTTGCTCTCGCCTATATCGTAGCAAAAATTAAACAGTTCAATAGTAAAGACATACGTTAGCAAAATGCTAAAATAGGTCTTTGTTTGTTATTTTTTTATAATAGGAAATTTAAAGCAATCAACTGTTTTACGTTCTTTATATTTGCCCCTTGTAAAATCTGGGCAGTCTATTGGCATTGAGCCGTTTTTAATAGACTGTTCGCTTAAAGCAGTAATACTCATCCAAGTAACCGCGTCGTAAACGTCAATAGGCATTGGCTTTTTTTCTTTTAAACAACTGAAAAACTTTTTAAACATTAAATAATCAATTCCACCGTGACCACTTTTAATTTGTTCTTCGCTAATTAAATGCCACTCGTCTGGAAGATATTCGTAATATTCTTTTTGATTCCAAAAGGCTTTGCTATACGGGTCTAGTTCGTGGTTATATTTGCCGTCGTCTAAAATTACGCAACCCGTAGTCTTACAGTAAAACCCTTTCGTTCCACTTAAAGTATGTCCACTTTCGCAAAGTCTAGGAAGCGTCGTGTCTAATTTTAAGAAAATTGTTGCGCCGTCTTCACATTGAATCATAGTCGTAACAACGTCGCCTTGGGCAAATTTAACGTCTGCCATTTCTTTAGCGTATTCTGGCTTAGACTTAATATATTCGTGCAAGCCTACCGATTTTGATGACATTGAAACCAACTTTGTGAAACGGTTACCACTAGTCACGTTTAAAATCTTAGCAAGTGGACCTACGTCGTGAGTAGGATAGTTTTCACAGTTGTAATTTTTATATTCTTCAAATCTATAATTAATTTTTGATACTATTTGCTCACGAATATCATGGCAATAATATGCTTGTGCAAAACTAATTTCTCCCAAAACTCCGTTACGCGCTAAACTTGTCATTAACGCTTCAGATTTACCAAAACACTCGTTTTCCATAAAGAAAATAGGCGTGCCCGTTTCTTCATAACAGTTAACTAACTTCCAACAATCTTCAATATTATGAACACCGCCTACTTCCATTGCTACCGGTATACCAGCCCGCATACAGTCAAGCGCAACTTTAACGTGCAAGTCCCAACCCCTTGCAATAATTATAACGTCAACTCCAGCAGTCATAACTTTTTTATAATCTTTGAATTGCATTGGCGCAGGATAGCCGTGCTCTACTATTTTTTTAGAAGCCGAGTCTAGCCTTTTTTGGTCAGTATCGCAAATAACCGTAACCTCTGCGTCGTTAGAAATTTTAAGCAAGTTACCTAAAAGACCAATACTGTTATCCGTCATGCCGTAAGCAGCACCACGTCTGCCTAGACCGATAAAGCCAACTTTTAGTTTGTTCATATTTCCCCCTTTCTTATAACGGCAAATTGATTTGTCTTATTTATTATTTCATAACAACACTAAAAAGTCAATATATAAAATTAATTGTTTTTAAATATTTTTTACGCCTTTTTTATTCGTTTTTACAATAATAATTTTCTTATTATATATAGACAAAACTAGCACGCCCACGCCTAAAAGTGCGTGAAATGTCGTAATCTAGCCGTGATTATCAACAATTAAGCCCAATCTGTAAACACTAACCATACTACCTAAACAGCAAAATTATTAGACACGCCGACAAGTATATACTAATTGTCAAGACGAATTTATCAAAAGCGAAGCGTTAAAATTTAGATTAAATTAAAACAAAAAAGACTTGCAAAAAAACAAGTCTTTTTTTGGCTCCCCGTGTAGGGTTTGAACCTACGACCCTTCGGTTAACAGCCGTAAAATTGATTTTAAGAAAATCAAAAAAGCC
>JAZOUX010000067.1:0-3635 GCA_045658325.1 Christensenellaceae bacterium | reverse complement strand
TGGTAATTTTTTACAAAAAAAATGGCGAAAATGGTAAATTTTGAAAATATAAAGAAAAAACCGTTGATTATTGATAATTATTGTGATAATATATACAATATTGGGGGGTTACTATGGATAAATGGACTAAAAGATTTGCTGAAATGGCAAATTGCGTAGGCTCGTGGTCAAGTTGTTATCAAGAAAATAGGCAAGTTGGCGCAGTAATCGTTAAAGATAATAGAATTTTAGCAACGGGTTACAACGGTGCTCCAAGTGGCGTGGTAAGTTGTAAAGAAAAGGGCGAATGTTTAAGGAAAAAGTTAAATATTCCGTCTGGTACAAGGCACGAAGTATGTTTTGCCGTGCACGCTGAACAAAACGCTATTTGTCAAGCGGCAAAAATGGGTATTTCAGTAGAAGGTTCAACGATATACGTTACGCATCAACCTTGTACTATTTGTACGAAGTTAATAATTAATGCAGGCATTAAAAAAGTAGTGTATAATAACGGCTATCCCGATGATTTTTCGTTAGAATTACTTAAAGAAGCGGGTATAGAATTAGTTAAATACGATAAGGAGTAATATTATGACAGATTTAGTAGACAACAAGATGGTAATAGTAAACGAAGACGGTGAAGAAGTTACCGTAACTATACTTTTTACGACTAATTTAGATGGATATACTGACGATTACGTTGTATTTAGTGAAGACGATACTGGTGTAATTTCTGCTGCAAGGTATATACCAACTAACGACACTGAAGGTGAATTTTTACCGGTTGAAAGTGACGACGAGTGGGAAAAATTACAAGAATTATTAGATAAATACGACGAATCTTATGGGGAAGACGACGATGAGTAATCCTATTGTAACTATTGAATTATTAAACGACAAAGTTATCAAAGTTGAATTATATCCACAAATCGCACCAAATACCGTAAATAATTTTATTTACTTAGTAAATAAAGAATTTTATAACGGCGTATGTTTTCATAGGGTAATTGCTGGTTTTATGATTCAAGGTGGCGACCCAACGGGAACGGGTATGGGTGGTCCTAAGTATAAAATTAAGGGTGAGTTTACCGCTAACGGCTTTAAAAACGACTTAAAACATACTAGGGGCGTTATTTCAATGGCAAGGGCAGTTGATAAAAACTCGGCTGGCTCTCAATTTTTTATCATGCACGAAGACTCTCCACATCTTGACGGTCAGTACGCTAGTTTTGGTAAAGTAATCGAAGGTATGGACGTTGTTGACGAAATTGCAAACTGCGACGTAGACTGGAACGACAAACCACTTAAAGACGTAATTATGAGAAAAGTTACGGTTGACACGTTTGGCATTGAATACGCCGAACCAATAAAAGCATAAAAAAAGGGGCAAGTAGTATCTTGCCCCATTTAATTAGGTGATATTATGAAAATAACCGAAATTATTAACGGTAAAAAACCAAGTTTATCATTTGAAGTTTTTCCACCAAAAACGAGTGATAAGTTTGAAAGCGTATTATCTTGCGCTACCGATATTGCAAAATTAAATCCGTCGTTTATGAGCGTTACTTACGGTGCTGGTGGTGGTACTTCGGCTTATACGACTACAATATGTAAAGAATTAAACGGTATGGGAGTAAATTCTATTGCCCATTTAACGTGCGTTTCTTCTACTAAAGATAAAATTCAAAGCGAACTTAATAACTTAAAAAACAATAATATTAAAAATATTTTAGCACTTAGGGGCGATTTAGTTGAAGGTGCTTCTATTGAAACTGCTTCGTATAAACACGCTAGCGAACTAATTTATGATATTAAAAAGTTCGGTGATTTTTGTGTTGGTGGTGCTTGCTATCCCGAAGGTCACCCAGAAAGTGAAAATTTGTCTAAAGATATTGACGGTTTAAAATATAAAGTTGAAGCAGGTTGCGAATTTTTAACTACCCAAATGTTTTTTGATAATAACGTTTTGTACAACTTTTTGTATAGGCTTTTAAAAGCAAACGTAAAAGTTCCGGTAATTGCTGGTATCATGCCGGTAACGAACGCTACTCAAATTAAAAGAATTTGCAGTATTTCGGGTTCACCGCTTCCACAACGCTTTTTAAGACTTATAGATAGATACGGTGAAAATCCTAAAGCAATGATGCAAGCAGGCGTTGCTTATGCGACAGAACAAATTATAGACCTTTACGCTAACGGTATAAACGCCGTTCACGTTTATTCAATGAATAAAGTTGAAGTAGCAACCCAAATTAAAAACAATTTGTCGGAGATTTTGAAGGGTGATTAACTTTTTTTACGGCGAAGTAGATGCTAAAAATATCGTAATTAATAAAAAGGAATTAAGCAGTCGTTTAATGGCTAAGCAATCCGATTTTCCTAGTGCTATTGATAATTACGAAGCCTTGATTAGAGAAAGTGTAAACGCTAAATACTCGGCTAAAATCGTAGATATTATCTATAAAAATAAAGAAATTATTATTGATGGAATTAGTGTAAAAAGCACGTCTTTAAGCCGTAATTTAAACGGCTGTGATAGGTGTATTGTTTTATGCGTAACGCTTGGACATTTAGTTGATAAAACGCTTTTAAAATATTCGGTAAAATCAACTTACGAACATTTTATACTTGATGCCATAGCATCGGCTTTAAGTGAAAGTCTATGCGATTTAGTCGATAAAAAATTGACTAAAAATTATAAAACTAAAAACCGTTTTAGCGTTGGTTACGGCGATTTATCTTTAGAATATCAAAAGTCGTTTTTAAAAATCGTTGAAGCCGATAAGTATTTAAGTGTAAATCTTTCAAGCAGTTTACTTATGAGTCCAACTAAAACGATTACTGCAATTATAGGTATTGAAAATGAATATATTAAATGAAATTAAACGAAAAAGATTATACTTTGACGGTGGTTTTGGAACTTTATGTTTAGATAGGGGGCTAAAATTTTCTAGTAGCGTAGACTTATCGCTCACTCACCCCGATGAAGTTATAAAAATACATAAAGACTACATTGATGCGGGCGCAAATATAATAACTGCAAATACTTTTAGCGCAAACTGTTTAAAATATCCCAAAACTTATAAAAAAATAATAACTAAGTCTATCGAACTTGCAAAAATTGCTAGGGGTAATAGAAAAGACGTTTTCGTATTTTTTGATATCGGTTCACTTGGTAAAATGTTAAAGCCGTTTGGCGACCTTGATTTTGAAGAAGCCGTTAAAATTTTTAAAAAGAGCGTTAAAGTGGCTAGCGATTGTGGTGTAGACGGTATTATCGTTGAAACAATGAACGACTCGTACGAAACTAAAGCGTGCGTTATTGCTTGTAAAGAAGAGTCGTCGTTACCAATTTTCGTAACAAACGTTTTTGATAAAAACGGTAAACTTTTAACCGGTGGCGATATTTTATCGACCATTGCTATGCTTGAAGGTTTAAACGTTGACGCGATAGGTATGAATTGTTCTTTCGGTCCAGACGTAATGCTTAAATTGGTTGATAAATTTATAAAATATTCGTCAGTGCCAATAATAGTAAATCCAAACGCTGGGTTGCCTAGCGTTGAAAATGGTAAAACCGTATATAAAATTTCAAGTGACGAATATGCCGATTATATGTTTAAATTAGCCAAAAAAGGCGTGCATATTTTAGGTGG
>JAZOUX010000066.1:0-24032 GCA_045658325.1 Christensenellaceae bacterium | reverse complement strand
TACTTAATAAAGAACTACAGTTCTTCGAGTGCTGCGCTAATCGACAGCCTATACATATTACCATAAGGGGTTTTATTTGTCAACTATTTTTTATTACTTTTTTTAATTTTTTTTAATAAATTTTTTAGTTGATTTTTAGCGTTTTTTACAACGCTTTTTATCGCCCTTAGCAATAATAAATATAACTGCTAAATCAGTGATGCTCGTATATTAAACTATATTTTTAATAATTTGTCAAACATTTTTTTTGATTTTTTTAAAAAATTTTTTATACCCCTATATATTGTGTTTTTTGTACTCTTTTTTTGTTTTTTTACACAATGGCTAATTTTTTGCATCTTATTTTTTGCGATATTTGGCTGAAATTTGGGTTTTTTGTAAGTTTTATAAAACAAAAAGGGGGTTGCAAAACCCCCCTATTCAAAATTTAGCGTAACCGTAAAACTTAAACGGTGCAATTCTTTCACCGAAAACTACTTTGAACGCTCTATTATATATATTATATATTATATATAGAAAAGCAAACGGTTAAATTTATTAAAAATCAGCCTTTTCAATAACGCCACCACCTAGGCACAAATCGTCTTTATAAAACACTGCGTACTGCCCCTCGGTAATAGCCCTTTGCTTTTCATCAAATTCAACGTAAATATCGTCGTCACGAATATTAACTAAAACCTTTTGCTCTTGTTGACGGTAACGAAATTTAGCCGTACACTCAAAAGTTCTAGTATTTGGCGTGCCTGGCATAAAGTTGCAAGACTTCATAAACAAGCCCTTGCTGTAAAGTTTATCTTCTGCGCCGTGAGCAACGTATAAAACGTTGTTTTTTAAATCTTTTTCAATAACGAACCATCTACCGTCGTCACCTGACTGCCCACCAACGTTAAGCCCACGCCTTTGACCAATCGTGTAATACATTAAGCCGTAATGTTTGCCCAAAACTCTACCGTCGTACGTTTTAATTAAGCCTTCCTTTGCGGGTATGTACTCCATTAAAAACTTTCTAAAGTTTCTTTCGCCTATAAAACAAATGCCCGTAGAGTCTTTTTTCTCAGCCGTAGCAAGATTATTTTGTTCGGCAATTTTTCTAACTTGGCTTTTATCTAAGTTGCTTAAAGGAAAAAGCACGTTTTCAAGTTGATTTTGCGATAATTGGTTTAAAAAGTAAGTTTGGTCTTTATTTTGGTCTTTTGCTTTTAAAAGATAATGCACGGCACCGTCGTGCCTAACGCCAGCGTAATGCCCCGTAGCAATAAAATCAGCACCTAACGCCTTAGCGTATTCTTTAAAAGGCCCGAACTTAATTTCTCTATTACATAAAACGTCTGGATTTGGCGTTCTGCCACACTCGTATTCTTTTAAAAAATACGAAAACACCCTTTGCATGTATTCTTTTGCAAAATTAACGGTATAGTAAGGAATATCCAGCAAGTTTGCAACACGACGAACGTCTACATAATCCGTCTCGGCAGTACACTCGCCGTTTTCATCGTCTTCTTCCCAATTTTTCATAAAAAGACCGATAACGTTATACCCTTGTTCTTTTAAAAGAAGTGCGGTAACCGAACTATCAACGCCACCACTCATTCCTACTACTACTGTTTTTTTACTCATAACCAACTTTTAGTTTAAAGTTTGACTGCCGTTTCGTTAGGGACTGAAACTAAAAACAAATCTCTGCAGTCTATATAAACTTTATCTTTAATTTGTATTCCTTTTTGTTTTTTTAACAATTTTTTAAGCAAACGTAACAATTTTTTCATAAGATTACCCCCTTTGCAATCTTATGTTATTAAACTAAATATGCCAACATGTTGTCATATTATAAAACTTTTTATAAAAAATTGTCGATTTTTATATTATTTTTCTTTATAATACAGCCTACAATGACAAAAGCCTTCAAAATTAGGGTCGGCAATTTGATTTCTAAACTCTTTGCACATACAGTAATTATCTTCAACTTTGTCAAGCCTACAAGGGCAAAAGCCGTCTTTCTTTTTAACGGCGTTCCTTATAGCGTTAGTAATTTTTTCGTCTGGGTTAAAATAAACTTTCATAATTCACCTACATAAATATTATGCCAATAATTGCTGAAATTATAATAAGTAGTATCGCCGACATATTTTTTTTGAAAACCTTTTTATATAAAAAGGTCAATATTAATAGCGAAGCCGTAACGATTAAACTATTAATTGCAAATGACGGTGCAACGGCAAAATTACCAAAATTAATCCAAACGTTTTTTACTATAATTGAAATGCCCGTGCTAGCAATTAATGCTATTACAAAAGGCTCAACCCCGCCTAAAAACCCTTTAACGTACTTGTTTTGATTAAAGTTTTTTAATAATGCTGAAATTATAAGCATTATAATAAAGGCTGGTAAAACGACTGCAACCGTCGCTAAAACGCCACCTAAAAATCCACCTATATTGCTACCCACGAAGGTTGCAATATTAACAGCAAACGGACCTGGCGTAGACTCGGCAACGCCGATAAAATCAAGTAAAACCTTTTCGGTGATAACCCCCCTTGATAAAAGTTCACTTTTAATAAGCGGAATCATACCGTAACCGCCACCGAACGAAAAAAGCCCTATTTTAAAGAAGACGTAAAACAATTCAAAAATATTCATTATTCGTCCCCCTTGCTTTCAGTTTCGGTAGGGTGTTGGCTTATACCGTCGCCAAGTTCAACCTTGCTTGCTTTTTTACTATTGATAAGCGTTGTAATTAAACCAAGCATACCACCGAACAATATAACGAGTACGGCTGAAAACTTAACTGCGAAAAGTTCTACTAAAAGCATACCAACGAGCGTTACGGTAAACCAAATTGTGTTAAACGCAGTTTTAGGAATTTTTTTAAACATTTTGATTGAAGCGTTAAAAATTAAAACCCCTACACCACATTTAATACCGTTAAACGCCTTTTGCACTATTGTAAATTTCATAAACTCGTCAAAAAACAACGAGATTAAATATATTATTATAAACGACGGCAAAACCACGCCAATCGTTGCAAAAAAGCTACCGAAAAACCCAGCGCGTTTATAACCGATATAAGTTGCGCTGTTTATTGCTATCGGCCCTGGTGAAGACTCGGCAAGCGCAACCATTTCTAAAAATTCGGGATGCGTAATGTAATTTCGTTTTGAACAAAACTCTTCTTCAAAAATAGAAATCATAGCGTAACCGCCACCAAAAGTAAAAAGCCCTATTTTAAAGAAAATTAAAAATAATTCAAAAACGTTTTTTAACTTTTTCATAATCACCTAAAATTTATTTTTTAAAACCGTCTTTCATTGAAACAATTTCAGAAAGAATTAACTTATCCCCTTTAACGACTTTTTTATAATAGCCTTTACGCAAAATTTGAAAAGGCGTATCGTCGGCGCAACCTAAAATATAAGGCTCGGCGTAGCCGTTAAAAATATGCACGCTGTCGTAATTCATACGCTCGCTAAAATCTTGACCAACGTATTCAGCGTCTTTTAAAAGATATTCGTACTTTCTAATTTCACAAGGAACGCAGTCGCTTTGGTTTACGAAATGAATAACGCCCTTGCACTTAATACCACTAGTATCAGCACCCGAACGGCTTTCTGGCACATAAGAACATAAAAGTTCTGTAACTTCACCGTTTTCGTCAACGACGTAATCATCACATTTAATAATGTAAGCGTTTTTAAGACGGACGTAGCCGTCTTTTTTAAGTCTAAAATATTTTGGTGGTGGACAAACTGAAAAATCTTCCTTTTCTATATATATAGTTTTAGAAAAAGTGATTTTTCTTTTACCAAGTTCGGGTTGATTTGGGTTAATATCGAACTCTAAAATCTCGCCGTCTTTATCGTAGTTTGTTATGGTAACTTTTAAAGGATTTTCAACAGCCATTGCCCTTTCGGCGTTTTGGTTAAGATAGTCTCTCGTAAAGTGTTCAAAATAACTAATTTCAATTTCGCTATTGGCTTTAGCAACGCCAATTTCTTCACAAAAATTTTTTAAAGCGGTTGCAGGTATACCACGATTACGAAGACCGGTTAAAGTTGGCATACGCGGGTCGTCCCACCCGTCAACAGCGCCGTCTTCAACGAGTTTTTTAAGGTAACGCTTACTCATAACGGTATTAGTTACGTTAAGCCTTGCAAATTCAATTTGGCGTGGCTTGTGGGCAACTTTAGTGTTTTCAATAACCCAGTTGTATAAAGGACGGTGGTCTTCAAACTCAAGCGTACAAATCGAGTGAGTAATTCCTTGTTGACTGTCGCAAAGAGGGTGAGCAAAATCGTACATTGGATAAATGCACCATTTATCGCCCGTTCTATGATGAGTTGCGTGTAAAACCCTATAAATAACCGGGTCCCTTAAATTAATATTAGGCGAAGCCATATCAATTTTAGCCCTTAACACCTTTTCGCCGTCTTTAAACTCTCCATTTTTCATACGGGTGAAAAGGTCTAAATTTTCTTCAACGCTTCTATCTCGATAAGGACTGTTTACACCAGGTTCAGTCAAAGTACCCCTAGTATTTTTAATTTCTTCACTAGTAAGGTCGCAAACGTACGCCTTGCCGTCTTTAATTAAGTTAACGGCTAAATCGTAAATAACGTCAAAATAGTCTGAAGCGTAATGAATTTCATACCACTTAAACCCTAACCACTCTATATCTTTTTTAATAGCATCAACAAACTCAGTCTTTTCTTTAGACGGATTAGTATCGTCAAAGAATAAGTTGCATACGCCGTTATATTTAGACGCTATGCCAAAATTTAAACATAAACTTTTAGCGTGGCCAATGTGCAAATAGCCGTTTGGCTCTGGTGGGAACCTAGTGTGTACGACATTTACAACCCCACTATCAAGTTCGTCGTTAATAATTTCTTCAATAAAGTTTTTTGCTTCCATAATAACCCCAAAAACGAAAATAATTGCTTAAAACTAAAATATGTATTGTATAATACTATATTTTAACATAAAAAGGTGCGTTTGTAAAATGCTTTTTAGTTTAGTTAGCGATAATAACGAATTTACTTGACAATATTTTAATTTTCTATTAAAATTTACCTAAATAAAGGAGAACATTATGGCAAACAATAAAGCAACTATGGAAAAAATCGTAAACTTATGTAAACTTAGGGGTTTTATCTTCCCCGGCAGTGAAATTTACGGTGGTCTTGCAAACACTTGGGACTACGGTCCACTTGGCGTTGAACTTAAAAACAACGTAAAAAAGGCTTGGTGGAAAAAATTCGTACAAGAAAATCCTTATAATGTTGGCTTAGACGCTGCAATATTAATGAACCCACAAACTTGGGTAGCATCTGGTCACTTGGCTGGCTTTTCAGACCCACTTATGGACTGTAAAGAATGTCACGAAAGGTTTAGGGCTGACAAACTTATTGAAGACTGGGTGCAAGAAAACGGCTATACTTTAGAAAAACCTATCGACGCTTTCACTCACGCTGAAATGAAGGCTTTCGTAGACGAACATAACATTGCTTGCCCTACTTGTGGCAAACATAATTTTACTGATATTAGACAGTTTAACTTAATGTTTAAAACTTTCCAAGGCGTTACTGAAGACAGTAAAAACACTATTTATCTTCGTCCTGAAACGGCGCAAGGCATTTTTACTAACTTTGTAAACGTACAACGCTCTACGCGTAAAAAAGTTCCTTTTGGTATAGGTCAAATTGGTAAATCGTTTAGAAATGAAATTACGCCTGGTAACTTTATTTTTAGGGTGCGCGAATTTGAACAAATGGAACTTGAATTTTTCTGCAAGCCCGGCACTGATTTAGAGTGGTTTGATTATTGGCGTAGTTTTTGCCATAATTGGCTTTTAGGTATCGGTTTAAAAGAAGAAAATATTCGTCTTAGGGACCACTCGAAAGAAGAACTTTGCTTCTACTCAAAAGCGACTACCGACTTTGAATTTTTATTCCCGTTTGGTTGGGGCGAACTTTGGGGTGTAGCCGATAGAACTGATTACGACCTTAACCAACATAAAGACGTTTCTGGTAAAGACTTATCGTATTTTGACCCAGAAACTAACGAAAGATATATTCCTTACGTCGTTGAGCCATCGCTTGGTGTTGAAAGGTGCGTATTAGCCGTTCTTTGCAACGCTTACGACGAAGAATTGGTTGGAGAAAACGATACGAGAGTTGTAATGCACTTACACCCAACGCTTGCTCCTTTCAAGGCGGCAGTTTTACCACTTTCTAAAAAACTTAGCGACAAGGCTATTGAAATTCAACAAACGCTTTGCAAGTATTTCCCCATTGATTTTGACGAAGCCGGCTCAATTGGTAAACGCTATCGCCGTCAAGACGAAATTGGTACTCCTTTCTGTATTACTTACGACTTTGAAAGTGAAACTGACAATTCGGTAACTGTTCGTGATAGAGATACGATGGAACAAATTAGATTACCAATTGATAAGTTGAAAGAATATATTGAAAGTAAAATTGAATATTAATTAGTTATAATCTTATATTAAAGATTTATAAATAAAATTCCGTTTACTATGCGTAAACGGAATTTTTTAGTATAATAAAAAATTCCCCAGCCTTTCGGCTAGGGAATTTGCTTACTTTAAACGCTTAAATTAGCGTCATTGTTACAAAATTTATTACGCAGTAGGTAAATCTTTTAAGTAACTTGTACCAACGTTAAATACTATACACTTATACGCTCTATAAGTTTTAACGTTTTCAGGGTCTGAATCGTCAACGTAAGTAAACCTTATTGCTATACAAGATTGGTTTTTACCTAACGCTGAACCATTTAATACGCTGTTTACGATAAGTTTGTTAAAGTCACTTGACGTGCCTGCTACTTCACCATCTTCAGTTACTTTTTTGTAAGTGTAAGAACCGTGACCGTCAGTAATTAAACTTACGCCTTTAATTTTGCTAGGGTCAATATCTTTACCACCGGCTTTTGCGTTTGTTATAGTAAACGTCATTGGAATACCAGTATATTTAGTTTGACCTTCTGCTGGTTTGTAGTGATAGAAGTTTACAATACCCGTATCAGCGTTTAACTTAGTAGTTCCGTCAACTTCAATATCAAAACTTTCAAAATCAGTATAAGTTTCGTCTACTTCAAACGACATACTATCAAAATATACTTCTTGATACATGTTCGTCGTATAAGCGCCTGCTGTTTTAGAACTTGCAAGGAAGATTATCGGAGAATTTGAACTATTATTATTGAATACGTTGATAAGACTTGACGAAGCGAGGTTAAACACTGCACGTTGCTTAGAAAATCTAAGTTCATACCAAGTGTTGTAAGGAACGTTCCAAGTATGAACGCTGTAAACTGCCCTTACTGAAATAGTTTCATCTTTTTGAGCGTCTTTCTTAGGTATATAAATAGGAATTGAAATATAATCCCACTTACCAGCATTAATCATACGCGATTGATATTCTCTACTACTTGTATTAGTAGTGTTACCGTTAATTAACTTAGTAAGACCAGCCGTTGCCCAGGCAGTTGAATCCCTATATTTGTAAGACCTTAAGTTAATACCAAGTGCACCAGTGCCCCATTCTGTAGTTCTTGGTTGTGGCCTTGTAGAAATTACACCGTATCTAATTTCACCGTATTGATCTTCAACAACATTGTGATATTCTGGTTTCCATTCAGTTTCCCCGTCAGCAAGCATACCCCTTGCTATACCAGTATCTGAGTAGTCTGACTTATAAGACTTTGAGTCAGCATCTATTCTGTATGCTGCCCTAATGGTATCAGAATCTGAGAAGTCGTTGAAATAACCAACTTCCGTCTTAGCAGTCATAACGAACGTTTCAGATGCGTGAACAACTTCACCTTCTTGATAGTAAACGATGATATTGTAAGTGCCAGCAAAACCAGCAACGAATTGACCGTCAACACCTACTTCAAATTCATAGTTTTTCGCTTCATTGCTATCTAACTTAATTACTTTGTAACTAAAGTTTTCTGCAACTACGTCGTCAAGACCTTCAACAGTTGCGCTAATCGTTACAACGCTATCCATAATAACTGCTTCATTTAAGTCAATAACATTGCCACCAATAGAGAACGATGGAGTTACAACTCTACCAATAGTTTTTAAGATAACTGCGTTAGAAACGCTTTGATATCCGTTTGCGTCAGTATATTTAACTACTACGCTATAATCACCAGCGTTTAACGGAGTAAACTTACCGTCAGTTACCGTAACGCTTGAATCGTTTAATAAATATTTAACTTCGTAAACTGCATTTTCAGGTAAGATTGTGTCTACGCCTTCAACTGCAAAGTCAATAGTAACTGGGTTGCCAATGTTAAACGATTGTGTAAGGTCAATAGCCGTACCTTCTGCATTTTTAAGTGTAGGCGTAACGTTTCTTGCTCTAACTTCAAATACTAATTCGCCGTATTGTTTAGAAACTGCCTTGAAAAGTGAACGGGTGTTTGCTTGTAAAACATAATCGTTACAAGTTGCTTTAACCGTATAATCACCAAGTTTAGTTGGTACGAACTTGTTACCGTCTGTTAATACAACTGGTTGACCGTCTGGGTCGATAACCGTATAGTTAATAGTACCGTTAGTTAATACCGTAGATAACTCAACTTGATCACCCACTGGCGTAGATACTTTGTCGTACCTTACGCTGTATACGTTAACGTCTTTATGTGCGTGTGTATTTGCAATGGTACGGTAACCCGTTTGACCGTTTACACCAATACGCATATCTCTTTCATAAGCGAAATAGTCGATAAGCAACGTGAACGCGCCTTCAACCTTTTGTTCATTGCCAGACGACGTTATTTGTAAAACAGTCGTATCTGACGTATTATTATCACGATAAGCAGCCACACCGTAGCTAGAACTTACTCTTTCAGTTTGACCCCTTTCAATTCTAATGTTCACCCATTGGTTTACTGGAACTTTAGTAGGGTTTTGGTTAGCGTAGTTACCAAAACCGTATAAGCCACTTAACGCTACCGTTTCAACGCCTGGAAGCGTAGTTGCAACTAAAACTCTATAGTTAATGTAGTCGTAGTCGCTTTTTGTGTTTGCGTTTGTATAAAAATCTTCTTCAGTAATATCTACTTTTTTACCACTTGAATACGAATTTCGCCAGAAAGAATTATTTCTTATTGATGACGTAAAGTGGAAATAGTGCGAACCTGTGGCTGGTTCATATTTACCAGTAGCAACGCCACCTTCTTTAATTGCATTCGTTACGAATTGTGAAGAAACTGCTAAAACGCCACTTTCAGTAACGTTTTCACCCGTTTTATAATCAACTGCCGTATATTCGCTATACCACGTTGCGTTAGTATGTTCGTATCTTTTAGCGTAAGTATATTTACCTGTATTACTGTCAACGCTTCGACCGTAAGCAGCCGTAACTGATTGAGCCGTAGAGAAGTCGTCAATAAGGTTTGAAGGTGCTTCTTCTTCGTAAAGATTCATATCTCCGTATACTTTAGTTAAGAAAGTATAGTTGGTTTTTGTATAGTAATCAAACGAAGCATCTGCAGAACCACCGTCTTCAACACTTATGTCGCTTTCAGCCATAGCACCACCCATTTGAATTACGAAAGCAGTTCTATCAGCGTTGTAAAAACCCTTTCTCTTAGTGTATTGAGTTTCGTCATAGTTCATATAGTAAGTACCAGAGTATACGGCACTAATAGACGGTAAAATGCCACCGTATGATACTTTAAACGTTCTTGACTCTTGATAAGGTATTTGGTTGTAATCGTTAACGAAATCTTTATTCATTTCGCTAAGTGGAGCAAAATGGAAAGTTACGTTAAACTTAGTATAATCTTCAGTAATAGCCGTTTTTAACTCTTCTTTATCGTCAAAATCGCCTTCTTCTAATTTACCAAGTGCCGTCGTTGCAAGTGAATAGAATTTAGTAATTCCGTCTGCTGTTGCGTAAACGTATGTGTAATCGTTTGCACCTGCTTCTTTTATTGCTAAATATGGTCTTGCAACCATTTCTACACCGTAATATGCTCTTGGAATATTATAAAGCGATGCCATCGCCCAATATTCGTCGTCTGCGTCTAATTCTTCACCATCGTCATCAACGTCGTATAACGTCCAGCATAGTGTTGTGTCAACGTTTATCGCGCCGTTTTCCCCACCTACTTTGTCAATTTTTAACGATTCGTATTGTTCTTCTATTGATGCACCCGTTAATAATTCCGCTGGAATAATTAATGTACCCGTTTTGTAATCTTTGTCCGTTAAACTAGTATAAAGGTCTTGTGTTAATGAAGAATAAAACTTCATTTTGCCGTCACCTGAACCCATTACGCCGTCAGCAATTTCTTGTTGTTCTGCATACGTTAACGATACGCCTTCGTATCCTACGTCTGCTTCGTTTATAGTTATACCGTCAATTTCCGTCGTTGCCTTTACCGGTTGTATACCTAAAAACCCAAATGCTGAGAACGCTAACGTGAACACGCTTAATAATATAATAGGTAAACTCTTTTTCATTTCTTTGCCCCCCTATTAAATAAACCTGTTCCAGATGGAATCTAAAGTCCATCCCCAGTTGTTAGCCGCGCCGGCCTTTTCGTCTACTACTGATTCGCTAAGCAATACGTCTTGCTTTAAAAGCGTTACAGTAATTTCAGGTGTTTCAT
Organism: Christensenellaceae bacterium; assembly: GCA_045658325.1. Lineage (GTDB taxonomy): Bacteria > Bacillota > Clostridia > Christensenellales > Borkfalkiaceae > HGM11412. Next base: position 13,382 of record JAZOUX010000066.1, on the reverse strand, counting down.
AATTCTTTTTCATAATTATAAATCTCCTTTACTTATTTTAACACGCCTATCGTGTTAATTACCCATTTTAGTTTGTGAAATTACGTTTTTATAATTCACAAAAAGTATATATCAATGGTATTATATGCCGTTATATCAATTTTTATAAACACACTTTTGATATACACTTTGTTTGTTTTATTTAGTAGGTTTGCACCTATGCTAATCCTATACTAAATTTATTAAGTATATTTATAATATAACATTTTTTCCTTTATGTCAATATTTTTTTAAAAAAATGTCTTTTAACTTTGAATTTTTTGTAATATGCGTGTATTAGACGCTCTATTCATAGGAAATTTTAATTTTTAATAAAAGCGAAGCCCACTATACTTCGCAAAATCGAAATATGGTGGGCATTTTATATCCACAAAAGTTAAGTTAAACGAGTTTTATTTTTAACCTTTTAACTAAACGCTATATTGATTGTTTCATAGCAATTATTTTTTGGCTTGTGTCAAAGCTAAATTAAATAACCCACAACTTGCCGTAGGAAATATTGCATATCCGTAAACATTTATTTAGTCGTTTTACTTAGAGTATAGCGACGACAGCGTGTTTTTGTTTTTAAATTTCGTCTATTACTAGTTGGCTTAACGTTTGACGTTTTACCGTTAAATAGTCAACGCCGTCTTTAAGCATAACGACTGCCGGTCTTAAAACCTTATTGTAGTTTGAACTCATTGAAAAGTTATAAGCGCCCGTAGTTAAACAAGCGATTGTATCGCCCCTTTTTATAGTTGACGGCATATTAACGTTTTCTTGAATAATATCACCACTTTCACAACATCTACCTACTACCGAACAAACCATATCCCTTTCTTTTAACATATCGTAACAAGGAACTAAAGTGTAATCGGCTTTATAAAGGGCGTAGCGTGGGTTGTCGGTCATACCACCGTCAACCGACACATAATTTTTGTAGCCTTTTATTCTTTTAACCGTGCCTACCGTGTATAAAGTTAAACCACTGTCGGCAACTATGCTTCTACCTGGCTCAAACAAAATATAAGGGGCTTCAATACCTAAAACTTTAACCTTTTCATTTATATATCTACCTACTTGTAAAAGGTTTTCTTTAATATCTATTTTAGGTTGACTTTCAACGTATTTTACGCCGTATCCACCACCCAAATCTAACTGTATAGTTGTATAATTCAACTCTTTTTTAACTTGCATTACAAAATCAAGCATTACGTCAACGGCTTGAAAATATACGCTTGAATCAAACACTTGCGAACCTATGTGACAGTGAAAACCGTAAAGAGTTATTCCGTTTAAAGAAAGTGCCGTTCTTGTAATTTCAAAGGCTTGTCCCGTCTCGATAGGCGAGCCAAATTTTGAATCGACTTTACCTGTTGAAACGGCTTCGTAAGTGTGGGGGTCTATGCCCGGCGTAAGCCTAAGTAATACTTTTGATTTAACGCCCTTTTTTAAAGAAATTTCGTTAATTGCTAAAAGTTCTTCTTCGTTGTCAACAACGAAATAACCAACGCCGTTATCTATCGCAAACTCTATATCGTCGTCAGTTTTATTGTTTGAGTGAAAGTAGGCTTTTTCGAGTGGAAAATTAGCGTTTTTTGCCGTGAAAATTTCGCCTTGCGAAACTACGTCAATACCTAAACCTTCTTCGTTGACGATTTGGTAAATCTTTTTAAACGACAAGGCTTTTGAAGCGTATAACACTCCCCCTTTATCACCAAACGCTTGCTTTACGGCGTTGTAATAAGTTTTGCAGTTTTGACGAATTTTGTTTTCGTCCATAACGTATAAAGGAGTGCCGTATTTTTTAGCAAGTTCAACGGTGTTTAAACCTGCAAAAAGCAATTCGCCCCTTTCATTTAATTGTAAATTGTCACAAATTAAACCTTTAATCATAATTTTATAATAAATTTTTTCTAATTTCGTTTGGCGACATACTAGTTAAGTCGCTAGGAGCAACGTCAAAAACCGTTTTACAACCCCTTTCGCCCCTTTTATACATTTTATATATTGCTCTTGCAAAGGCAACTAAAACACTTGCTGTAAATTCTGGGTTACTATCTAATTTCAACTTGTATTCTATAACGTGAGTGTTTTCGTCGTTATTGCCCGTTTTACCCGTTCTAATTACAACGCCACCGTGTGGAATTCCACCGTGCTTTTCTTTTAATTCTTGTAAACTTATAAACGTAACCGTCGTGTCGTAATCAGCAAAATAATTAGGCATTTCTTTTATTTGCCTTTCAATTTCTTGTTTGTTTGCGCCGTCTTTAACAACCACATAACACTCTCTTAAATGTTTTTGCCTTGTAGTTAAAATAGGCTCTTTACCACTTCTAACGCTGTTTAATGCGTCTTCAATAGGAACGGTATATTGCTTAGCGTCAATAACGCCGTCAATTCTTCTTATCGCATCGCTATGACCTTGGCTTACGCCCCTACCCCAAAACGTATAATCGCTTCCGTTTGGTAAAATTGCGTTAGCGTAAAGCCTTTGAATAGAGAACATACCTGGGTCCCAACCCGAAGATATTAACGCTATACGTTCGTTTTCACGGCTTGCCTTATCAACGTTTTCAAAATGGCTTGGTATTTTAGCGTGTGTGTCAAAACTGTCAACAACGTTAAAGTTTCGTGCTAAATCTGGAGTGGTTATAGGCAAGTCGGTTGCACTGCCACCACAAATAATTAAAACGTCAATTTGGTCTTTAAAAGACAAAATTTCATTTGCGCTGTATACCTTAGTGCCTAAAAGAGTTTTTACACTACTTGGATTTCTTCTTGTAAAAACACCAACAAGTTCAATATCTTTATTGTACTTAGTGGCAATTTCAACACCTTTACCTAAATTGCCGTAACCGTAAATTGCTATTTTCATAAAACCCCTTATTCAGCAAGCATGCTTTGCATATTATAAAGCCCTGCCGTTTGTTTTACTAAGTATACGCTTGCCGTCAATGCTCCTTCAGCAAAAAGCCCACGGTTGTGCGCTTCGTGTTTAAGGGTAATAGTTTGATTTGCCGTAGCAACTATTACTTGGTGTTCGCCAACGACGTTCGCCATGCGTAACGAGTGTATACCTATTTCTTCTTTAGTGCGTTTCGATTGACCGCTTCTGCCCATAACGGCAACTGCGTTTTCACGCACTTGTTTTAAAGCGTCGTAAATCATAAGCGCAGTGCCACTAGGAGCGTCTACCTTTCTATTATGGTGTTTTTCAATAATTTCAATATCGGCATTAGGCATACTAACTGCAACCTTTTTTGCAAGTTCAACGAGTAACGATACGCCTATTGACATATTCGCCGAATAAAATATAGGAATTTGCTTGCTCGCTTCAAAAACGGCTTGCTTTTCTTCTTCGGTATGCCCCGTTGTGCATAACACTAAAGGAATTTTTTTTGATACGGCAAATTTCAATAAATTTTCCGTTACGCTGTGATGCGAAAAGTCTACGATACAATCGGCTTCAATATTTACGTCGTCGTAACTTGTAAAACAAGGTATTTCACCTTGCTCTTTACAAAAAGCGTCAACACCGCACACCACTTGACAATCTAAATAATTTTCTTTGCAGAGTTTAAGGACTTCGTTGCCCATAAACCCACACATTCCGTTTAATAATATTTTCATAAAGTACCTGTTACTTAATTAAATTTTCTTTTCTCATTAAATCGTAAAGTTTTTCAGCGTTAGCACTTTCCATTGGTGTTAAAGGAAGCCTTAAATAGTTGTCGCAATAACCCATTTTTGCTACGGCTGCTTTTACCGGAATAGGATTTACTTCGCAGAATAACGCGTCGATTAAAGGTAATAAGCGAAGTTGCATTTGGCAAGACTCTTTAACTTTGCCGTCAAAATAAAGTTTGCACATTTGGCTAGTTTCTTTTGGCATTATGTTTGATAATACTGAAATAACGCCTTTACCACCTAACGATAAAACGGGAACGATTTGGTCGTCGTTACCTGAATAAACGTCAATTTCGTCACCAACTAAACTTAACAATTTTGCTATTTGCGAAATGTTTCCACACGCTTCTTTTATAGCAACGATATTTGGGTGTTTTGCTAAAACTTTAACAGTTTCTGGCAATAAATTACAGCCCGTTCTTGAAGGAACGTTATATAAAATACAAGGCTTTGTGCTAGCATCAGCAATAGCCGTAAACGACGCTATAAGTCCTTTTTGCGTTGCTTTATTGTAATAAGGCGTTACTAATAACATTGCGTCTGCACCAATTTCACAAGCGTATTTTGTAAGCGAAATTGCGTACTCAACGTCGTTAGAACCCGTGCCTGCAATTACGGGAACTCTACCGTTTACTTTGTCTACACAAAACTTCATAACTGCTTTATGTTCTTCGTCGGTTAAAGTAGAGCCTTCACCCGTTGTACCTACGGCAACGATAGCGTCAATGCCGTTATTAATTTGGAACTCAATTAATTCTTCAAGTTTTTGGTAATCAACACCGTTTTGGTTAAGTGGTGTAACCAGCGCCGTTGCTGCGCCCGTAAAAATTGTGTTTTTCATAATATCTCCTATACAAAATAAAAAAAGGCGGTTGTATAAGCCACCCCGTCATTAATTAAAATTGACAACAAGAATAGCACTCCGTAATATTACGACAACAAGACGGATATTAACCGTTTTGCCAGCATAGTAAGAGCCACCTTACTAAACTTCGGCATCTATTCCCTTTCATACGAAGTTTTGGCAACTTTTTACCGTACTACTCTTAAACAAATGCGCCTCTATCTTATTCTATTATTTAATTACGCTTATTGTAACACCCTTTTTGTATTATGTCAATAAATTTTAATTAAAATCGACGTTTTTTCTTATTCTTTTTTTAGGTTTTTTAAAAATTTTTTTATTTTAATATTTACTTATAAAAATTTTTGTGTTATAATCACAATTAAGATAAATAATATATAAAGGAGAATTTTATGGCTAAATATAAATGCAAAGTATGTGGTGAAATTTTTACTGCACCAGACACTGTTGAAGCCGTTTGCCCAGTATGCAAACAAAGTGGTGATAAATTAATACTTATTGAGGAGAAAAAAATGAATAAATACGCTGGTACACAAACTGAAAAGAACTTACAAACTGCTTTCGCAGGTGAATCTCAAGCAAGAAACAAATATCCTTATTTTGCTTCAGTTGCTAAAAAAGAAGGTTTTGAACAAATTTCGGCTATCTTTTTAAAGACTGCTGATAACGAAAAAGAACACGCTAAAATGTGGTTTAAAGAACTTGGTGAACTTGGCAATACTGCTCAAAATCTTTTAGCGGCTGCAGAAGGCGAAAATTATGAGTGGACTGATATGTACGCTGAATTTGCTAAAACGGCTGATAAAGAAGGCTTCCCTGAACTTGCTGAAAAATTCCGTTTGGTTGCAGCGATTGAAAAAACTCACGAAGAAAGATACCGTGCTCTTTTAAACAACGTTGAAACGGCAAAAGTTTTTGAAAAAAGTGAAGTTAAAGTTTGGGAATGTAGAAACTGCGGTCACATCGTAGTTGGCACTAAAGCCCCTGAACTTTGCCCAACTTGCGCTCACCCACAAAGTTATTTTGAACTTCGTGAAGAAAATTATTAATTAAGCAATAAATTCCCTACCACAAGGGAATTTATTTTTTAAGGTGAATTATGGAAATTAAAATTACTAAAAACAATTTTGAACAAGACGTGTTAAAAAACGAACTTCCGGTACTTGTAGATTTTTGGGCTTCGTGGTGCTACCCTTGTAGAATGCTTGGCCAAGAACTTGAACAAATTGAAAAAGAGTACGACGGAAAAATGGTAGTTGCAAAAATAAACGTTGACGAAGAAAACGAACTTGCTTACGCTTTTAAAGTTTCTAGCATACCTATGGTCGTTTTGTTTAAAAACGGACAAGCCGTAGCGCAGTTTATCGGCTATAAAACTAAAGACGATTTAATGCAAGAAATATTACCTTTCATTGAATAAAGGATTTATTATGGATTTTTATAAAACGCTTGAAATATTAAAAAAATATAATAAAGAACCGTTTCATATAAGGCACGGTTTAACCGTTTCTTTGGTTATGAAATACTTTGCTAAACAAAATGGGCACAATGAAGAATATTGGTCTATGGTTGGGTTATTGCACGATATTGATTACGAAGTATGCCCCGAAGAACATTGCGTAAAAGCAGTTGAAATTTTAAAAAACGAAGGCTTTGACGACGACTTTATTAATTCGGTTTGTTCGCATGGTTATTCTCTTACCGGAACTACGGCTAAGCCTACTCATTTTATGGAAAAGGTGCTTTTTGCCGTTGACGAATTGACGGGCTTAATTTTTGCTTGCGTTAAAATGCGTCCTAGCAAAAGTGCGTGCGATTTAGAACTTTCGTCTCTCAAAAAAAAGTTTAAAGATAAAAAATTTGCCGGGGGTTGCTCGCGTGAAGTTATAACAACGGGGGCAGAAATTTTAGGCATTTCGCTCGACGACCTTTTAGAGCAAACGATATTAGCAATGCGTTATGCTGAAGATACGGTTAACGAAATTATGTCTACAATCGAATAAAAATCAAAAATATTGTGTCTAAATACTTTTTGGGCACAATATTTTCTATTATAAATATTTGTTAAAATTTCGTTTGACATTTTTTTGGTTATTATATATAATATACTTGCTCTTTTAAAGAGTGGTTTTTTTGTTATAAAAAATCATACCTTGAATACAAGGTCAACTGTATTCCAATATGTCCAGGAGGTAAAAAAATATGAGAAAGTACGAAATGCTTTATATCCTTTCTACAAAGTTATCTGACGAAGAAAGAGATGCCATCGTTGCAAAGTTTGAAAGCGTTGTAGCGAACAATAATGGTAAAGTTGATGTAGTTGACAAATGGGGTGTTAAAAAACTTGCTTACCCTATCAATTACGAAACTGAAGGTTACTACGTTCTTATGTCTTTTGAAAGTGACGTTGCGTTAATCGCCGAACTCAAAAGGGTTGCAGGTATTACGAACGGCATTTTAAGAAGATTGATTACAAGAGCTTAAAAGGAGTGAGATTATGAATAAAGTTTATTTAATTGGAAATTTAACTCGCGACCCAGAACTTTCTGAAACTTCAAGCGGTATTGCTTTTTGCCGTTTTGCTTTAGCAGTTAATAGAACTTACGCTAACGCTGACGGTAATAGGGAAACAGACTATTTTAACGTAATAGTTTGGCGTAACCTTGCTGAAAATTGCGGAAAGTTTTTAAAGAAAGGTAGTAAGGTAGCAGTAGTTGGTAGTTTACAAAACCGTTCTTATGAAGATAAAGACGGTATTAAAAGAAACGTTACTGATATCGTTGCTAGCGAAGTTGAATTTTTAACAACTAACAGGGGGGACGAACAAGACGTGCCCGCTGACGTTAAGCCAGGTAAACCCGCTACTCTCACTGAAGTTGACGATAGCGACTTACCATTTTAATTAAAGGAGATAATTATGGAAGAAAAGACTGTTCAAGTTAAAAAACCTATTAGAAAAGCACCAAGAAAAAAGGTTTGCATTTTCTGTGTAGATAAAACTGAAAAAATTGATTACAAAGACGTTGCAAAACTTAAAAAGTTTGTAACTGAAAAAGGTAAAATCCTTCCTAGAAGAATGACTGGCGTTTGCGCACAACACCAAAGAATGCTTGCTAGCGCAATTAAAAGAGCAAGAATTGCCGACCTTCTTCCTTTCAAAGGTGAATAATTAAAATACTATTAAAAGACGCAAAACTGCGTCTTTTTTTGTTTAGAGAAGTCGCGTTTAATATTGACAAAACTGCTTTTTTATATTACACTTTATATTGTAAGGAGATTATTATGAAAGTTATTTTATTAAAAGACGTAAAAGGTACCGGTAAACAAGGTGAAGTTATTGAAGTTTCTGACGGCTACGCAAGGAATTGCCTTATTAAAAAAGGTCTTGCCGAAGAAGCAACTGCCGTAAAAATAAACAGCCTTAACATAAAAAACAAATCTATTGAATTCCATAAAAATGAAGAAATTAAGGCGTTAAAAGAACAAGCAAGCAAGTTAAAAGGTCAAAAAATTACCCTTAAAATTAAATGTGGTGAAAACGGTAAAATTTTTGGCTCGATTACTGCAAAAGAAATTGCCGATGCCGTTAACGAATTAGGTTTTAACGTTGATAAAAAGAAGGTTCTACTTAAAGATCCTATTAAAAATCTTGGTCTTTACACGGTTGAAATTAAGTTTTTACCAGACGTTAGTGCAAAAATCAACGTTGAAGTCGTAGCATTATAATTAAAGTTAAAAAAACCAATCGCAGTATTGTGGTTTGTTTTAGAAATTTTTAATTTATAAAAAAGTGAAACCCACTATATTTCGTTTTTAGCGAAGTATAGTGGGTTTTTTATCCACAAAGATTAAGTTTTTATAAGTTTAACCAAGCCAAGCGAACGCCAACTGCACAAGCAGTTACGTTTTTAGCCTTATGGCTAAACGTAATATTACTTATTTTAAAATTGTTTTTACTGACATAAAGTTTTTATTGCTTCGTAATAAATTTTGTAGTTGGTTTTTAATTCTTCTATCGTAGAATATTCGTTAATTTCGTGTGGGCCGGTATCTTTTGAGTGAAGTGGGCCGTACGCTACGCCTTCAACTAATTGTTTAGCGTAAGTGCCACCACCAATAGCTATCGGTTCAGAATTATCACCCGTCACTTTTCTATAACAGTCTAAAAGCGTTTTAATAAATTTTCCGTTTTTGTCAACGCTTAACGGCGCAGTGTGTTCTTCGTTTTCTACTTTGTCTATTTTATTAAAAAGACTAGTTATTTGGTCTAACGAATAGGTTACGGGGTAACGAACGTCAACGTCAATATAAACGTAGTCGTCGTCAAACCTTATAATATCTGGCGACATAGTTAAGTTGCCTGAGTAGTCTTTTAACTCTTTTATTTTATACTCATCTTTAAAAAGTCCGTCGTGAATTTTTTTGTCTATTAACTTAATTTCACATAAAAACTCAACTAATTTATCAATGGCGTTAATTCCAAGTTCTGGCGTTGATGCGTGTGCGTTTTTTCCGTAAGAATACACGGTGTTGCCATCGACTTTTAATTTAAATTTTTCGGCAACCTGCTTTTCGCTTTCAGTTAAGTTTTCAATTTCACAAAAAGCCTTATCGCAAACAATATTAATTTTTTCTCCACCTTTAACTTTTAACAATCTTTTATGCTTTTTTTGCTTGATTGTCAACCTATAAATGCCTTTTTCAGCAAAAATAACGGGGAATTGCCCGTCGGGAGAAAAGCCTTGTCTTGGCATTGTGGTAACCGTTTTATAGTGCGCCATACAAGAACTACCCGATTCTTCATCACAACCAACTATTAACTTAATTTTTCTTGATGGGACAAATCCATTGTCTTTTAACTCTTTTAGAATATATAAAATTAAGGCGACCGTGCCTTTGTCGTCTATCACGCCCCTACCGTAAATTTTGCCGTCAACTTCGGTTGCGCTATAAGGTGGATATGTCCATAAAGTTTCGTCACCTTCGGGCACTACGTCTAAATGGCATAACACGGCTAATCCGTCTAAGTCATCACCTTCACCGAAAAGTATTTCGCCAGCATAACCAGAATAATTTACAGTTTTAAAACCTAAATTGTTAGCGTGATTCAAACAAAAAGTTAAAACGTCATTTATTCCCTTACCAAAAGGCATATTAGGTAACGGCTTGTCCTTTACGCTTTTTATTTTTATAAGTTCTTTTAAAAACTCTATACTATTTTCAAAATATTTACTCATAAATAAAAATCTCCTTAATAAATACCATATTTATTATACACTTTTTTTATAATTTATGCTATAATAATAAGTAAATTATTAAAATTTTATTTTAAAGGATTTTATAAAGCGAACAAATGAGCGAGCAAAATCACCTTCACGAAGGACACAGACAAAGGTTAAAAGAAAAATTTATATCTTCAAAAGAGTCGTTTTCGGAACACGAAATTTTAGAGTTGTTGCTTTTTTACTCAATTCCCCGTAAAAACACTAACGATATTGCACACAAACTTTTAGATGCTTTCGGCTCGCTTAACGGCATATTAAAAGCCGACGTTAATTCGCTAAAACTTATTGACGGTTTGGGTGAAAATAGCGCATTGTTTTTAAATTTGCTTGGCTACGTTAATAAAATTACAAATATTTCAACAAAACAACGTCAATCGCTTTCTTCAATTACCGAAGCAAAAGAAAAAGTTGTTTCGTTATTTAAAGACTCTGACCATGAACTTTTTTACGTTTTATACTTAAACAAAAAAGACTTAGTTACTAAAATTGAAAAGTTTGACTCGGGAAGCAAAAATAGCGTTATAATAAATTTACAAGAATTAACCAAAAACGTTATTTTAAATAATCCTAACTCAGTTATAGTTTGTCATAATCATTTTTCAAAATATCCAAAACCGTCGATTGACGACGACAAATTGACGGCAAAATTAATTTATTTATTAAATTCTTTAAAGGTAAATTTTTACGACCACTTAATAGTTAGTGGCGACGAAATATATAGTTATTTTTACGATAACCGCTTACAAGTTATAAAAGAAAAAATTAAAAACGAGATTTTATAGGAGATTTTATGAACAAAAAAGTTAGAACGAGATTTGCTCCAAGCCCAACGGGTTTTATGCACCTTGGTGGTTTAAGAACGGCACTTTACGCTTATTTATTCGCAAAACACCACGGTGGCGATTTTATTTTAAGAATTGAAGATACCGATAAAGAAAGGTTCGTAGAAGGTAGCCTTGAAGTTATTTATTCTTCACTTTTAAATTCTGGGCTTGTTTATGACGAAGGCCCAGACGTTGGTGGTAACTTTGGTCCTTATATTCAAACTGAAAGAAAAGATATTTATTTAAAATACGCTGAAAAATTAGTTGAACTTGGCGGTGCTTATTACTGTTTTTGTACTAAAGAAAGGCTTGAAAGTTTAACCGACGATAAAGGCAACCGTAAATACGACAAACACTGTCTTTCTCTTTCAAAAGAAGAAGTTCAAGAACGTATTAAAAACGGCGAACCGTACGTTATTAGGCAAAATATTCCAACCGAAGGCACCAGCCATTACGACGATTTAATTTTTGGCTCTATCGACGTTGATTTTGCCGAACTCGAAGACAACGTTTTAATTAAATCAGACGGTTTGCCTACTTATAACTTTGCAAACGTAGTTGACGACCATTTAATGGAAATTTCGCACGTTATTCGTGGTACTGAATATTTGTCTTCAACACCTAAATACAACCTTATGTACGACGCTTTCGGTTGGGAAAGACCTATTTATATTCACTTACCAACAATTATGAAAGACGCTACAAGAAAGTTATCTAAGCGTTACGGTGACGCAAACTTTGACGATTTTGTTAATAAAGGCTATTTAGAAGAAGCAATTTTAAACTACGTTGCCCTTCTTGGATGGTGTCCTAAAAACAACGCCGAAAAAATGACGCTTAACGAAATGATAGAACTTTTTGATTTATCTGGCATTTCAAAATCTCCGTCTATATTCGACGACGTAAAACTTCGTTGGCTTAACGGCGAATATTTGAAAGCAATGAGCGACGAAGAATTTTTAAATCGTGCTGAGCCTTTCTTTAAAAAGACGGCTCTTTACGGCAAGTTCGATTTATTAAAAATTTCTAAACTTGTTCGTACTAGAATTGAAATTTTTAACGATATCGAAGAAAAAACGGCGTTTTTAGTAAAGCCTGCTTCTTTTGATAACGCTTTATTTGAAAACTCTAAACAAAAATCAAGCGTTGAAACAGCAAAAACGTTAATTCCTTTAATTATAAATAGTGTTGAAGGTATTGAAGATTTTAAAAACGACGTTATTTTTAGCACTCTTTCTAACCTTGCTAACCAAATGGGCGTTAAATCAAAAACGTTGTTCTATATTATGAGAATTGCTTTAACGGGTTTAGAAATTACGCCTGGTGGTGCAACTGAAATTGCTGAAATTTTAGGCAAAGAAGAAACTTTATTAAGGCTTAACACTGTAAATAAAACGTTATAAACCATTATTGCTATCAAAAAATTTTTAACAAATTATCTTTAACCTTATAATAATATTTAAAAACACGTTTTTTGGCTTGTTTTCACTATTTTTTAAGTTAAAGGTTTATTAAACTTAAAACTTGTTGCTTTATAAAAAGTTGTTTAACTGGTAGTAATTTACTTAATATTAAAATTACTTTAAACGTAATAGTTAAAACTACTATAATATAATAAAAAAAGCTTAGTTGTTACAATTCCTTACGGAAAAAGTACAATTAAGCATTTTTTTATTAAATATAAATAATCTCTTTATTTTGTTTTTCGGCGTAGTTTACAGTGTAATACGTTCCACCTTGTTTTTTATAAATATACGCTACCAAAACAGAACTGTTATCTACCATAAATCTATTTCTTACAAACATACAGCCGTTTTCATAAGTATCAAACATATAAATCTTTTCGTCGGCTCTTTCTAAAAGTTTTAAATACTTTTCTTTATCTTTTAAAGAAAATTTTAAATCTTGGTTTTTACACGGAATACACGCTATTATTTTAATGTTTTGAGTTTTTTTAAGTAAAATTCTTTCAAAACATAAACTATCAAAACCAAGCGCCATACCAACTAAGAAAGTGTCTATTCCCCTTTCTATTAATAAATCTATTATTTTATCAACATTATCAACGTTAATATCTTTTTTTATAATTCTATGCCCTGTAAAAGCACACGTTTTTTCTTTTATAATATTCATATTTATAACGGTTTACTTCTTTCTTTACCGTTTCCCCTTGGATATTTTAAAGGCGTGTTTTTTACCTTTTTTATTATATATATTTTCCTTTTACCTTTATCAAGTGGTAAAGAATATTCTTCTTTTTCTATAAAACTGCCACCTAAAACGTTTATTGCGTTCATACTTTCACTAAGTTCGTCAATTTCGCCTTTATAAGCAACGAAAGAACCCCCTATTTTTAAAAACGGAATACAATATTCACTTAAAGTGTTTAATTTAGCAACCGCCCTTGCCGTAACAACGTCAAAACTTTCTCTATAAACGTTATTTTTAGCAAGTTCTTCACATCTAGTGTTGATAACTTTTGCGTTTAATTTTAATTTATTAATAACTTCGTTTAAAAAAACACACTTTTTATTTACCGATTCAACAAGAGTAAATTGTAAATCTTCCCTTAATATCATTAAAGGAATTGACGGAAACCCCCCACCTGAGCCTATTTCAATACATTGTGCCCCTTTAAAAAAGTATTTTTCCCCTTTTAAACTCTCGTATAAATGTTTAATTTCTAAATCAATATCT
>JAZOUX010000065.1:0-6725 GCA_045658325.1 Christensenellaceae bacterium | reverse complement strand
TTATAAACTAAAATGCTAAAAAATAAGCCAAAATAAAAACTTTAATATTGCATCATATTTATAATTTGTTCGATAGCCACGTCAATATCTTTAGAAACGTACTGTAAATTAGGTAACTTTTTAAAGAAAGTTATTTGCCTTTTTGCATAGTGGCGAGTATTTAACTTTAAAAGATATTCTAAATTACTGTAATCGTTTGAAATTATTGCATCGTAAACTTCTTTATAGCCAATGCCTTGCATACATTGGTGATTTTTATTTATACCTTTATCAATTAAGCCTTTAACTTCATTAATAAGCCCGTCATTAAGCATTTGGTCAACCCTTAACTCAATACGGTTATAAAGTTCTTGTCTTTCCCTATCAATCGTTACTGCAACGTAATCGTAACGTGGAGTCGCCTTGTCGTTTTGACTTGACTTTTTTTCGCCCGTAGAATAATAAATTTCTAACGCACGAATAACTCTAACTAAGTCGTTTGGGTGCAATTTTTCAGCACTTTCGATATCAACTTGTTTTAATAAATTGAAAACGTACTCGTTACCCTTTTCAACGGCTAAATTATTTAATTCTTCCCTAATTTTACTATTTTCACTAGATTTACCGTAACTTAGATTATATAGTATAGAATTTATATAAAACCCCGTTCCCCCACAAATAATTGGAGTTTTATTTTTACTTAACAAATCGTTAATGATAGGTAACGCCATTTGCTCATAGTCAAAAACGGTAAAATTTTCAGTTTCGTCAACAACGTCAATTAAATGGTGTTTTATTTGTTTTTGTTCATCTTTAGTTGGTTTTGCAGTTCCAATATCTAAATTTTTATAAACGCATAAGGAATCAGCCGATACAATTTCAGTATTTAATTTTTTAGCAAGTTCTAACGCCAACGAACTTTTACCCGACGCAGTTGGCCCGCAAACTATAATTATTTTACTCATACTATACGCTTAAACCATTTATCAATTTCAACCCTTGTAAGCCTTATTGCTATTGGTCTACCGTGTGGGCATTTTAAATTGATATCACCGTTTAATAACGTTATCAAACTGTCAACTTCGCTTTTTGATAACGCTTTACCACTTTTTATAGCCGATTTACACGCTTTTTGAATTAACTTTTCATTAATAACGTCGGGAAGAAGATGTACTTTTAACGAATTGTCTTGCAAAACGTCGTTAAAAAATTCGTCTAAATCAATATCTATAAGTTCGTATGGCAGAGCGTGAATAAAGTAATTATTATTAAACCCCGGCTCAATATCCATACCGATATTTTTTAAATACTCTAACTTTGATTGCAAATAATTGTACTCGATTGCGTTTAACTTTAATTCATAAGGAACTAAAAGTGGTTGTATTGCAAATTTGCCTACCTTTACTTGTTCAATTAACTTATTATATAAAAGCCTTTCGTGAGAAGCGTGTTGGTCGATAATAAATACTTCATCAACTCTTTCAAAAATTAAATATGTTTTTAAAACTTGACCTACAAATTTTAAACTTTCATCATACTGAACGGAAATTTGTTTAGTTTCTTGTGCTTTTTTACGCTCTAATTCTTGAATATACTTTTTATTTTCTTCAAAAACGTCAATTTGACTTTCAGTAGGTATAGTCGTTTGGTCTTGTGGACACATACCAAATAAAGTTACGTCTTCACTCGCCTTAACTTCACCGTCAAAAGTAGTAAAATCGTCTTTTGGATATTTAACGACTGTTTCAACCGTACCTGTAGACGTTACAACTTTAATATCTTCTGCCTTTAAATCTTGACTTTCTTTAACGACTTTTGGTGATGGATAGTAAACTACGCTATCTTTAACGATAATATCAAGGGCTTTGTCGCTTCCGTCTAAAACTTTTGAAATAGTCGAATAAATAGTGCCGTAAACTACTTGATTATCTAAAAATCTAACGTCACTTTTAGTTGGGGTAACGTTTACGTCAACCACTTCGTTTGGCATTGTAATATTAAGCACATAAAACGGATAACGTCTTTTCATAAGATACGGCGCATACGCATTATGTATTGACGAAGATATCGTTTGATTTACAACGTATCTACCGTTTAAAATTACCGTTTGATAAGTTCTATTTGGCTTAGTAAAATTATGTTTAGATATAAAACCTTCAATTTTAATACCGTTTTTATAGTTTGAAATCTCAAAAGAATTAACTAAATATTCGTCATTATAGATTGACGAAATAGCATCTTTTAAACCGTCGCCAAAAGTTTGAAGTGAAAGTGAATTATCGACGTAAAATTTAAACGCAACGTAAGGATTTGACAAAGCCAACCTTGCAACTAAATCTAAAACGTCGTTTTCTTCTTGCTTATCGGTTTTTAAAAATTTTTGCCTAGCCGGAGTGTTAAAAAATAAGTCTTTACAAATTATGCTAGTACCTTTTATTATAGGGCTTTCAACTACGGCTTCCGTTTCACCACCGACAGTCGTAATAGAATAACCGATATTTTCCCCGTCTAATATTGAAGAAATTGTCAAAGAAGAAACAGCACCGATAGATGCTAACGCTTCACCCCTAAACCCAAGCGTTTTAATTAAATCTAAGTCGCTAACGCTTGAAATTTTGCTTGTGGCGTGCGGTAAAATTGATAAAGGCAAATCGTCTTTACCTATACCGTGACCATCATCAGTTACTTCAATATAACTTTTGCCACCGTTTATAATACTAACCGTAATATTTTTTGCACCAGCGTCGATAGAGTTTTCAATTAACTCTTTACATACCGAAAAAGGTCTTTCAACGACTTCGCCAGCAGATATTTGGTTGTATATTTTTTTGTCTAAAATATTGATTTTTGCCATATTTTCCTTATTATTTTACAAGTTTTTTAAGCGAATATAAAAATTCAAGAGCATCTCTTGGCGACAAACTGTCAACGTCTAACTCAACTAAGGCGTTTTTAATTTCACTTAACGAATTATCTTCATCAATTACCGTTTGAGTAAAGGTATTGTTGTTTAAATCGCTATTTTCAAGGTTTTTAAGCACTTGTTTTGCGTACTTAGTAACGTCGGTTGGAACGCCTGCTAAAGACGCTACTTCAATACCGAAACTCTTGTTTGCGCTACCTTCGATAATCTTTCGCAAAAAGATAATTTTGCCGTTAAATTCTTTAACGGTAACTTTATAATTTTTAACCCCTTCAACTTTACCTTCAAGTTCTGAAAGTTCGTGATAGTGAGTTGCAAAAAGCGTTTTGGCCTTAATTTTACTTGCAATATACTCAACAACAGCCCACGCTATTGATAAACCGTCGTAAGTAGACGTACCACGACCAACTTCGTCTAATATAATTAAACTATTTTTAGTTGCTTTGTTTAAAATGTTAGCAACTTCACTCATTTCAACCATAAAGGTAGACTGTTCAGAAATAAGACTGTCGCTTGCGCCTACCCTAGTAAATATTTTATCAACAAGTGGAATTTCGGCTTTAACGCACGGTACGAAAGAACCTATATGACTAAGTATCGTAATTATTGCAATTTGGCGCATATACGTTGATTTACCAGCCATATTTGGACCGGTAATTATAATCATACGATTGTCTTGACAATCTAAAATCGTGTCGTTTGGAACAAACTGCTCGTTAATTAAACCTTCAACTACCGGATGCCTACCACCTTCGATTTTAAGCGCTGTACCAAAATCGTTAATTATTGGTCTTGTAAAACCGTATTTTTTTGCAACGGTTGATAGTGATATTAAACTGTCTAAAACGGCAACGCATTTTGAAGACGTAATAATTTTAGTAACGTTTTGTTTTAAAATTTCTTTAATTTTATTAAAAATATCAAGTTCAATTTGTTTTGCTTTTTCACTACTATATAAAATTTCTTCTTCTAAATTTTTAAGTTCTTCAGTTATAAACCTTTCGCCGTTTACGAGAGTTTGCTTTCTAACGTAACTATACGGAACTTTATCTTTAAACGAATTAGAAACTTCAATATAATAACCAAATACCTTGTTAAAGCCTATTTTTAACGTTTTAATACCCGTTGCTTCCCTTTCTCTTGATTCAAGGTCGCTAAGCAAGGTTTTTGAGTTAGTTTTTAACTGTCTTAAACGGTCTAATTCTTTATCAAAACCGTCGTTAATATATTCGCCGTTTTTAGTATCGGCTGGTGGATTTTCTTTAATTGCAAGTTTAATAAGGTCAGTAATAGACGAAAAATCGCTTAAATTATTAGTAACGTCGTTTAAAATTTTACTGTTTGCTCCGGCTAAAGTAAACTTTATTTGTGGTATTAACGAAAGCGAATTTGATAAAGCCACTACGTCTTTAGGCTCGATTACGTTATTTGAAATTTTACCAGCAAGCCTTTCAGTATCACGGTACGTTTCTAAAAGAGTATGTACGGCGTTACGCATTAAAGTGTTTTTATAGAATTCTTCAACGCCGTCAAGACGGTAATTAATCTTATCTTTATTTTGCAACGGCTTTGTTAAAATATCGTATAAATACCTTGAACCCATCGGCGTTAGAGTATTATCAATAAGCCAAAGAAGTGAACCGTATCGCTTGCCGTCTCTTAACGTTTTAACAACTTCTAAATTTTTAAAAGCAACGGTATCAATAGACATAAACTCGCCGTCTTCTTCTAAAACGATTTTTGAAATATTGATTAAAGCGTGTTTTTGCGTTTCTTTTAAATACTCAATTAACGAACCACAAGCCGATATTATTGGTTTATTATCTTCTATTGAAAAACATTGCAAGTTTAAAACGTTAAACTGTTCTTTTAAAACCCTTTCAGCATGGGTAACGTTGTACGCGTAGTCTTTAAACGGCGAAAATTTAGGAATAACTTTATACTCAACAATAGGAAGCGCATTTGCTTGAGAATAAAAGTTTTGCGAACATATAATTTCTTTAGCGTTAATTCTAACTAATAAATCGCATAACGTATCAATTTGATTTTTGCCGTTAATATGCTTAGTGTAAAAATCGCCCGTAGTTATATCAGTCCAAGCAACTGCAAAATCGTTTTTATCGTTGTAAACGCTAACCAAAAAGTTGTTAGTTTTTTCGTCTATATGCGCATTTTCAGTAATCGTACCACGAGAAACTATGCGAACGACTTCCCTTTCAACAAGACCTTTACTTGCTTTTGGGTCGGTAACTTGCTCACATATAGCAACCTTTAAGTCCATTTCAACTAGTTTTGCAATATAAACGTCGACGGCATGATAAGGTACGCCACACATTGGCGCACGTTCTTCTAAACCACAATCACGGCCAGTTAAAGTTAAATCAAGTAATTTTGAAACTTTAATTGCGTCGTCAAAAAACATTTCGTAAAAATCACCTAAACGGTAAAAAATTATACAGTCAGGATATTGGCTTTTTACTTGTTTATATTGAATCATCATTGGTGATAAACCCATATTATACTAATTCACCGTAAAGTGAAATTCCCCCCGTTTCAGTTATTTTTACGTTTACGAATTGACCTAAAATATTGGTATTAGACTTAAAATAAATCATTCTATTTAACTCGTCTCTACCTAAATAATAGTCTTTTTTACTATCGTAATCTTCACATAAAACTTGTACCGTTTTATCTGCGTATGTAAGCGACTTTTCTCTATTAATAGAGTTTTGTAAGTCAACTAATTTCATTATCCTTTCTTTTTTTATTTCTTCACTAATTTGGTCAGGCATTAAGTCGGCTTTAGTTCCCTTTCTACGAGAGTATACGAAAGTAAAAGCACCGTCAAACCTAACCGTTTCAACCATTTTAATCGTGTCTAAAAAGTCTTGTTCAGTCTCACCCGGAAAGCCAACCATAATATCGGTTGAAATTGCTACTTCACCTAAATTAGACCTAATCATATTAACTTTTTGTAAATAACTTTCAAATGAATAATGCCTATTCATTTTATTTAAGATACTTGTCGAACCAGACTGTAAAGGCAAGTGAATATAATTGCATATCTTTTTGCTTGATTTAATTACTTTTACAACCTTTTCAGTAATATCTTTGGGGTGATTTGACATAAAACGAATTCTAAAATTGCCGTCAATTTTGTCAACGTCAGTTAAAAGGTCGGCAAAGTCGTAACTAGTACCTTTACCATAACTGTCAACGTTTTGACCAAGCAAAGTTATTTCTTTATAACCTTGTTTTACAAGCAAATCAACTTCACGCAAAATATCGTCTTTTGACCTACTTCTTTCCCTACCCCTAACGTAAGGAACTATGCAGTAGGTACAAAAGTTATTACATCCGTACATTATGTTCACCCAAGCGTTAGGATAACTAGTTCTAAAAGGCGTTACGTCGTTTGGTAACGAGCCGTCGTCTTCTTTTATTTCTAAAATACGTTTTTTTGTAGAGATAAACTTTTGCAAATATTCTTTAAAAAGCGTTAAATTATGCGTACCGAAAACGATATCAACGAAAGGAAACGTTTCTTGCAAAGTTTTACCTACCCCGTTTTGTTGAGTCATACAACCACAAACGGCTATTATTAAATTCTTTTTTTGTTTTTTTAATTTTTTAAGCGCACCTACGTTACCAAATACACGTTGCTCAGCATTTTCACGAATACAGCAAGTGTTAAACACGATTACGTCGGCTTCAGCATCTAGTTGAGTTTCTTCGTAATTTAGGTCGTGCAATATACCTGCTAACTTTTCAGATTCGTGAATATTCATTTGACAACCGTAAGTATATATTTTATATTTTGCCA